>NZ_JBHVPX010000003.1:453492-456175 GCF_042887155.1 Streptomyces sp. NPDC057963
GTGTGGGCGCCCCGCCCCCCCGCGGGCGGGCGCCCGCGCCCCCGCCGGGGGGGGGGGGGGCGCCCCCCCGGCCGGTTGGCGGCCGCGGACGGTCGACCCGTCGCAGCGGGTGCCGGAGAATCCGCACTCGATACAGGTGCGGCCTACGGCCACGCCAAGGGCGGCCAGTTGCCGGATCTGAGCTTCGACGCCGAACGGCCGCATTCACCTCCGCCGGGCAGCAAGCGGCTCCTGGTCGTCATGGATCTCGGCGGGCCGGCTCCGGCCCGATCCCGCCGCACCGCACTGACTCCACGTCGATTCGCAGTCGACCGGCCGTTGCTGGCACCGGCTCCGGCAGGGACCGGGGCGAGGACATGGCAGGGCCTTGTCCGAGTGCCCCTTTCCTCAGGAGTCGGATGCCGGGGTTCGCGGGCCGGGTACGCAGCCTGCTGTTTTCCGGCTGGGACAGATGGAGCGCCCCGACGAGTGCTTCGACGTCTGCTTCCAGTTGCCCGATCTGAACTGCGTCCGCGGCTCGGAGTTCCTTCCGTTTCGTGATCTGCCTTCGGAGTCGCTTCTCGGGGTCCGGCGTCGGGCCGCGTGCACGGACTCTGTCGTACAACTCGCCTCTGCGATCAAGGTGTTGCTGGGTGAGCACATTGCGCGGGACGCCGGCTCCGACGGCCGGAGCGACGGTCGTCCGGGCTCCCATCGCGAGTGCGAACGAAGCCCCCGGGCCGACGGGCGATGTGCCGGGCGAGGGATCTACGGAAGCGGGCCACGCCGATCGCTCGGCGTCGGTCGTTGAGGTTGGTCTCCTGCGGCCGGTCCAGACGCAGCGCCTGTTGACAGGCCAAGGTCACGAAGTCCTCGATGCGGGCTCGAAGAGCCTCATGTCCCAGGGGGCGCCGCCGGAGAAACGCGTGTGCCGGAAGGTGTGGCCGGCGAAGCCGAAGTGCAGTCTGTCGTCCGGCACGACCTTCTCCAGTATGCGGACGGCGGAGACGACCGGCTCGATCGCCACCCAGGGACCTCCCGCAGGGTGCCGGCGGAGTTGTGATTCCCGTCCTGGTCGCCGGCCCCCTTGACGGCACGTCCGTGGAAGACATGGCGCCCGGACGGCAGATCTGGACAGCACCCTGTGCTCAGGCCCATGACTACGGGCAGGAGGAGGCGTTCCGACGGTGCACTGGTTAATTGTAGAGACAGAACAATCCATCGCTTTCGAATCGGTCGACTCCTACCCCGATTTCCCCGATGAAGGCTGGCATGATCCCCATGAGGGCAAGTCAGGCGCTATGTAGTATCTACACAATTCAAGGAGGCTCGTGTGACCCGTAACGGTCGTGTGCTGGTGACAGGCGTCGGTGCGATGACGCCACTGGGAGCCGATGCGCCGTCGTCGTGGTCGGGGCTGCTGGACGGTAAGTCGGGGGTGCGCTTCCTGGAGGAGGAGTGGGCCGCGGACCTGCCCGTGCACGTTGCGGCCGGGTTCACAGTGGACCCTGCCTCCCTGCTTCCGAGGGTCGAGGCCAGGAAGCTGGACCGCGGTGAGCAGGCCGCCGTCCTCAGCGCGCGCGAAGCTTGGCAGGACGCCGGTGCTCCGCAGGTCGAGCCGGAACGGCTCGCCGTCGTCATTGGTACGGGGACCGGTGGTGTCCTCACCACGCTGGGGCAGGACGACGTCTTCGAACGCGCCGGGATTCGCCGGCTGTCGCCGTTCGCGGTCCCCATGCTGATGCCCAACGGGCCGGCTGCTTGGGTGAGCATGGACCTGGGCGCGAAGGGAGGCGCCAGGACTCCGGTGAGTGCCTGTGCCTCCGGGGCAGAGGCCCTCGCCCTGGGGCAGGATCTGATCCGCAGCGGGCGGGCGGACGTGGTCGTCGCAGGTGGGGTGGAGGCATGCCTGCACCCCTTCACCATCGCGGCATTCGCCCAGATGAAGGCCCTGTCGACGCAGTCCGTGGACCCAGAGACCGTGTCCCGCCCGTTCGACGTCAAGCGGTCCGGATTCGTTATGGGCGAGGGCGCGGGGATGATGGTGCTCGAACGCGCCGAGTTCGCCCGTGCCCGTGAAGCACGTGCCTACGGCACGCTGGCCGGCAGTTCCGTGAGTTCGAGCGCGAACCACATCACGGCCTCCGACGCGGAAGGCCAGGCCTACGCCATGGAACTGGCGCTGCGCGACGCCGGCCTGGCCCCGGCGGACATTGGGGTCGTGCACGCCCACGCCACCTCGACGGAGTCCGGTGACCTGGCGGAGGCCGAGGCGATCGGCCGGGTGATCGGCAGCCACGCTGCGGTGACGGCGACGAAGTCGATGACAGGCCACATGATGGGCGCGTCCGGAACGGTTGGCGCCATGGCCGCTCTGTTCGCGCTCAAGGACGGCACGGTGCCGGCCACGCGCAACCTCGACGAACTCGACCCGCGCGTGGAACTGGACGTGGTGCGCGGTGAGCGGCGCACCGGTCGGTGGTCCGCTGCGCTGGCCAACTCGTTCGGGTTCGGCGGACACAACGTCAGCCTCGTCTTCACCAAGTGACGACGAGACCTGGACCGCCACGCCGGGCGGCATGGGCCCCTCAAGCCCGGTTGCCGCCCACTCGTGGTGTCGTGGGGGGGGTGGGCCGCCCGGGCGGCCACAGCCGCGGGGGGGCACACCCACACTAGAACCGACAAAGAACCCAAGACGGAGAAA
>NZ_JBHVPX010000003.1:456185-477416 GCF_042887155.1 Streptomyces sp. NPDC057963
CGGGGGCGCCCCACCCCGGGGGGTGTTTTGTGTTGCCCCCCCCGGGGGGCCCACCCTGGGCGTGTGCCCCCCCCCCACGAGTCCAACCTCAATACTCCTGTCCACGTATCCGGGAGGGCGCTCGGATCCCGCGCAGGGATACCGCCGTTGAGAAACCCCACTGGCTTCCGCCACGAACACCAAGTCACCGACGGTACCGGCACCGACGAGATTTCGGGGATCTCGTCGTGATCCGCACCTCGTCCTTGGCGCACCTCCGGCAGTACGCCCTACTTCGGTGCCTGGAAGCCACCGATCTTCTGCTCAAGCAGTTCGGCCAGCCGCAGCGGGGTGCGATCCTCAAACATCGGACCGATGAGCTGCACTCCCACCGGCAGACCCTCGGGGGACCGGCCCGCTGGTACGGCGGTGGCGGGCAGGCCGGGCATGGTGGCCAGACCAGCCCAGACGAGCTGGTCGAAGTACGGGTACTCGATGCCGTCGATGTCGAGCCGGCGTTGCATCGGATTGGGGTTGTGATCGTGCGGGAACGCGGGAGTCGGCGTGATCGGACACACCACGGCATCGAACTCGGCGAAGAGCTGCCGCCAGCCGTGACGGTGGAGCTCGCGACGGCTGTTCGCCTCGATCCAGTCGCGGTGACTGAACACCATGCCCCGCAGCCGCGCCGCGTCGAGACTCTGGTCGTCTGCGCTCAGTCCGGCGGCGCGGGTCCGCAGCTGCTCGTAGGCGTCGACGGGAAAACGCGCAACGGAGCTCGAAAACAGCAACTGCGTGTAAAGCGTCGCGGCTTCGGTCAGATCGGGCAGCAGCGGAGTGTGCCGTTCGACGCGGGCGCCGCCGTCGGCAAGGGCGTCGGCCACCCGGTTCACGCCCGCCCGCACAGCGGACCCGGTCGGAATGAGCGGATGCTCGTCGACGACCAAGACCCGGAAGTCGCCGAGCCGCTCGTGGCGCGCGGGCGGCAGCGTCAAGTCGTGCGCCTTGCCGAGCGTCAGCGGGTCCGGTCCGGCCATGACGTCGAGCAGGAGCGTGAGGTCGCGGGCAGTGCGCGCCATCGGACCGACGACGGCGAGGTCGAGGTCGACCGGCAATGGCGGTGCCGGCGGCGCGACCATGCCGCGGGTTGCCGCCAGCCCGAGTGTCGGCTTGTGCGCATAGATGCCGCAGAAATGCGCGGGGGTGCGCAACGAACCGGCGAGGTCGGAACCAATGGACAGCGCGCCGAATCCGGACGCCAGGGCCGCCGCTGATCCGCCGGAGGATCCACCTGACGTGCGGCCGTGATCCCACGGGTTGTTGGTGGTGCCGTAGATCTCGTTGAAGCTCTGCAGATCTTGCAGCCCCAAGGGCACATTGGTCTTGCCGAGCACCACCGCGCCTGCGGCCTTGAGCCGAGACACCTGCACGGCGTCCTCGGCCGGCATGTAGTTCCGGTGCAGCGGTATGCCCCAGGTCGTGGGCAGCCCAGCGATGTTGTAAGACTCTTTGACCGTCACCGGAATGCCGAGCAGCGGCCGGTCCTCACCACGGGCGCGCGCCTGGTCGGCACCGCGCGCGGCGGCCCGTGCACGGTCGAAGTCCGGCACACAGATCGCGTTGATCGTCTTGTCCCGCTCGATACGGGCGATCGCCTCGTCGGTCAGTTCCGCCGAGGTCACTTCACCGGCACGCAGGGCAGCCGCAAGTTCTTCGGCCGTCTGAAAATTCCACTCCATGAATCCGACCGTAGCGGCGTCCGGAGCAGGTCACGAAATGCCGCTTCGCGCAACGGGATGGACGTCTCCATACTCATCATGTTCCTCTCCGGCCGCAGACAACTCACCCGACCACTGGCGAGGGCGACGCGCGGCAGGACCCGTGTCGGCCTGGGAGTTGCGCGCCCGCGCTGCGGAATCGACAGCGAGGTCGCGCGGCTCCGGGACGTCTTCCGCGCGGAGGGCCTCCCCCGCCCTTCGCACCGAGGCCCCACGTGCCCACTACGGCCCACAACGAGCAGGCGGAGAACGCCACACAGCCGCGCTCAGAAACTTGTTCAGCAAGTTGCCCGGCTGCCTCTACCACTGTCTTCGGACCCGGGCGCACCACGGCCCCGATCGCGCTTTCGCAGTGCCTCTGGACAGCCCTTGGCCGTGAGGCGCTCGAAAACCGGTGGAGCAGCGCCGCTGTGCGCCATTACCGTGCTGCCGAGCCAAGCCGTCTAGTCATGGACATGCCGTTGTACACCCTGTGAGACCTCCCGAGCGCTGATTCGTCGCGCGTCGCACACGCATGTGCGCCGCGCTCCTTTCTGCTGCGGACTTCTCACTGAAACCGGTGTACTTCTGTGCGCAATAACTGGGTGGTCGCGCCCACCTGCTTGCCGCTCGTTCTCCGCCGTTGCCACGCGTGCGCGTCCGAGCGCTTCCGGGCAAACGGTAAATTTCGCGTCAACGCACACCACAAGCTCATCGACGCCTGGCTCCTCGCGCTCTGTACCGCTTGCGGGGAAACCGCAAAGCTCACGGTCCTGGAGCGGATGAATGTGCGCTCCGTACGACCTGAGCTGCTGGACCGGCTGCACGACAACGACCCTGGCCTGGCAGCTGAGCTGCTCCAGGATCCGGTCGTGCGGCGCCGTAGCCCTCCCCGGGACCAGGGGCCTGTCCGGCAGGATCCGCCGGACAGGCCCTACTGGGGTCCGTCTTCAGAAATCATTCGGGCTGTGGATCACGGTGCGGTACTACGCCGACATGAACTCACCGACCAGAAACGGGAGTTACTGGCTCTCCTCATACCTCGGGCCACGACCGGACGGCCTCGGGTCGAGGATCGCCAGGTCGCCAGGTCGCCAGGTCGCCAACGGCAGGGTCTGCAAGATTCGCACCGGCAGGCCGAGAACCAGAGCATCGCAGTCGTGGGCGACACGTACTGGGTCGCGATACCGACCGCCCGGTCAAGGGCTGTGAGGGGGCGCGGCAGGCCCGGTTGGGGGCCTGGGGGTCCCTCCAGCCGAGGAAGTCCAGGTCGCCCCAGAGCCGCTCGTCCAGGTCGCGGGGGATGAACAGGCGCTCGACCTCGCCCTTGGTGCGGTTCACGAAGGCGGTGCGGATCTCCCGCCCGGTCAGGGGTTTCATGGGCGGCAGGCCAGTTTGCCTATAGGTTGTAGGTAAATGCATAATAGCTATCGCCAGATCGGAGGAAGGTTATGGTCAGAGCAGGACTGACATTGGAGCGTCTGACCCTGGCAGGGGCGGAACTGGCCGACGAGGCCGGTTTCGACCAGGTGACCGTCTCGGCGCTCGCCCGGCGGTTCGACGTCAAGGCGGCGAGCCTGTACTCGCACCTGAAGAACTCCCAGGAGCTCAAGACCAGGATCGCGCTGTTCGCACTGGAGGAACTCGCCGACCGGGTCGCCGATGCCCTGGCCGGGCGTGCCGGCAAGGACGCGCTGGCCGCCTTCGCGGATGCCTATCGCGACTACGCCCGGGAGCACCCCGGTCGCTACGCCGCCGCCCGTCTCAGGCTCGATCCCGAGACGGCGGCCGCCAGTGCCGGGGTGCGGCACGCACAGATGACGCGGGCGATCCTGCGCGGCTACGACCTGGCGGAGCCGGACCAGACACACGCGGTCCGGATGCTGGGCAGCGTGTTCCACGGCTACGTCAGCCTGGAGCTGGCCGGAGGCTTCGATCACAGCGTCCCCGACGCGCGGGAATCCTGGGCCTGGATCGTGGACTCCCTCGACACTCTGCTGCGGAACCGCGCCGCACGCTGACCGGATGAGAGGCGGTCCGCCGGAGGCGGTCCGCCGGGCACCGGTGCATCCGCTACCAAAAATCTCGAGCAAGGCTGAGGCAATGAACACCGAGCACGGCTGGATCACCACACCTGTCACCGCAGATATCCTGCGCGGTCACCTCGACGTGGAAGCGACCGCACACGGTCTGCTGCCGCATCGACTGCCCGCCCGCTCCCGCCGGCAGATACCCGACAGCCAACTGGCCGTGGCCGAGGCCCAGCCCTCCGGCGTGCGGTTGGCCTTCCGCACCCGGGCCACGAACATCGACCTGGACACGCTGCCCACCAAGCGGGTCTACCGAGGTCTGCCGGCCCCGGCCGACGGCGTGTACGACCTGCTGGTCGATGGCCGTCTCGCTGCCCAGGCCACGGTGACCGGCGGTAATGTGCGCACGATCACCGACATGGTCACCCAGTCCTCCGAGCTGTCCGCGGGGCCTGTCGGCACCGCCCGGTTCACCGATCTGCCCGGGCACGACAAGGACGTCGAGATCTGGCTTCCGCATACGGAGATCACCGAGCTGATCGCCCTGCGCACCGACGCCCCCATCGAGCCGGCACCGGATCGCGGACGCAGGGTGTGGCTGCACCACGGCAGCTCCATCAGCCACGGCTCGAACGCCACCCACCCGACCGCCATCTGGCCCGCCCTGGCAGCCGCCCAGGGCGAAGTGGAGCTGGTCAACATGGGGTTCGGCGGCGGCGCGCTGCTCGACCCGTTCACCGCCCGCGCGATGCGGGACACCCCCGCGGACCTGATCAGCTTGAAGATCGGCATCAATGTCGTCAACGGCGACGTGATGCGCCTGCGTGCCTTCAGCCCCGCGGTGCACGGATTCCTCGACACCATCCGCGAGGGGCACCCGACCACGCCGCTGCTGGTCGTGTCACCCATCCTGTGCCCGGTCCAGGAGGACACCCCCGGCCCCCTCACGCCCGACTTCGACGGCGGGACCTTGCGGTTCAAGGCCACAGGTGATCCGGCTGAACGCGCCGCCGGGCGCCTGACGCTCACCATCATCCGTGACGAACTCGCCCGGATCGTCGAACAGCGGGCGGCCGACGACCCGAATCTGCACTACTTCGACGGCCGTGACCTGTACGGCGAGAAGGACTACGCCGAATTCCCGCTGCCCGACGAGATCCACCCCGATCCCGCAGCTCACCGCCGTATCGGCGAGAACTTCGGGCGGCTCGCGTTCGGCGACGGCGGCCCCTTCGCCACCAAGACCGCTGAGCACATCGCTCCGGTCCAGAGGCTGCAGGGGCCGGCGGTGCCTATTGATTCGGCACGGAGCGAACCCCGTGCCCTCCTCATCAACGGCACCGTCGGCGTTGGCAAGACGTCGGTGGCCGAGGCCGTGGGCGATCTCCTCACTGACGCCGCGGTGCCCCATGCCGTCATCGACCTCGACTGGCTGAGGCAGTCCTGGCCGGCGCCTCCGGGAGATCGCTTCAACTTCGGCATGATGCTGCGGAACCTGCGCAGCGTCGCCGACAACTACCGCGCCGCTGGTGCGGTCCGGCTGATCCTCGCCGGTGTGGTGGAGGACTTGGACGACCGGAAGCAGTACGGCGACGCAGTCGGCATCGAACTTTCGGTGTGCCGGCTCCAGGTCGAGCTGCCGGTGATCCACCAGCGCCTCTTCCGCCGGCACGAGAACGAGCCCGAAGCGCTGCGATGGCACCTGGACAGGTCCGGCGAACTGGCCGGGATCCTCGACCGGGCTGGAGCTGATGACTTCGTCGTCGATGCCACCACGCGATCGGTTCGCGAGGCCGCCGCCGCCGTGATCAAGGCAGCCGGCTGGCAGTGACAGAGCCGGACCGGTTCCGCCGCGCCGGGAAAGCGTGGACCTGCGGCGCGTTTTCTGCGAGTGGGAACCGGTCGGGGTGGAGGGGATGTGGCGATCAGGCCGACTCGGCGGGTGGAGGTGTGGTCGCGGCTGGTCTTGCGGGCGGCTTCGATGCCGGGTGAGGCGGCGGGTCGTGAGGGTGATGGCGGCCCAGGTGAGGGGCGTTTCGGAGTGCTGGACGAGCCGTTCGCAGTCCCGCGCGTGACGGCGGGCGCGCATCGTCCAGCCACGGGTACGGGGCTTCACCCGCCACGAGCCGCATGGTGCAGGCGTGGAACGCGCGCCGAGGCCACATCCGCTCCTTGCCGCGCCACCTGCGCCGACGTGGTGTCTCACAACCAGCCGCGGCGGGCCGCGATCACTCCGGCCTGGAAGCGGTTGGCGGCGCCGAGGAGGTCGTGCAGGCGGCTGATACGGCGGCGCATGGTGCGGACGGACCAGCCGAGCTGGCGGGCTATCGCCTCGTCCTTGAGGCCGCTGACCAGGAGGGTGAGGACGAGTCGGTCCTCCTCGCCGAGGGGGTCCTCGGCGGGGGCGTTGAGGGGCAGCGCCTGCTTCCAGCACATTTCCCAGTAGCCGGTGAGGGCATCGAGCAGGGTGGACGGGCGGATCACCGCGGCGCGGACGCCGTTGAGGTCGAGGGAGAGCGGCATCAGGGCGAGCTTGCGGTCGGCTATGGCGAGTTTGATGCCCAGGCCGGGCAGGACGCGGGCCTGCTCGCCGTGCCGGACCAGCTCGCGGATGTCGTCGAGGACGCCCGGCCATTCCAGGGCCTCGGGGGCGTAGACCGCGCGGTACCGTACGCCGCGGCCGAGTGCCGTCGCCTCCACCGGGTTGGAGGTGGTCAGGGCGTACGGTGGCCGGTCCAGCGTCATCACGTCCTCGTGGGCCTCCTGTTGAAGGCGGACGAACCAGCGGCCGAGCGCCTCGCTGCCGGTGGTGATCTCCACCTCGTCCTCATAGGTCGCGCCGGTGCGCACGGCGGCGAACAGCCGGGACAGTTCGTCGGCCGCCGACCGGACCCGCTCCAGCTCATTGCTTCTGGCCCGCACCAGCGCCTCGACGGCGGCGCCCGGCTCGATCGCGGCGTACCGGCGGCGGGAGCCGGCGAGGCGGCCGACCAGTCCGTGGTCGCGGAGCCGGTCCAGCGCCCTGGCGACGCGCTCGGCCGAACAGCCGAGATCCGCGGTGAGTTCGGCAGGAGCCGCCGTACGCCGGGACAGAACGGCGCGGTAGACGCTCTCGTCGAACGGATCGATGCCTGCCGCCGTGAGTTGCGGTGTCTCGGGAGTCATGGACGGATGGTGGCCCAATTGTGCCAGCGGCAGCAATGGGCCACGGAGATCAGTTGTGCGGCAAGTGTCCTCACCACTAGGACCTTTACGCATGGCAATGAAGTCACGAAGATCGCGTCATGCCGCCCTCGCCGCCGTTGTTCTCGCCGGCACGTTGGCGGCGACACCGGGTGTCGCCCACGCGTCCACGCCCGACCCGTCGCAACGAGTGCTCGTCGAACTGTCCGGGAACCCAGCGGTCACCGCCGCGCCCGGTGGATCGCTGCTGTCCGCCGAGGCCGCCCGCGGCGTCGGTGCCGCCAGGCGCGCGCTCGACGCGCGGCAGGAGACCTTCCTCGGCTCGGCGAAGAGTGCCGGGCTGCACCCTTCCGCGACCCGCAAACTGGGCCTGCTCATCGACGCGGTGGCCATGACGGTGCCCGCGTCCGAGGTGGGGCGGCTGTCCTCGCTGCCGGGCGTCACCGCCGTCCGCCCCGACACCCGGGTACTGACGAAGACGGACGTGAGCGTGCCGCTGATCGGCGCACCCGGCGTCTGGCAGCGCAAGGACCCGGCCGGAAACCGCGTCACCGGAAAGGGGACCACCGTCGCGGTCCTGGACAGCGGCGTGGACTACACCCACCCCGACCTGGGCGGCGGACTCGGCAAGGGGCACAAGGTCGTCGGCGGGCACGACTTCGTCAACGGTGACGAGGACCCGATGGACGACAACGGCCACGGCACCCACGTCGCCGGCATCATCGCGGGCAAGGCGGCTGAGAAGGGCGGCGTCACCGGCGTGGCGCCCGACGCGAATCTGCTGGCCTACAAGGTGATGGACGCCGACGGCTCCGGCTACACGTCGGACATCATCGCCGGAATCGAGGCGGCCTCCGATCCTGCCAACCCGCACCGCGCCGATGTCATCAACATGAGCCTCGGCGGCCCCGGCGACGGCACCGACCCGCTGGGCCGCGCCGCGACCGCGGCCGTACGAGCCGGTGTGGTCGTGGTGGCCGCGGCCGGCAACGACGGACCGGGCAGGGGTACGGTCAACAGCCCCGCAACGGCCGACGGCGTGCTCGCGGTCGGCGCGTCGACGAGCAATCTGCGGCTGCCCAGCGCCTATCTGGCGGGCAAGAAACCCGAGTTGGTCCAGACCTATCGCGGCATCCTGTCCGCGAACCCGCCGGAGCACCCCGTCACGGCCCCGCTCGTCGATGTCGGCGAGGGCACTGCCGAGGACTGGAAGCGGGTCGGCGACGTACGCGGAAAGATCGTACGGGCCCAGATGCTCGTCGCCTCCGACGCCCGGTACCTGACGGCGGGCGCCGTGGAGTGGGCGCAGGAGGCGGAGAAGCGCGGCGCGATCGCCGTGCTGGCCGGACTGCCCTCCAACGACGGCCCGGTGCTCGTCGCCGGAGCCCCGGGAGAGGTCCGGCCGCCGGAGGTGAACCCTGAGCCGGGAGTGGTCCAGGTGCCGTCCTCGTCCGCGCGGATCGACGCCTCCGGAGACTCGCTGCGCATGGACCACCTGGTGGTCATGGGCATCGACTCGACCCAGTACACGGAGTTGAGCACCCGGCTCGCCGCCGGGAAGGTCTCGGTGACGCTGCGCGGCACCGACACCACCGACCGGATCGCCTCGTTCTCCTCACGCGGTCCCGGACAGGACTTCGGTTTGAAGCCCGACCTGGTCGCACCGGGCGTGGAGATCCGTTCCACCGTGCCCAAGGCGCTGTACGGGCCCGGCGAGTACCGCATGTCGGGCACATCGATGGCGGCCCCGCACGCCGCCGGCGCCGCGGCCCTGCTGCGCCAGCTGCATCCCGGCCGGGTGCCGGCCGAGATCAAGGCCGCGTTGGTCGGCACCGCGAAGCCGCTGAGCGACAGCGGGCCCACGACGCAGGGCGCGGGCCGGCTCGATGTGGCCGCGGCCGCCTCGGCCACGGTCAGCGCCTCGCCGGCGTCGGTGTCGTTCGGACTCGCCGATCTGTCCCGGCGTCACGTCGGCGGCATCGCGAAGGTGACACTGCGGAACCCCGGCAAGCGGCCGGTCACGACCTCGCTGCGGACCGATGGTCCGGCCACGCTCTCGGTGAAGCGCGTCACCGTACCGGCCGGGGGGACCGCGACCGTGACGGTCTCGCTGCGCGTCGCCCGGCCGGCGGCCGACACCGAGATCAGCGGCCGTCTCACGGCGACTCCCGACCGGGGACCGGCGATCCGGGTGCCCTACCTGCTCGCCGTCCGGCATCTGGCCGTCCAGGCCGCGCCCGACCCGAGCGACGGCCACTCGACCGTGCACATCGCCCCGCCGACCCGGCTGGCCGCACCGCCGGTCGTCACGGTCACCCCGCCGCGCGGCAGGGCCGTCGATGTCACTTCCACCCTCGATCCCGCCAGCGGCTACTACCGGGCCGAGGTGACCGGCAGCGTGGCCGGCGCCTACCGGGTCTCGGTACGCGGCACCGCAGGCACCGGGCAGCGGCTCACCGGCACCGGCGCCTTCGAGGTCACCCCGGTCGACAGCCGCGGGAACCGCTGGAAGCCGGTGGGTCCCAACGGCCAGGCCGGTTTCATCGCCCTCTCGCCCAGCCGGCCGAAGCAGGCCGTCCTCACCCAGTACCAGAAGGCGGCTCCCTGGCTGACCACCGACAACGGGGCCTCCTGGCGCCAGTTGGGACGACTGCCCGTCGCGGACGGCACGGGCCCGCTCGTAGTGGACGCGAAGAATCCCGACCGCTGGTGGTACGCCGTGAACAGCGTTCACGACGGCAGTCGCCGGGGCGCCATCCTGCGTACCGACGACAACGGGCGGACCTGGCGCACACTCGACGTCCCGGACACCCGCATCTCGGCGCTCGCCGCCGATGAGCGGACCCGCACCCTGGTCGCGGTCACCTCGGACGCACTGCTGGTCAGCACAGACGCGGGCGACCACTGGACCACGTATCCGACCGGCGTCACCGGCGGCATCACCGCCGCCGCCGTCACCGGCGACACCCTCTATATGACGACGTATCACGGCGTCTGGGCCCGCTCCGGCATCGGCTCGGGCAATCCCGGCGAGGCACGCCTGCTCTTCGACCCGTCCGACGGGGCCGTCGGCGGGCTGGCCGCCGACTCCTCGGTCGTGGCGGTGTATGTCCCGGGCCGGGGGGTTGTCGGTTCCCGTGACGGCGGGAAGACCTGGACCACCCTGCTGTCCATGACGGACGGCGGCGTCCGTCTGACCATCTCGGGTGACGACCTGTACCTGGCCACGCTGACCGGCAGCGGCCGTCTCAGCCGCGACCACGGGCGGACGTGGAGCACGGTCGCCGCGCCGTCACACGCGGCGATACCGATGGACTACGACCGTTGGGCCGACGGTTCCGTCACCGTCTCCAGCGAGCAGGACGGTCTCTACCGGGGTGCCGCGGACGGCACCGGATACCGGCGGATCGGCGTCCAGGGACTGACCGTCAACGATCTCGCTGTCAGTGACGGCCATCTGCTCGCCGCCACCGACAGCGCGGTCTACCGCACCGCCCTTCCCGTCGCGAGCCCGGAGTGGGGTCAGTCGGGCGGCGAGGGCAGGAGGGGCGTCACCGTCCCGCAACTCGGCGTGTCGGCCAAGAATCCGAAGGTGGTCTGGAAGGTGCGGCGCACCGCGTTCGGCTCATTCACCGTCGAACGCAGCGGTGACGGCGGTGCCACCTGGCAGAAGAAGGGCGATTCGGCGGAGGTGCCGACGGCGCTGCTGGTCCACCCCGCCGACCCGAACCGGGTCATGGTCAGCTTCCAAAGCCTTCTGGGGCAGGGGCTGTTCGCCACCAGCGACGGCGGCGCCACGTGGAAGAACCTCTACCACGAGCGCTCCTTCGACACCATCACGGGCGACCCCGCCAATCCGTTGCGCCTGTGGCTCGGCAACACAGCGGGGCTCTACCGGTCCGACGACGGCGGGGTGACCGTCACCAAAGTCGCCGACGGCCCGGTGACCGCGATCGACCTCGACGGACGGCGCCTCGTCGTCGGCGGCGAGAGCGTCCGCGTCAGCACCGACGGCGGCCGGACCTTCCGCACCGCGGACACCGGCGCTCTCGCCATCCACGTCTCCGACCTGCTCCGGGTCGAGGGCACGCTCTACGCGGCCACCACCAGCTCCGGAGCCAGCGGCCTCCTGCAAGGCGGCCGCGGCGTACTGCGCAGCACCGACCACGGTCTGAGCTGGCACAACATCTCCACCGGCCTGCAGAACACCGACACCACCAAACTGGCCGCGAGCCCCGACGGCCGCACGCTCTACGTCGGCACCGTCGACGGCGGCGTGCACCGTCTCGACCTGCGCCACTGAATCACTGCAGACCGGGCGCCCGGACGGAACTCCTGTCCGGGCGCCCGGCCCACGCGTTGACGCGGCCGACGGATCAGGTCAGCGCACCCGCCCCCAGGTCTTCAGGGCCACTGGCGGCAATGCCGGAGCAGGGAGCCGGGCCCCGTCGCAGCCCTTCACCCCGCCGAAGCGGGGACCCTCCGCCCGGTCCAGCCGGACCGCCTCGTTTTCCTGGAGCATCACCGGTCCCGACAGAAGGTGTTCTCCGCGCGGATGTCAGCCGGCGCGGCGCAGCAGCATATGGCGGGGATGGGGCTGGTCGCGCCGGCCTACGCGGACTGTCCGCTGATCGCCTGCCACTTCGGCAGGGCCCATGTCGTCCCCACCGCGTGGGTGCCGATCCTGTACTCCGTCGCGATGGCCACCGAGGCGGTGGCGACCCTGGTGCTGGGCCGTGCGTTCGACCGGTTCGGGCTGCTGACCGTGGTGGCGGCGACGGTCCTGACCGCGTGTTTCGCCCCGTTGGTGTTCCTCGGCGGCGCGGGGCTCGCGGTTGTGGGCGTGCTGGAGTGGGAGCTGGGGACGGCCGCCCAGGAATCGATCGTCAGGTCCGTGATCACCGGGATGGCCGGACCGGGGCACCGGGCGTCCGCCTACGGCCTGTTCGACACGGGCTTCGACATCTGCTGGTTCGCCGGCAGCGTCGTGCGGGGAGTGCTGTACAGCTACTCGATCACGGTGTTGGTGGTGTTCTCCGTCGCGGCGCAACTCGCCGCGCTGCCACTGCTGTTGGCGACCCGCAGAAGCCTCCCGGCGACGAAGCTCTGATCGAGGTCTCGGAGGTGCGCTCCCGGCAGGTGCACACGAAGACAGAGGTGGTGCGCCATGCCGCGAAGTGATCGTGCACAGCTTGCAGAGACCCGCTGTTCTGTTGCCGTTTTCCGGAGACCGGGCCCGCCGCAGATCCTGCACGCGTGGCGTTCGTCCTCGAATCCATGGAACCAGGCTGCGGACCGCGCACCGTCGACCTCGTGTTCACCGTGACCGGCTCGGCGCACGGCCGGACTCCCCAGGCTCGCGAACCGGGCATGTAAAGCGGATACGACGGTAGTGCACTGAAGCGGATCGCCGCCCGGATTCGGCAGCGCGGCTGCTCACCACGGTGCTCGTGCACTCCGGGCGGCACCACACCGCAGAACGACCGGGCGACGCTGCTCGTGTCCGAGCTCGCCTCTTGACCGCCGATGCGCACGGCTGCCGGCTCGGGCTGCGGGATCCGGCCCGGCAGACTCCGGACGAAGGGCCGTAATGCCCCGATCGGCCGAAACCCGGCCCTGCTGCGCTGCTGGGGATACGCGGGAGGCGCACACTGGAAGTGCGCGCCGAGCGTGCCGGTGATGGGGCTCACCGCAACCGCGGTCAGTGATCGCTGACGGTCCCTGGTTGTCACACTGCGACCAGGAGGAACCATGCCCACGCCCACCACGTCCCGGTCCTCGCCACGCCTGCCGGTCCACGTACCCCACAAGCGGCGCGCCGACGCCGACCGCTGTCTGGCGTCCGCGCCGCACTGCCGCGCCCGTGAAGAGGAACGCACGGCCGGACGCGGGCGGACGGCGCTGCTCACTGCCCGGCTCCACGGCCCTGTGTGTGCGGCTGAGTACAGCCACACGCACGGCGTCCGCCTGCACCATGCCGTGATTGAGCAGGGCGCGCGGGCGGGCCCCGTGCATGAGGTGCCGGTCGGCCGGCCGGCTCTGCTGCGCCGGGAGATCGATGAGGTGCTGCGTAAGCAGAGCCGGCGCGCCCGGCATGAGATCGAGGGCGCCGAGAGACCTGTGGTGCGTCGCGCACCCACGTTGCTCGACGGACGGGTCCACGCCGGACTGCCGGCCCCACCGCGTGCGGACACCCCTGACCGCAATGAGTAAGGAAGAGCCAACACCACGTTTCCAGGAGGCAGTTATGGAGTTCGACGTGATGGTGGAGATCCCTCGGGGATCCCGCAACAAGTACGAGATGGACCACACGCTGCACCGCATCCGCCTGGACCGGTTGCTGTTCACCTCGACCAAGTACCCGGCCGACTACGGCTACATCGAGGGAACGCTGGGCCGCGACGGCGATCCGCTGGACGCTCTCGTCCTGGTCGGAGAACCGACGTTCCCGGGCTGCACCATCGAGTGCCGGGCTGTCGGCATGTTCGTCATGAAGGACGAGAAAGGGCCCGACGAGAAGGTTCTCTGCGTGCCCGCCCACGATCCTCGCTACGCCACCGTGCAGGACATCGGTGACATTCCCACCTTCGACAAGCTGGAGATCACCCACTTCTTCGAGGTCTACAAGGACCTCGAACCCGGCAAGTCCGTCGAGGGATCCCACTGGGAAGGACGGGACTCCGCGTACGCGGAGATCGAGGCGTCCCGCGAACGCGCTCTCGAAGGAGAAACCGGAGAACCCTCGTGACGGCTGCGGACATTCCGGGTGAGCTGATCCTGCTCCGGCACGGGCAGAGCACCACCGGCGCGGAGGGCCGCTCCACCGGCACGGGCAGAGCACCACCGGCGCGGAAGGCCGCTCCACCGGCACGGGCAGAGCACCACCGGCGCGGAAGGCCGCTCCACCGGCTGGGCCGATGTCCCCCTGGCCTCGCACGGCGAGAAGCAGGCGACCCGGGCGGCAGGACTGCTCGCCCGCGACGGTCTCGTGCCCGGCCTCGTGCACACCTCGGTGCTGCGGCGGTCGATCCGCACCGCGGACATCCCTCGCGCAGCAGTACACCGGGCGCACGGTGCTCGTGGTGGCCCACAGCAACGCGCTACGCGCCCTGGTCGCGGTCCCGGACCGGCTCACCTACCGGGAGGTGGAACACCTGAACATCCCGACGGGTGCCCCGTTGCTCCGCCGCTTCGACTCCGCGCTGCATCCCACCGTGCGCGGCGGGCACTACCTGGAGCCCGCCGTCGCGCGGGCCGCCGCCGAAGCCGTGGCCAGCGAGGGCCATGACAGAAGCTGCTTCCCGCTCCCGCAGCACCGCCAGCTCCCGACCGACGAAGGACGCATCATGTCACTGCGTATTTCCCGGCTGCGCGCCGTAGAGATTCTCGACTCCCGCGCCCGCCCGACCCTCGCCGTCAACCTCATCACCCTGGACGGCACACGTATCCGGGCGGGAGTCCCCTCCGGGGCGTCCACGGGCACACGCGAGGCAGTCGAACTGCGCGACGGCGACCCTGCCCGGTTCGCCGGGCAGGGAGTCCGCCAGGCCGTCGGCCATGTCAACGGCGAGATCGCGCAGGCCCTCGTCGGCCGTGACTTCGCGTCGGCGGCCGAGGTCGACGCCGCGCTGATCGCGCTGGACGGTACGGACACCAGGTCGAGGCTCGGCGCCAACGCGATCACCGGTGTCTCGCTCGCGGCGGCCCGCGCCGAGGCCGCCGCCGGAGGCAAGGACCTATGGCGGTCCCTCGCGAACGTCGCCGGAACCACTCCGCGCCTGCCGGTCCCGCACTTCAACGTCGTCAACGGCGGCGCCCATGCCGCCAACAACCTGGACTTCCAGGAATTCATGCTCGCTCCGCTCGGTGCCCCCAGCCTCCCCGAGGCCGTACGGGCCGGTGCGGAGGTGTACGGACGGCTCGGGGCGCGCCTGGCAGCAGGCGGGCACCCGACCGGGCTCGGCGACGAAGGCGGCTTCGCCCCGGACATCGACCGCCCCGAGGACGTACTGACCGTCCTGGTGGAGGCAATCGAAGACGCGGGCTACACCCCCGGCCGCGACGGCGTCGCCATCGCTCTCGACCCGGCCGCAAGCGAATTCCACGAGAACGGGCGCTACCGAGTGGCGGGCGAGGAACTCACCTCCGACCAACTCATCGACCGCTACGAGGAGATGATCGGCCGCTTCCCGGTGTGGAGCATCGAGGACGGCCTTGCCGAGGACGACTGGGACGGCTGGGTCCGGCTCACCCAACGCCTCGGCGACCGCGTCCAGCTGATGGGTGACGACATCTTCGTCACCAACCCGGCCGTCATCACCCGGGCCATCGCCCGCAAGGTCGGCAACTCCGCGCTGATCAAGGTCAATCAAATCGGGACCGTCACCGAAGCGCTGGAAGCCATGTGGGTCTGCCGCGAGGCCGGATACACACAGATGATCTCTCATCGCTCCGGCGAGACTCCGGACGCCTTCATTGCCGACCTGGCGGTGGGCACCGGCTGCGGGCAGATCAAGTCCGGCGCCCCGGCACGCGGCGAGCGCGTCGCCAAGTACAACCGCCTCCTCGAACTCGCCGACGCGCACCCCGGAGTGCTCCCTTTCGGGCTCGGCGATGCCTGATCGGTGCCGACAGGAGCCAGGCAGGCGCGTCTCCGCATCGTTTCCGCATCGTGGTCGGCGTACCTCTGTTCGGCCTGCAGCGGACAGAGATCCTCAACTGGACGGAGATCCTCGACGCGTGACGTGGACACCGCGGGGGACGGCGAAATCGGCGAGCGTCGCTGTGCCCGGAGCGAGCCGGTCCCACGAGCCGTGCAGCACCAGAACCGCGACCGCGGCGGTCGGGAACTTCACGCGGGCCCGCGCAAGTGCCTCGTCGTCCCCGTCTCCCGCCAGGGACAGGACCATGTCCTGCACTCCCGGCTGGTGGCCGATCAGCAGCACGGTACGCCGCCACACCGGGACGTCACGCACGACGGAGACCAGGGCGGACGCGCTCGCCTCGTACACCCGCGGCTCGAACACCACCTCCGGCGACGCCCCCAGCTGCGCCGCGACCAGATCCCATGTCTGCCGGGTACGCCGGGCGGTCGAGCAGATGACCAGGTCGGGCACGCACTGCGCTTCGTGCAGTCGGCGGCCGGCCGCCGGCGCGTCCCGGCGGCCCCGTCCCGCGAGCGGACGTTCGTGATCGGGTACACCCTGCGGCCAGGCCGACTTGGCGTGCCGCAGCACGATCAACCGCGCCGGCGTCGACCTGGACACCGTCTCACCTCGCTTCCGGCACCGGAGCGCGCCCGATCTCGCGTATGAGTTCCAGGCCGAGTATCCGGTCCGAAGCGGCGAAGGTCTCGAACTTTGCACCCTCGGGCATACCGTCGGCCATCTCGGCGCGGAGCAGCAGGTCGAGGACGGCCGGTGTGTCGAGGTCCGCGGCCATCGCATCAGCCGTTGCGCGGCTGAACTCCTGCGGGACCGGTTTCGACGGCGAACACGCCCAGTGCACCACGCGTTCCCGCCACCGCGCCAGTGTCCGTTCGGCATCGACGACATCACGAGACGTGAGGGTGGCAGGCCGGTCGTACGAATGTCCGAGCAACGCCAGCCTCATGGCCAGGAGATCCTCGCCCTCGGCCGGACACCGCCCGTGCGCCCCGGCTCCGTCCACGCGTCCCACCTCCACCCACACTCCCCGTTCGGCATCGTGCCGTCCGTCGGCGAAGACGTTCACATCGGCCGGACCTCCGAGGGCGTCGAGCACCTCTCCGCTGCCGGTGAACGAGGCCGGGGGGTGCACTCCGAGCGCGGTCATGAAGGTCTGCAACGCCATGACCCGCTCCGGTGACGGGTCGGGAAGCTCGCAGGCCCGGATCAGCTGCCGGCCGTCCGCCTCCAGCGTCCGCGACAGCACGTCCGCGATGACGAGTACCCGTGCGTGCACCGGTCCTGGCTCGCCGTTGACGAGGGGCAGGTGCACGCACATCCGCAGCATGCGATGGCGCGCCGACGGCAGTGCCACCGCATGACGCGTGCGGCCGTCGATGATCGTCGTCACAGCACAACTCCCTTCACCCCCGGCCCGTCGGGTCAATCCAGGCATCCGGTCAGCTGGAGGCAGGCGTGCTGGGCATCCGCCACCAGCCGATCGGCCTCCTCGCGGCTGCCGCAGCCCGTCACCTGGTACGCCGAGCCGGGCGAGAGCCGCTGCCCATGCGGCGGGCTCCGCGTGCCAGCGGCCCAGATCCGCAGTGCCGACCAGATCGACGAAGGGCTCGGCCTCGGCGACGCACGCCACTTCGTCCAGGTCACGCCGGCCGTCGCTCAGGTGGAGCACCGCCACCGGCCAGGCCGCTACCTCGTCCCCGGCCGTGCCGGCTCCTGCATCGCCCGATGTGTCAAGTGTCCCGCGCAGGGCCATGCGGTACAAGCGCCGCGGCCAAGGCCGGCCGCGAGAAGGAGGGGCAGTGAACTGGCTGCTCGTGATCGCGGGCGCCATCATCGGAGCCCCACTGCGCTACCTCGCCGACCGCACGATCCAGTCCCGGCACGACAGCCTCTTCCCCTGGGGCACCTTTACCGTCAACGTCGTCGGCTGCCTGATCCTCGGGCTGCTCACTGGCGCGGTCGCCGCCGGCGCGGCATCATCCGCGATACGGCTGTTTGTCGGCACCGGGCTGTGCGGGGCACTGACGACGTACTCCACCTTCTCGTACGAGACGCTGCGCCTGGCCGAGGACGGAACACGCTTCTGTGCGGCGGCCGACATCACGGCGAGCGTGGTGGCCGGACTCGGAGCCGCGTTCACCGGGGTGGCGCTCGCACGGGCCATCTGGGCATAGCTGCTCCTCCGTCGCGGGGGTCCGGACGACGACGCGGCAGAGCCGGCCCGGCCGAGGAGGCGGACCATGAGGGATGCGCGGTCCCGGCGAACGGTCAACATGACTGTTTCGGCGACGAGTTCGCACAGAGCCGGAGGGCGTCCATGCCTGTGGTGACCGGTGCGACAGGCGCGCGAGCCTCGCTCGCCACCCCGCCACCCCGCCACCCCGCCACCCCGCCTCCCTGCCCCCGCCGTCCCGCCACCTCGCCGCCCGCCATGCGCTCAGAGGCCGTTGTGTTCCCGCGTGGAATTTTGGCGGAGGACGAGTTCGCCATTCCGCCACGATCTTGCCTAAAACCCTTCTAAGATCGCCGTCGAGGCGGTTCTCCGCATCTCTATGTACTCCCTCACGAGCAGGGCAACAGGCCCTTCTGAACGCTGAGAGCAGGGGATGACATCCACAAATGAACGAACAAAGGGAGCCGCGCCCGAGCCGCGTCGGCGGCGGCCGGGCGTGCTAGGCCGCCGCGCAGTCGGCTGCGTGGCCGCGCTCGCCTTGGGAATCGGTAGTGGCTCGTTAGCCATGGCGCCTGCGGCGTACTCGCAGGCGGACGACGGGTCGGTGACGGTCCGGGTCATCCGGGCCACGGGCACCAGCGGCGTATGGACGCCCGCGCTGGAACCAGGCATCGCGGGCGTCAAGGTGACCCTCACGCCCGACGACGCCGGGGCGGGCATCGAGGGGGTTACGGCGGCCGACGGCACCGTGACACTGACTCCGACGGCGGGCAAGGCCGCCGACGGCAAGTACCGGGTACAGGTGGTGAATCCGAAGCCGGGTGCACTCTTCCCGGCCTTCGCCTCGCGCCAAGGACTGGACGGTGCGCCCAACCAGTTGAGCAGCAATGAGGAGTTCGTCGACCTCTCCGGCGGGAAGAGCGTGGCGTACACCACCGGGCTGTGGAGTCCGGGCGACTACTGCCAGAAGAACGCACCGCTGATGACGACCTGTCAGCCCACCACGCGCGAGGGCGGGGCCCAGCGCACGCTGGTCTCCTTCCCGTACGACGCACGCGGCCAGGACGGCGTCGACGTCGACGTCACGAACATCGCCACGAACGCCGACACCGGCACGCTGTTCGGCATCGCGTGGAACAAGGCCGACAAGCGGGTGTTCTCCTCGGCGGTGGCCAAGCGCTCCACGGACTACGGTCCGGGTGGCGCCGGGGGGATCTACGTGACCGACCTCGCGCAGAAGAAAACCACGCTGTTCACCGTCGTCCCGGATGCCGGGACGGCAGTGCACGGGTCGGGTACCGACGACGCCTTCCTTGCCGTACCGGGCAAGGAGAGCCTGGGCGGCATCAAGATCACCGATGACGGCAAGGACCTGTTCGTCGTCAACCTCGACAATCGCAAGCTCTACCGCTACGACGCCACGGCTGCGACCGCTTCGGCGCCGAAATCCGTCTACGCCATCCCGGATCCGGGCTGTCCGGCGGCCGGGGACTGGCGCCCCTTCGGCCTGGGCCTGCAGGACGGCGTCGGCTACCTCGGCGGCGTGTGCTCCGGCGAGTCCACCGGGAAGCTCTCGGACCTGCGCGCGGTGGTCATGCCTTTCGACCTCGCCACCGGAGCATTCCGCAAGGCGGTACTGAACCAACAGCTGGACTACCCGCGTCAGTCCACGGTTGGCAGTGGCCCATGCGACGGCGCGGGCTGGTTCCCGTGGACGAGCACCTACCCGCTCTCGCAGAACGGCCATCCGTGTGGCAACTCCACCATCGCCAACCCCGAACCGGAGTTGGGCGAGATCGGATTCGAGTCCGACGGCTCGATGCTGCTGGCCTTCCGCGACCGCTTCGGCGACCGCGCGCCAGCCGGTCCCACGCCGAACTCCGCCGCCGTCGTCATGTCGGGCGGTGACCTGAACAAGGCCTGCCCGGCGGACGGTATGTATGTGATGGACACCAACAACGGCTGCGGGCTCTCCCCCCGGGGCACCCGTTTCTTCGACACCAGCTGGGGTGGTCACCGCAACACGGCGTTCGCCGGCATGGCGCTCTCCAAGGCCGAGAACACCATCGCGACCTCCGCTTTCGACCCCAACCACACCGCCCTCGGGTACGGCACGTCGTTTCTCCAGCGCGACGGCACGCAAGACCCGAAGTTCGGCCTGCGCCTCAACCCGCCTGGCGCCGTCGCCCCGTTCGGCAAGGGTGCCTCGATGGGCGACCTGGAGGTGCTCTGCGACCAGGCCCCGCTGCAGATCGGCAACCGGGTCTGGTACGACCCCGAGCGCAAGGGCATCCAGAACCCGGGCCAGCGCCCGGTCGCCGGCGCGACCGTCCACCTCTACGACGAGTCGGGCAAGCTGGTCGGCACAACCAAGACGTCGGAGCGTGGTGAGTACTACTTCGACGACTCCAACGTCACCGGCGGCCTCGAACCGAAAACCAAGTACACCATCCGACTCGACAACCCGGCTGACTACGCCAAGGGCGGCCCGCTCCACCAGTGGGTACCCACCGACGCGGATGTCGGCGACAACCATTTCATCGACTCCAAGGGCATCGTCCCGTCCGGCGCGAAGTACCCGGAACGGGCGCTGACCACCGGCGGGCCGGGAGAGAACGACCACACCTACGACTTCGGCTTCCGACAACAGGAGGGCGTGCTGCGCCTGATCAAACACGACCAGGACGGCAAACCGCTGGCCGGGGCGAAGTTCCAGCTGTGGAAGGAGACAAACGGCTCCGAGGGCGCGCAGACCTCCGGGGCGACGCCGGATACACAGGTCGGCAAAGCCTGCACGACCAAGGCCGACGGCAACTGCCGGGGAAGCGGCGCGCCGGGGACGTACTACTGGCAGGAAGTCAGCCCGCCGGCGGGATACGCGGTACCGGACAAGACGGTGTTCGGGCCGCTGGTGCTGACCTCGGACAACCTCGACGCCGGGGTCTCGGTGACAGCGGTCAACCGGCGGCTGCCCGCCGCCACGCCGACACCCACACCCACGACGCCGGTACCGAAACCACCGGGCACACCGCATGCACCGGGCCCCGAGCCCGGCTCGCACCTGGCGGGCACGGGCATGAGCCAGGTGGTTCTGATGGCGCTGGTCGGCGCTGCCGCGCTCACCACCCTCGGCACGGCGCTGTTTACGCTGATGCGCAGGCGAAGGGCGCTTCAGAGCTAGGGTCTTTCGTTTGGATCAGGCCGGATCAGGGAGCGGGGTCCGGTGCGTGCGATCGCGAGGCGGAGGAGGGAGTCGACGCAGGGTGTCGGCGACCGACGACAACGCGGCGAGTGTGCGTGCCGGACCCCGCGAGCCGGGCGTGATCCGAACGAGAGGCCCTCAAACCGAGCAGGACAGCCGGCCTCGGTGACCCTCCGGGCCGGATCGGGCGGGGTCGCCAACCACCGGGTGGCGAACCCCCCCCACAGTGCGACCACCCGCC
>NZ_JBHVPX010000003.1:477426-735949 GCF_042887155.1 Streptomyces sp. NPDC057963
TGTCCGTCCCCCCCGCCCCACCACCCGGCGCGCCCGCGGGGCGGGGGGCCCGCGCGGGGGGGGTGGGGGGTGTCTCGGCCCCCGGGGGCCCCCCCCCCCCCCCGACTGTGCGACCAGCCGACGAGAGAAAGCAACTGCATGGCTCGGAAGTTGAGGACGAGCGGCCGCACGCCGCGCCGGACCCTCTGGTTCAGAACACTGATCGCGATCGCGGCGTGCGGCGCCGCAGTGGGCGGCCTGGCCGCCTACCGGACCCTCTCCCACGACACCACCGAGCGGCCGGTGACCATGGAGGAGGCGTCCAGGCTGGCGCTGTCGCGGCTGAATCTGTACCAGGCCAGTCCCGTGGCGGTGACTCTCACGGCCACCGAGGGCGGCGGCGTGGTGGTACGGGTCAAGGGGGTCGTGGACTACCGAACCCATCGGGCCGTGGGGAGTTACCACATCACCGGGGCCTCCGGATCCTCCAGCTCCTCCGGAGCCGTCGGGCCCGCCGCCGGGCAGCTCGACCACGGACTGGTCGTTTGGGACACCGGGGGCCTCGGCCTGGCCCCCGCGCCGGAGGGAGACAACAACCCGCCCTGGCAGCAGGCCGAGCACATCCCGCGCTCGGGCTGGTCCCCGCGCTCCTACACGACCGACCCTCTGGACGCCGGGCTCCAGTTGCTGATCGAGCTAGGCGCGGACCGCCCCGACAACCCGCTGTTGCTCGCACAGTCCGGGGCTCGCTGGCTGGGGCGTGATCGCATCGACGGCCGCAGCTACGACCGGTTCGCCGGGCCGCGTGCCCAGGGCGCCACGCCCAGTGCGGGGTCCGACGGCGAGCGGTCGCCGCTGACGTACTGGATCGACGGCGACGGCGGCCTGCGGCGGGTGACGATGCGGATGCCGGGCCTGGGGACCCCGGCCACGGTGGAGTTCTCCGGGCGCGAGACCGGCGCGAAGCTCCCCGAGGCGCCGTGGGTCACCGGCTGACCGCTCCGTGCCGGTGCGCCCCCGGCTTCCGCGGTTGCCGGCGGCCCTCCTCGACTCACCCTCCAGGGAGCATGGTGAACGGGGGCCGAGCCCGCCGGAGCACCGTGCTCAGCGCGAGTGCGGCACAGCGTCCGCGTCTTTCGGGAGCGGGTACGCGGCCGCGTCGACGGCCCCCGGCAGGCCGGTCGCCGGACGGCCCGGGGCCGTCGGGTCCGGCATGGACGGCTGGGCGGGCGGGGCCGGCACCTGGCTGAACGGGATGCCGGGCGGCGCCTGCACCGGCGCCGTCCGGCCGCTGGGCAGCGCCCCCCGACCGCGGGTGCCGCAGCCCGCGCGGCCCTCCAGACCGTCCGGGCTCTGGGCGGCGGGCCGATTGCCCGCGAAGCAGTTGCTGGGATCGGCTGAGGCCAGCACGAGGTCGGTGCCGTTGCCGGTGGCGCGGTTGCCCTCGACGCGATTGCCACTCGCCGGATGCCCCGGCGGGTCGGTGACGACCACCCCGGCCGCCCGGTTGCCCCGGACCAGATTGCGCTGGACGCGGTTCTCGGTGCCACCGCCGATGCCGATGCCGATGCCGAAGCCCCCGTCCGCCTGCTCGGGCGTGTCGGCGGCGTTGTTGTCGGCGACCACGTTGCCCGCGATCACCGCGCCGTGCTGCGGGGCGAGGGCCTCCAGGTCATTGGAGTTGACCGTGACGCCGACCCGGTTGCGGGCGACGCGGTTGCCCAGCACCGACAGGCCGTCCGAGGCATTGGTCAGTTCGATGCCGACCGCGTTGCGCTCCACGGTATTGCCGCGGACGACGGTGGCGCAGGGCTTGCACTGGCCGACGTAGATGCCCGAGTCTGCGTGCCCGGAGGCGTAGGAGTCCTCGATCACACCGTCGCGCGCGTCAAAGGCGTAGATGCCGTACAGGCCGTTGTTGTACGCCGTCACCCGGGTCGCGCGGAAGCCCCGGACGGGAGGGAAACGGGCGGTGTCCAGCGGGTCGTAGGCGGAGCCGCCGGCGCCGCGCTGCTGCAACCGCGCGTCGGTGACGCCGGTGAACAGCACGCCGTTGGCGAGATAGCCGTGCACGGTGAGGTTCTCGACCACCGAGCCGGCGCCGGTCACGGTGATGCCGTTGGCCAGACGCACACCTCCGTCGAAGACCACCGCGTTGCGGTCCGCTCCGCGCAGCACCACGCGGGGCTTGGTGACGCGCACGCTCTCCCGGTACACGCCCGGTCCGATCAGTACCGTCTCGCCCTCACGGGCGGCGTCCACCGCCCGCTGCACCGAGGAGAAGTCCTGCGGAACGCGCAGCACGCCCCCCGCCGGATGCCGCGCATCGGCGGACGTCGACCCCGTACCGGAACACCCGGTGGCCGCCATCGCGAGCGAGACGACCAGCACCGACAGACGCAACGCCGCCCGGAACACCGCCGCCGGGACCGGCCGACGCGCCAACAGTCCTTCTCCAAACAGGATTTGCATGGCAGTTGTTTTATCGTCTCCAATAGGCGTATGCCCACCGAACAGGGAAATGCGCAGGATTCATCCCGCCCCGCGGCAACCCGTTTCGGGCGGCGCCGGGCACTGCTCGCCGGCGGAGCCGTGCTTGCCGCCGGGGTCGGCGCGGCGGCCGACGAATTGGCGAGGGACGGCCGGACAGCCGGCCGTGCCACCAGCGGTGCCCCGCCGGCCGAGGCCGCGATTCCCTTCCACGGCGCCCGACAGGCGGGTGTCACGGCGCCCCAGCAACCGGCGACACACCTGCTCTCCTTCGACCTTCCGCAGACTTCCGCCGCCACCGACCGGAAGACTCTGCGCAGCGTCCTCGGCGCGCTGACCCGCACGCTCGCCACCGCGGCCTCCGACGCCCCTCCGGACCCGCGACTCCAGGACGGGAGCGCGACCCGGCTCACCTCCCTGGTCGGCATCGGTCCCGCCCTCGCCGCCCGCCTCGGCCTCAACGTCCCCGCTTCGCTTGGCGAGTTGCCGCTCTTCCCCGGCGACCGCCTCGACCCGCACCGCAGCAACGGCGATCTTCTGGTCCAACTGTGCGCAGCCGACCGCTGGACCCTCACCGTCGTCGCCGAACTCGTCGGCACGGCCGCGCACGCCGCCGGCGCCGTACCGCGCTGGACCCAGTCCGGCTTCCTGCCCCACACGGCCCCGGGGACCACCCCGCGCAACTTGTTCGGCTCCAAGGACGGCACCGCCAACCCCGATCACGCGGCGGCCCAGCAGTGGGTCTGGGGCCCACCCGGAGCCCACCGGGACGGCACCGTTCTGGTCTACCGAAGGATCCACATGGACGTCACCGGCTTCGCGGCCCTCCCCGAGGGCCGGCGCGACCGGGTGATGGGCCGCCGCGCCCGCGACGGCGTCGCGCTCAGCGGCACCGCCGAGCACGACGAGCCGGACATCTACGCGAAGAACCCCGACGGTTCCTACGTCATCCCGGCCACCGCCCACGTGCGTCTCGCCAGCCCCCGCTTCGACGGCGGCGCCCGCATGCTCCGCCGCAGTTACAGCTACGACGACGGCCCGACCGACCGCGGTCTTCTCTTCTGCGCCTTCATGCGCGACCCCGCCCAGTTCACCCGCGTCCAGAACCGCCTGGCCGCCCGCGACGCCCTCACCCCGTTCCTCCAACACCGGGCCTCGGCCGTGGCCTATGTCCTGCCCGGCACCGCACCCGCCGGGACTCTCGGCGGACAGCTCTGGGCCTGAAGTTGTCCACCCGGGGGAACCGACCTGTGCTGATGCGCCAGGACGTGAGACGTCACCGAGTCCGGTACCGAGCCCTTCGCGAGCCGAAGCGCAGGAATCCCCCACGCCTTGACCGGGGCATGCGCGGCGCACGGGCGCCGGTGACCCACGGGTGCAGGAGTGCGGTCGCCGCGCACGGCCGGACGCAGGCGTACGGGAGCAGACATCGTCCCCGCCAAGGTGTCCGGGCGGGCCCATGCGCTCGCGCGTGAGAGGAACCCTGCCAGCCGAACCGAGCACGCCCGCCTGCCCTGAGCGGGCCGCAGCGCAGCGTGCTGACGGACAGCCATGCGAGCTTCCTTCACGGTGAGGCGCTGCGGAAATCGGTGGCCGTCCACGGGGAGACGGTCTCGGTCGTTGTCGCGACGGAAGCGCGGGAGCGACTGGCGACCACCGGGTGACGAGGTGACGAGGTGACGCGGCGGTGCCGGCCGGTGAACGCACACCCCCAGCATGCAGGAGACAGGCAGGCCGACGTTCTGATCGCCACGGTGCAGGCCACGTTGGACAAGCAGTGTGCACAGTCGCACGGGGAGGCTCAGCGGAACGTCTGCGCGCATTCGCGGGGAGCATGGAGCCGGTGCGATCAGGGCCTGGACCGGTGGCGCGCGGCCGACACCTGCTACGTCTGAAGCTCGTCGGCCACCCGCCAGGCGTGGTCGGCGAAGCGCGCGGCCTGCGGGTGGGCACCGTGCGAGAGGTGGGCGAGATATGCGGGCACCCTGGGTGCGCCGGTCAGCGGGACGAGGCGGACGAAGGGATGGGTGTAGCGGCGGGCGACGGAGACCGGCGCGGTACCCACGCCGAGGCCGACAGCCACCTGCTCCAGCCATTCGTCGCAGTTTCGACATTCGGCACCGACCGTCGGCCGGCTGTCGGCGGGCCACATCTCGGGGAAGGTCGTGCCGCTGACGGTGTTGATGACCAACGGCAGGTCGGCGAGCTCCGCCCAGTCCAGTTCCGTGCGATCGGCCAGCCGCCAGCTCGCGGGGACGGCCGCGATGCGGGACTCCTCGTAGAGGAGAACGCCGCGCAGTCCCTTCGGGAGAGGCGCGCCGCGCAGCAGGCCCAGATGCACCTGGCCGGTGTCAAGTCCGGCCTGGGGGGTGTCGCAGCGGGTGAATTCGACTCCGACCCCGGTGGCCTCCCCGAACCGCGCAGCGACCCGCGACAGCCCCTCGGGCAGTCCCCAGCTGAACCCGATGCGCAGTTTCTCCCCTTCCTGCACATTCTTGAGTGCCGATTCGAGTTGGCGCAGCAGTGGGGCGACAGTCCCCAAGAGCGTCGTTCCCTTGTCGGTGAGCTCGGTTCTGCGGGTGGTGCGTTCGAAGAGCCGTACGCCCAGGTACTTCTCCAGGGTTCTGATGTTGCGGGTCAGGGTCGGCTGGGCCAGATGCAGGCGGCGTCCTGCAGCCGTGAAGCCGCCCTCCTCGGCTACGGCCAGAAAGCATCGCAAGTGGCGTAGGTCGATATTCATTCTGCGAGCGTATAGGCCGTCCAGCAATGTCATTTCTCTCACCTCGACAATATGTCTAGTCTTCTTCGTGTCGCCGAACGGGCAGGTGCCCAAGAAGCGTCACGGGCCTGGCATCGGGCGCCACTGATGTGCAGTCATGCTTTCAACGGGGGTACGTCGTGCAGGAATATTGGTGCGCGCCACCAACTGGAATGGCGCAAAATCAACCAACGGAAAAGCGAAGGATTAGTGACCGGCGGGGCCGCTCGGCGGCCACCCGCGCCCGAAGTCACCACTTCGCGGCCCCTGCGGATGCCTCGTAGGCCCGTTGACGCCCGCACCGCCCGACGGCATGGGTGCGGCACAGGCGATTCGACGTAACGCGGCACACCGCTCCTGCGTCGCTGCGCTGTCGCCGACTTTCGCCCTGTTGAAGGTTACTTTCTCAACTATTTCCGCACTCTTCCCACTCCCGCTGTCCGGCTTTACGCCGCCAGCTGCGACAGATCGGTGTGGGCTACATCTTACCGAGTTTTCCGGAATGTCCATTCTGCTGTCGTAAATCACCGAGAAGGATATCGATGTGCCGGTAATTGATACGTGCAACGGTCCCCTTGAACACGTCGTCATCGACGGTGCCCCGGACCTGGCACCCCTGGTCTTCCTGCACGGCGGACTCGGCTGCATCGCCGCCTGGGGCCGCTTTCCCGCCCGCCTTGCCGCCGCCACCGGACGCCGCGCCCTGGTCTACTCCCGCCACGGCCACGGCGGCAGCGGCC
Source organism: Streptomyces sp. NPDC057963 (assembly GCF_042887155.1). NCBI lineage: Bacteria > Bacillati > Actinomycetota > Actinomycetes > Kitasatosporales > Streptomycetaceae > Streptomyces > Streptomyces sp. NPDC057963. Next base: position 483,394 of record NZ_JBHVPX010000003.1, read on the forward strand.
CCGACCCGCTGCCCCGCACTCCCCGCTACATGCACGAGCACGCCCAGGGCCTGCTGCCCGCGCTGCTCGACGCGCTCGGCATGCACCGTCCCGTCCTGGTCGGCCACAGCGACGGCGCCTCCATGGCGCTGCTGCACGCCTCGGTGCGTCCCGTCGCAGCCGTCGTCGGGATGGGCCCGCACATGTACTTCGAGGAGGAGAACCGCGTCGGCATCGAGGCCGCCCGCGCTTCCTACGAGGCCGGCCCGCTCGCCAAGAAGCTGGCCCTGGTGCACGACGACCCCCGGGGTGTCTTCGAGCGGTGGAGCGGGGTCTGGCTCTCACCCGGCTTCCGCAGCTGGTCCATCGAGGACGATCTCGACGTCACCGCGCCGGTGCTGATGGTCCAGGGCGACGTGGACGAGTACGGCTCCCTCGGCCAGGTCGACGCCGTCGAACGCACGGTCCGCGGCCCCTTCCAGCGCCTGGTGCCCGAGGGCTGCGACCACTACCCCCATCTGGCCTGCCCCGACCTCGTCATCGACACCACCCGGGACTTCCTCGACACACACCTCGCGAACACCCCCACCGTGGAGGCCGCCCGATGACCACGGAGCACCCCGCACGTCTCGACGCCCTCCTGGCCCGCTCCGCACGGACCCACCCCGACCGCACCGCACTGGAGGGCGCCGGTGAAAGCTGGACGTACGCCCGACTCGACCGCGCCGTCGACGTGTTGGCCGCCCGCCTGACCGCCACCGGTGTTGCACCGGGCGACCGGGTCGGCGTCTACGCCCCCAAGACCCCGGCCACCGTCATCGCCCTGTACGCGGCGCTTCGGGCCGGTGCGGTGGCGGCGCCCCTCGACACCGCCGACCCCCCGGAACGCACCGCCCGCATGATCCGCAACGCGGGCCTGTCCCTGCTGCTGGCCGGCGACCGCGCCCTGGCCGGGGCCCACCGTGCCGCCGCCCGCGTCCGCGACGGCGCATCGACCGACGAGGGCGCCCTCGACCACGGCCTGCACTGGCTGCGCGTGCTCGCCCCCGAGGAGCGGCCGGCGCCCACCGACCACGGCGGCTACATCCTCTTCACCTCCGGCAGCACCGGCTGGCCCAAGGGCGTCCTGCTCTCGCACGAGAACGTTGCCCACTACGCCCAATGGGCCGCCCACGAGTTCGGCCTCACCCCGGACGACCGGATCGGCTCCCAGGCCGCCCTCACCTTCGACCTGACCACCTTCGACCTGTTCAGCGCCGCTGCCGCCGGCGCCTGCACTGTCCTGATGCCGGACCTGCTGCGGGCCTTCCCGCGCGATGTCGTCGGCTGGCTGACCGAGCAGCGCATCACCCACTTCATCGCCGTACCCTCCCTCTATCACGGCATGCTCCAGCAGGGCGGCATCGCCGACGCCCGGCCGCCCGCCCTGCGCCTCGCGGCCTTCGGCGGGGAGGCCTTCGCCCCGGAACTCCTCGAGCGGTACCTGCGGCTCCTTGACGGGGTGGCCTTCTACAACCTGTACGGGCCCACCGAGACCAACGCCTGCACCTACTACCGGGTGCCGGCCGACTGGACCGCCGACCAGGAACTGACCATCGGCCGCGGCATCGGCGACGTACACATCGAGGTGCTCGACGAGGACGGCCGGCCCACCGACGGCGAAGGCGAGATCCACATCGCCGGACCCACCGTCTTCCAGGGCTATCTGCGCGGCGGCGAACCGAGCGATCCCACCCGCACCATCACCTTCCGCGACGGAGTGGCCCGCCGCGCCTACGCCAGCGGCGACCTCGGCCGGATCACCCCCGACGGCCGGGTCTTCCTGCGCGGCCGGCGCGACTCCCAGGTCAAACGGCGCGGCCACCGCATCGACCTGCTCGACGTGGAGAGCGCCGTCCTCGGCCTGCCGCAGGTCGCCACCGCCGCCGTCGTCGCCAAGAACGGTCCGCACACCGGCCAGATCTGGGCCTACGTACGCACGGACGCCACCGAACGGGACGTGCTGGCCGCACTGCGCGACGTGCTGCCCCAACGGATGCTGCCCGACCGGATCGTCCCGGTCGCCACGCTGCCCACCACCACCAGCGGAAAGATCGACCGCCGCGCCCTGAGCGACGCCGCCGGCCCCGCACACCTGGAGGAGATCCCCGCATGAACAGCGTCGAAGAACTCTGCACCCTCATCGGCAGTTGCATCACCTGGGGCCGCGGCGAGGACCCGCAGTCCCTGAACGCCGACACTCCGCTGCTTGAGATGGGCCTGGTCGACTCGCTGGCGATCATGGAAATCGTCACGGCGCTCGACAAGGGAGCCGGCATCACCCTGCCCGACACCGAAATCGTCGCCGCCAACTTCCGCACCCCCAAGGCCCTGTGGGCCGCCATCGGGAACCTGACCGGCGAGGTCGGCGAGTGAGCGCCGTGACCCTCGCGGCGCTGCGCACCGGCACCCCGGAGACCGAGCGGCTCGTCGACACCTACCGGGACCTGGCCGCACCGGCCCTGGAACAGGTCGCCGCCAAGGACTTCACTGCGCAATGGCGGGCCATGGCCGACCTCGGCGTCCTGCGGCTTGCCGCACCGGGCACGGAGGGGCCCGGCCCCGTCACCCGCTCGCTCGCCATGATCGAGGGCATCGGTCTGGCCGGCGTCGACCCGGGCCTGTGCTACGCGCTGGCCTCACAAATCTTCGGGATGCAGTTCCCCCTGCGGGCCTCCCTCGACGCCGAGGCCTGGCGCGCGGTCGCCGACGTCCAGGACGGCCGGGTGCTGCTGTGCCACGCGCTGACGGAACGCGGCGGCGGCAGCGACCCGTTCTCCATGGAGACCCGCGCCCGGCGCGACGGTGACGGCTTCGTCCTCGACGGCGCCAAGACATTCATCACCGCCGCCCCTGTCGCCGACCGGGCGATCGTCTTCGCCCGCACCGCCGAGGGACGCTCCCCGTTCGCGCTGTCCGCGTTCCTCCTCCCGCTCGACCTGCCGGGGGTCCGCCGCGGCGAGACCTTCACCAAGACCGCGCTGCCCACCGTGCCGATGGGGGAACTCCTCTTCGACGGCGCCCGGTTGCCGACGGGCGCGCTGCTCGGAGAGGAGGGCTCCGGCCTTGCGGTGATGGCCTCCACCACCGCCTGGGAGCGGTCCGTCATCCTCAGCTACGCCCTCGGCCCGATGCACCGCTCCCTGGCCCGTACCGTCGCATGGGCCAGGGAGCGCGACCACTTCGGCCGCCGCATGGGCGCGAGCCACCAAGTCGCCGCCCGCATCAGCGACATGGCACTGGCACTGCACCGCTCCCGCGTCCAGCTCTACGCGATGGCCGCCCGACTCGACGGCGGTACGCCCGCCCGGCAGCTGGCCACCGAGGCCGCCCTCACCAAGATCTCCGTCTCCGAGGACTACGTACGCCTGACCGAGCAGGCCGCCGCGCTGTCCGGCGTCCGGGCCTTCCTCCCCGACTTCGACCTGGCCGCCGACCTGGCAAGCCCCATGGCGGCCCTCACCTACGCCGGCCCCAACGACCTGCTGCGCGTGGGCATCGCACGTCAACTCGGCCTACCGGTCGAGAACTGACTGTTCGAGCGCCGCCTGATCGAGCGCAGACCGGCCGAGAACCGACCCGAAGGACATAGATGACGCTGCCCAACGAACTCGACGACCTCCTCAAACTCGCCGCGGAGACCGGCACCGCGCTCGCCCCACTCGCCGTCGACGTAGACGCCGGGCGCACCGACGGCCACGAGGCCTACCGCATCCTGCGCGACTCCGGCCTGCTCGCACTGCTCGTCCCCCAGAAGGCGGGGGGCGCCGGCCTCGGCTTCGGGGACTACTGGCGGGTGCTGGCCGAACTCGGCGCGCACAACGGCGCCGCCGCCCTGGGCTTCAACATGCACCACGTAGTCATCGGCGCGCTCGCCGACGCCGCCGGCACCCGGCTGCCCCCGGCCGCCGAGACGTTCCGCTCATGGATGCTGGACGAGGTCGTGAACGGGCGCAAGCTGTTCGCCTCTGCCACCTCCGAGGCCGGCCGCGGCGCCAAACTCCGCGGCCTGCAGACACGCTACCGCCTCTCCGACGACGGCACGCACTACGTCCTGAGCGGAAGGAAGTCCTTCGTCTCGCTCGCCGGCGTCGCCGATTACTACGTCATTGCGGCAGCTGCCGCCGACGGCACCGAGGACACCCGTGAGGTCTCGCACTTCGTCGTCGCCGCCGATGACCCCGGCGTCGGCTTCGGCCCCGTCCACCACATGTCTGCGATGTACGGCACCAGCACCGCCGCCATGACCCTGGACGAGGTACCGGTGCCCCGCTCCCGCCTCTACCTCGGCGTCGAGGGCATGTCCCTGTTCAAGGTCGTCCGCGAACCACACTGGATGGTCGCTGGTTACACCGGCGCCTACCTCGGCATCGCCGAAGCCCTCTTCCGGCACACCGTCGACCATGTCACCGCGGCCCCTGGCTCCGCCGACTCGTCCGTCGTGCACCTGGAACTCGGCCGGATGTCCGCCCGGCTGCGGGCCGCCCGCGCCCTGGTCCACGAGGCCGGTGACCTCGTCACCGCCCAACGCGGCAGCCTGGAGGCCAACGCCATGGTCCACGCCGCCAAGTACGTCGTCGGCGAGGTCGGCCCGCAGCTCGCCCAGGACGCTGTGCGGCTGTGCGGCTCCGTCGCCGTCCGCCGCGGCCACCCCCTGGAGCGACTCGTCCGCGAGGCGTCGTTCGCGCACGTGATGCCGGCCAAGCCGCAGGAGTGCCTGGAGTACCTGGGCAAGGCTGCCGTCGGCGTCAATCTGTACGACGCCCGGGCCTTCGCATGGTGACCCCCGTCCAGGCGGATCCCACGGTCACCCGCGACGCCTTCCGGGCCCTGATGAGCTCCCACCCCAGCGGCGTCGCCGTCGTCGCCACCGCCGACGCGCAGGACACTCCGTACGGCTTCACCTGCACCGCCCTGTGCTCGCTCTCCCTCGACCCGCCGCAGCTCCTGGTGTGCGCGGCCGACAGCGGCAGCACCCTGCCGGTCCTCGCCGCCCGCGGCGCCTTCACCGTCAACCTGCTGCACAGCGCCGGGCGCCGCGCCGCCGAGGCGTTCGCCGGTCCTGCCGCCGAACGGTTCAGCGCCGTCCCCTGGCGGCCCGCACCTGTCACCGGCCTTCCGGTACTGCCGCAGGACGCCCACGCCACCGCCGAGTGCCGCGTCACCCGGCTCATCCCCGCCGACGACCACACCATCGTCATCGGCGAGGTGCTGCACACCGAGACGCACACCCCGGCCACCGACACGGCGCCGCTGCTGTACGGCATGCGCCGCTACGCCACCTGGCCGGTCTGACCCGGACCGCGTACCACCGGACGGCCCGACCTGCGGCCGCGCCGGCATCGACCCACCACACGTGAGGCCCCCATGTACCGCACCCTGATGAAGTCGAAGATCCACCGTGCCACCGTCACCCAGGCCGACCTGCACTACGTCGGCTCGCTGACCATCGACTCCGACCTGATGAAGGCCGCCGACCTGCTGCCCGGCGAGAAGGTCGACATCGTGGACATCGAGAACGGCTCCCGGCTTTCCACGTACGTCATCGAGGGCCCGGCCGGATCCGGCGTCATCGGCATCAACGGGGCAGCGGCCCGGCTCATCAGCCCCGGCGACCGCGTCATCATCATCGCCTACGCCGCCATGACGGACGCCGAGATCGCCTCCTTCGTCCCGCACGTCGTCTTCGTGGACGAGCACAACGCGATCACCGACCTCGGTGGCGACCCGGCCGCGGCGCCCGAGGACTCCGGGCTCAAGCGCGGCGACCTCGTCGCCAATTGACCACCACCGCACGCCACTTCGGGGAGCGCCATGACGACATCCGTGGTCAGCGGCGGCACCCGCGGCATCGGACGGGCACTGAGCCTGCGGCTCGCCGCCCTCGGCCACCGGGTGATCGCCCTCTACCGCGGCGACGACCTCGCCGCACAGGAGACCGAGAAGGCCGGTGAGGGTCGGATCGAGACACTGCGCTGCGACCTCACCCGGCCCGACGAGATCCAGGCGGTCTGCGCCCGGATCACCGGCGAGTACGGCGCACCCACCGCGCTGGTCAACAACGCCGGCGTCAACCGCGACCGGCCGTTCCTGTCGATGACCGCCGAGGAGTGGGACACGGTGCTCGCCACCAACCTCTCCGGCCCCTTCCACCTCAGCCGGGCCCTGGCGCCCGCGATGGTCGAGGCCGGCGGCGGCAGCATCGTCAACATCTCATCCACCACGGCAATCCGGCCCCGTACGAACGGCGCCAACTACTGCGCCAGCAAGGCGGGCCTGCTCCAGCTCACCAAGTGCCTGGCCCTCGAACTGGCCCCGCACATCAGGGTAAACGCCCTGCTGCCCGGATTCACCGACACCGACGAGGTCGTCGAGCGCTACCGCCTCGACGACCCGGAACGGCTGGCCACCGTCCGGGACTCCATCCCCGGCCGCCGACTCGGCACCGCCGAGGACATGGCCGATGCCCTCGAGTTCCTGGTGACCGCGCGCAGCAGCTACATCACTGGACAGCAACTCGTCGTCGACGGTGGCCACTTCATGGGATGACCCCTACCCGGCCCACCGCCCCGACGGCCCCCTCATTCTCAGGAGAAGAAGCACATGCGGCTGACCCGTCAACAGGTCGACCAGTACCACGACCGCGGATTCCTGATGCTGGAATCCCTGCTCGACCCGCAGGAGGTGAACACGCTACGGAAGGCCCTGGAACGCGACACCAAGATCCCCGGCCCGCAGGTGGTGACCGAGGGCGGCGGCCCGGAGGTCCGCGCGGTCTACTCATCGCACCAGCGCCAGCCCGAATACGCCGGCCTGATCCGCGATCCGCGTATCCTGCCGCCCGTCCAGCAGCTGCTCACCGACAACGTGTACGTCTACCAGTTCAAGATCAACGCCAAGCCGGCGTTCGGCGGCGACAAGTGGGCCTGGCACCAGGACTACCTCGCCTGGCGCCTCGCCGACGGACTCCCCGCTCCCCTTCAGATCAACATCGGGATGTTCCTCGACGATGTCACCGAGTTCAACGGCCCGGTCATATTCCTGCCCGGCTCGCACCGCAGCGGACTCGTCCGCGAGGGCCGCTCGGCCACCGTCACGTCCGATCAGCACCTCGACCCCGACGACATCTCGCTGACTCCGCAGCAGCTCGCCGAGCTCGTCGACCGGCACGGCATGACCAGCCCCAAGGGTCCGGCCGGCTCCGTCGTTCTGTTCTCCCCGCAGATCGTGCACGGTTCGGCACCCAATATGTCGCCGTTCGCCCGCCGCCTCCTCATCGCCACCTACAACGACGCCGCCAACCTGCCGCGACCCGAGGGCGCACCCCGCCCGGACTACGTCGTGTGCCGCGACACCGAGCCACTGCGCCCGCTGGAGGCACCGTTCTCCGAGGTGCTGAGGACGGTGTCGGCATGACGGCCCGCACCGGACGCGCCGTCGTCCTGGAGGAGTTCAACGCACCGCTGCGGCTCCGGGAGTTCCCGCTGCCCCAGGCCCCCGACGGCGGCATGATCGTCGCTTGCGGCTACGGCGGAATCTGCGGCACCGACCTGCACCTGCAACAGGGGCACCTGGACATCCCTGTCCCGCTCACCCTCGGTCACGAAGGGCTCGGTGTCGTAGGGGAGTTGGGCGCCGGAACCCACCACGACGCCACCGGGGAGCCGCTCGCCACCGGCGACACCGTGATGTGGGCCTCCTCCATCGCCTGCGGCGTCTGCCCGCCCTGCAGACTGCACCGCGAACCGACCCTGTGCGAGCGGCGCCGCACCTACGGCGTCAACCGCGCTCTCGCCGACGGCCCGGAACTCTCCGGAGCCTGGGCCGACCGCATCGTGCTGCAGCCCGGCACCACCGTGATCAAGGTCCCCGACGGCACCGACCCGCTCGCCGCCATGTCGCTGGCCTGCGCAGGACCCACCGTGGCACACGCGTTGTACGAGCGGCGGCCGGTACGGCTGGGCGAGACCGTCGTGGTGCAGGGCAGCGGCCCGGTCGGCCTCGCGGCGGCCGCGTTCGCGCAACTCGCCGGCGCCGCCAAGGTCATCGTCGTCGGCGGCCCGGCGGGCCGCCTGGACCGGGCCGCCTCGGCAGGCATCGGTGACGTTCACCTGGACATCGCCGGCGCCGCCGACCCCGAGGAGGTCCTGCGGCAGGTACGGGCCGCCACCGGCGGGGGCGGCGCCGATCTGGTGATCGAGTGTGCCGGGGTACCGGTCGCCGTCGGCCAGGGCCTCACCCTCGCCCGCCGGGGCGGCAGCTACCTGATCATCGGCCAGTACACGGACGCCGGGGACACCCTGATCAACCCGCACCAGATCGTCCACCGGCAGCTCGACGTCGTCGGCTCCTGGGCCTTCACCGGCGCCCATCTCGTCGAATACGTCCGCCTGCTGCCGGCCCTCACCGCCCGCTTCGACCTGGCGAGCCTGGTCACGCCGTTCCCGCTGGAGCGGTACGCCGATGCGCTCACCGCGGTCGCCGACGGGTCGGCGATGAAGGCGGTGCTCACGTCCTGACACCTCGCCTCCCGATACCCGCCTCCTGACGCACCGGCCCTGGCGGTGCGCCGGTGACGGTGAAGGTGGCGGCCCGACAGCAGCCCACCGGCGCGGTCGGGCCGCCACCACGATTCGGCGGGGGTCCCGAAAAGCGGCGCGGGACCGATGTCCGCTTCACGCATGGGACGGAGTTGCCGCGACCAGGGGCGTGCTGGATTCCGACCACGTCAATGCAGCTCAGCGCACCCTTCCCCGTGGTTTTAGCGCCACAGGCGGCAGCTCGGGAGCGGCCAGCCGGCCTCCGTCGTAGCCATGCACTTCCCCGAACCGGGCGCCGACCGCCCAGTCCGAACGCGCCTGTGCGATTTCCTCGTGGGACCGCCCGATGAAGTTCCACCACATCACGATTTCCTCCTCGAAGGGCTCGCCGCCGAGGAGCATGAGGCCCGCGTCGGTGTCCGCGCGCAAGGGGAGTTCGGCTCGGCCGCAGCCGAGGTAGAGCATGGAGCCGGGCAGTACGGGAACGCCGTCGACCTCGGCCCGGCCGGACATCGAGAGCACCGCGTACTCGAAATCCGGGTCCAGCGGCAGACGGGCCTCGGCTCCGGCGTCGAGGGACAGGTCGGCGCCGACGATCGGGGTGTATGCGGTGCCGGGCGAGGTGGCGCCGTCGAGTTCGCCCAGGATCAGCGTGGCGGTGAGGCCGGGGGCGGTGACGGTCGGCAGTTCGGTGTGGTGCTGGAAGTGCGGCTCGACGTGGCGGTGGGCATCCGGCAGCGCCACCCACAGCTGCGCGCCGTGCAGAAACCTCGCGTGGGACTTCGGGCTCTCCTCGGAGTGGCTGATGGCCCGGCCGGAGGTCATCAGCCCCAGCTCGCGCGGGCGGATCGTCCGGAGGCTGCCGAGGCTGTCCCGGTGCAGGACCTCGCCGTCGTGCAGCCAGCTGACCGTCTGGAGACCCATGTGGGGGTGGGGCGGCACTTGCATCCCGGGTTCGCCGGCGATGTCGTCGGGGCCGTAATGGTCGACAAAGGCCCATGCACCGACCATCCGGCGGCCCAGATTGGGCAGCAGTCTGCGGACCTCGGTGGACTCACCCAGTTGGACATGACGCGGGGTGAGTAGTTCACGTACGGGCTCGGCGACGACGAAGCCCCGTCCTCCGCAGACGGAGAGTGCGGCCTGGCGATCGAGATTGCTCATGGCGCTCAACCTATTCCCGTGCGGGCCCGGGGTGCCGGTACCCACGCCGATAAAGTAGTGGAATATTCAACCAGTCTGCCATGTTCCTCTGTCCGAAGCACGGCCGAACGTGGGGCCGGGGCAACGGCAGGGCAGGGCCGGGAGCGATCCGGGGGCGGTCCGTGAACGAGGAGGTCAGAGGTCAAGTGAGCGACACCTATTTCGAGTTCGGTACGGCCGCCGACCGCTGGGACCGTGCGGGGATGTTCTTCGAAGCGAAGGAGTACATGACCGCTGCCCGGATCCTGGAGGGGCTCGTCGAGGAGGTACCGGAGCAGGTCTCCCCCCGGCTGCTGCTGGCGCGGGCCTACTACCACTCGGCTCGGCTCGGCAGGGCCGAGACGGAGCTGCGGGCGGTTCTGGAGCGCGACCCGGTGGAGCCGTACGCCCGGCTGATGCTCGGCCGCACGCTTGAGCGCCAGGGGCGGAGTGCGGAGGCGTCCGGTCATCTGCGGATGGCTGCGGCGTTCTCCGGGGACTTCGGCCTCGACGAGGACCGGACACGGCCCCAGCGGCCGTGAAGGGTGCTCGGTGGGCGGTCAAGCCGTTCCGTCGGGGGGGGCTCCCCCGGCGGCACTGAGTACTGGATCGGGTGCCTGCCCCAGCGGCGCCTTCAGCCGGTCCGCGGTGGGCGGCACGTGGGCTCCGGGCACTGGTGCCCGCGTGCCGTCCACGTCGGCGGACACGCCCGGTACCCCCGGGTGAAGACCGCGGCGTGCGCGGCGGCGCGGACCCGCCGCGACACGGCCGCGCGGTCGGAGGTCGCGGGGCGGGCGGCGAGCACCCTCGACGAGCGCCGCGCTCTCGCCGCGCGGCCTCTTCGTCGCGGGGTACGCGTCGAAGCCGTGGTCGGCCACCGCGGACAGCAGGCCCTCCTGGTCGCCGAAGTGGCGGTGGAGCGCCGGGGCCCACCCGAGCCGCCTCGCACACGGTCCGGATGGAGATGTCCCCGTCCGGGGCTCCACGACCAGTCGCGCCGCGGCTTCCGGACAAACCCGATGCCGCCCGCTCACCCCGCGTGATAGTCCACTCGGTCATGACCGATCTCGAGACTCCCCGCCTCCTCCTCCGCCCAATGAGCGCCTGCGACGCCTTGCAGGTGAGGGCCGGCACGCCGGGAGCCGGTGCCCGCTGGGCTGCCGGATATCCGTCCCCCGGTGACCTGGCCGCGGCCGAGCGCTTCCTCAACACCTGTGCGTCGACGGGTGATCCCGGCCCCTTCCGTTCGTACGAGATACGCCGCCGCCGGGACGGAGCGGTGATCGGCGGGCTGGGGTTCCACGGCGCCCCGGACGAGGACGGACACGTCACGATCGGCTACGGCCTCGTCCCCTCGACGCGTGGAAGGGGATACGCCTCCGAGGCGCTGCGCGCACTACTCCGGTTCGCCCGCGACCAGGGGGTGAGCTGTGTGCACGGTGACACCGACGTGGACAACCTCGCGTCCCAGCGCGTCATGGAAGCCGTCGGCATGCGCCTGGTGAAGGAGGACCCTCGGCTGAAGCACTACCGGATCGACCTGGACCGCCGGGCCGAGGAGTGAGGAGTAGCGGGCCGGCGGCCGTCGGTCCCTTCCGACGGACGGGGTGGGTCGCGGCGCGGCATGACAAGGCAGCGGAACCCGCCGGGAAGCTCCCGGCGGGTTCCCTTGCCCGCTGATGACGAAATGTCCGCCGGTGGTGAGATCTCGGCCGGTGGTGAGCGGTGGGTCGGTCAGCCGGCCGCAGTGGCCGCCCGGTTCGCCGTCCCCTCGCCGGTGGTGACGGTACCGGTCCCCGATACGAGGAGCCGTTCCGTCAGGTGGCCGAAGACGAGGCCGAAGGTGACCCACAGCGTGGCCTGTACGGCGAGCGTGGCCAGGCGGAACTCCCACAGCAGCCCCGCCGGGAAGTCCTTTCCGACCTCGTTGAACGAGGGCAGGAGCGCGTAGGCGAGTCCGATCACGACGACGTAGGCGACGGATGCGGTGATCGTCGCGTTCCAGTTGCCCAGGCGGGGAGCCAGCCGCCTGCCGAGGATCACGGCGGCGACGGCCAGCAGCACGCTGAGGGCGACCATCAGGAAGAACAGTGCGGTGCGCCGGCCGATGGTGTCGGGGTTGCCGACGGCCGGCGGGTTGGCCGGGTACTTCAGGAACGGCACGACGTACACGGTCAGCAGGGCCGCACCCGCGATCAGTGCGGCCGTGGCCCGGGGGCCGAATCTGCCGATCCGGCCGAGGGCATAGCAGAAGACGAGGGCGGCGATGCCGCCGATGGCCACTCCGAAGACGAGCACACCGGTGGCGAGGCCGGCGGTGGACTGCATGGTGCGGCTGACGAGTTCCTCGCCACCGCCGTGGTCGTGGCTGTGCGCCTCTTCGAGGGCGATGGCCGCATCGACCCGGGACTCACCGAGGAAGTAGGCGACAAACAGGGCGAGTGCGCCCGCGGCCAGCCCGGCCAGCATGCCGCGGACGAGCAGGGCTCTGACAGATATGGAGTTCATGAGGTTTCCCCTGGATCGGACGGGACGTCAGTGGCAGGGGAAGCCGAGGAGGTGGCGGCCGTCGTGGACCCACTCGTGGACACCTTCGCCGGAGATGACCGCGGTGGCGCCCTGCTCGGCGCCGACGAAGTACAGCAGTACGAGCATGAGGATGCCGAAGAAGACCGCCCACGGGGCAATGGCCTTCCCGGAGAGGGGAGTGATCGCCGGTACGGCGGTGGTGGGGGCAGCGGCAGTCTGTGCCATGGCAGAACCTCCTGAGGGAACACGCGTCCCGATCGTGGTGCCGAGTCGAAGGTGTTGGGTCTGACTTCCCGTACGGGTACGGGTTCACAGTGGCGCGACCGTGCCGGATTCTCACCGGACTTCCGTCACACCTTCGTCATGTTCCTGGGACGATACCGCCTGGGCCCAGGCACGGCCACGGTGCCGACGGCAGGGCCGGAGGACCCGGATGCCATGGTGGGCACATGTGAGGGCCAGAGTTCAGGGGGTTGACCCGGTCATGACGGTTCAGGTGATGCTGATCTCACCGGCGCTCAACGCCGCGCTGCGCGAGGCGCGTTTCGACGGTGACGCTCCGCTCGACCCGGCCGGGGCCCGGCGTGCCCGCGCCGCCGCGCCGGGAGTGCCCGCGGCCGACCGGTATGTGCGCGGGCCCTCCGTGCGGTGCGCCGCAACCGCCGACGCCTTGGGACTGCGCACCGATCCCGACCTCGCGCTCCGCGACTGGGACATGGGCCGATGGAGCGGGCAGCGGCTGGCGGAGGTGGGCGCGAGCGAACCGGACGCCGTGTCGGCCTGGCTGGCCGACCCCTCGGCGGCCCCGCACGGCGGCGAATCGCTGCTGGAGTTGTGCGCACGGGTCGGCGGCTGGCTGAACTCCGTGGCGGTCTCCGACGCACCCAGGGATTCCGCGGCAGCCTCCGGCGCGGCCAAGGAGTCCGTGAAGGTCCTGGCCGGCGACGGGGGCGGCCGTGTGCTGGGGGTCGTCGAGCCCGCGGTGGTGCGGGCGGTGACCGTACGGGCCCTCGATCTGCCGACGCAGGCGTTCTGGCGGCTGGACGTCGCCCCGCTGACACTGACCGCGCTCAGCGGCCGGTCCGGACGGTGGAACCTGCGCTGCGGGCAACCGCTGTCCCCCGCCCCGGGGAACTGACACCGCCCGTGGCCCGCACCGCAGCATGAACACCTGATGGGCCGGAGCGTGGAGCCGAACTCCGCCGCGCGCCCACGCCGTTGGCCGGCCCCGCGGTCCGGGACGAGGCCCGCACGGGAGCCCCGGCCCAGGCCGTGCCGCCACTGGTGCATGCAAGAAGTGTGGTCCGTACCAAAGCCTTGACACGGTCTTGGTTCACTTCTTAAATCTCAGACAGAACGGAAGCCTTTCCCCCACCCCCCATGGTGAGCACTTGTCACATCCATGACAGATGCTCGATTCCGCACGGGAAGGACCCCCATGACCTCCCCCCACCTCACACGGCGTCTCCTGGTGTCCGCGCTCTCCGTACTCGCCCTCGTCTCGGCCTCCTCCGGCCTCGCCGCCGGTGTGCCGGTACCCACGCCGCGGCCCGCGGTGACAGCAGGGACGTTCACCGACGACTTCGACGGGCCCGCGGGCTCCGCCGTCGACGGCGGCAAGTGGCAGATCGAGACCGGCGACAACGTCAACAACCACGAACGGCAGTACTACACGGCCGGCAACAACAACGCGGCACTCGACGGCCAGGGACATCTGGTCATCACCGCGCGCCGCGAGAATCCGAACAACTACCAGTGCTGGTACGGCACGTGCGAGTACACCTCGGCACGCCTGAACACCTCCGGCAGGTTCACTCAGACGTACGGGCACGTCGAGGCCCGGATGAAGGTGCCGCGCGGTCAGGGCATGTGGCCCGCCTTCTGGATGCTGGGGAACGACATCGGTCAGGTCGGCTGGCCCGGTTCCGGCGAGATCGACGTCATGGAGAACGTCGGCTTCGAACCCTCCACGGTCCACGGCACGTTGCACGGTCCCGGCTACTCCGGTTCCGGCGGCATCGGTGCCGCCTACACGCTGCCGGGCGGCCAGGCGTTCGCCGACGACTTCCACACCTTCGCGGTCGACTGGGCCCCCGACTCGGTGACCTGGTCGGTGGACGGCAACGTCTACCAGCGCCGCACACCCGCCGACCTCGGCGGCAACACCTGGGTGTTCAACAAGCCCTTCTTCCTGATCCTCAACCTCGCCGTCGGCGGCTACTGGCCGGGCGACCCCGACGGCAGCACCTCCTTCCCGCAGCAACTCGTCGTCGACCACGTGCGGGTCTCCACCAGCGATCTGCGGCCGCCGGCCTGACCGCCCCGGCCTCCCGCGCCATCGGCCGCCAGGCCCGCCGGCGTACGCGTCACACCGCGGACCGGCAGCCGGAAGATCGGCTGCCGCTACCGCGCCGTTCCCGCAGCACGCCTCGACGGGCCGCAGGAACGGCCCCGCGTGGTCGTGGTGCGGGACGGCCGGATCAAACCGGCACCGTCGAGCTCCGATACGGAGGCAGGGGCGCCGAGTTCCCGTTCTCCGGGCTGCCCGGGGCGGATGGCCAGCGCCGAACCCTGGGCACCGGGGAGAACACCCTGGCGGTGTTCCGAGGTGCCGACCGGGCCCTACGCGTCGCGGTACGCCTCCAGCAGGCGCAGCCAGACCTCGCTGATCGTCGGATACGCGGGGACGGCGTGCCACAGCCTGCCGATGGGGACCTCGCCCGCGACCGCGATCGTCGCCGAGTGCAGCAGCTCTCCGATGCCCGGTCCGACGAGGGTGACGCCGAGCAGGATCTCCCGGTCGAGGTCCACGACCATGCGGGCGCGGCCCCGGTAGCCGTCCGCGTACAGCCCTGAGCCCGCCACCGCGGCGAAGTCCTGGTCGATGGCGCGTACCCGGTGGCCGGCCTGTTCGGCCTCCGCGAGGGTGAGGCCGACCGAGGCGGCCTCGGGGTCGGTGAAGACGACCTGCGGGACGGCCGCGTGGTCGGCGGTGGCCGCGTGGGCGCCCCAGGGGTCGTTCTCCAGCAGTGGCACTCCCGCGGCGCGGGCGGCGATCGCGGCGCCCGCGATACGCGCCTGGTACTTGCCCTGGTGCGTGAGGAGTGCCCGGTGGTTGACGTCTCCGACGGCGTAGAGCCAGGTGGTGCCTTCGACGCGGCAGCTGTCGTCGACGGTGAGCCAGGAGCCGGGCGCCAGACCCACCGTCTCCAGGCCGAGGTCGTCGGTGCGCGGGGCGCGGCCGGTGGCGAAGAGGACTTCGTCGGCCTCGACACGCTCGCCGTTGTCCAGTTCCACGACGACCGGCCCGTCCGGGACCGCACGCCGTACGGATGTCGCCGAGACACCGGTGCGGATGTCGGCGCCCGCCTCCGTCAGCGCCCGCGCGACCAGGTCGCCCGCGAAGGCTTCCATCCTCGGCAGGAGCCCCTTGCCGCGGATCAGCATCGTCACCTGGGCGCCGAGGGCCTGCCAGACGGTGGCCATCTCCGTTCCGACCACGCCGCCTCCGACGATCACGAGGCTGCCGGGCACCTTCTTCGCGCTCGTCGCCTCACGGCTGGTCCAGGGGCGGACCCCGTCGATGCCGGGCAGAGCGGGGACGACGGCGCGGCTGCCGGTGCAGACGGCGACGGCCTGCCGGGCGGTGAGCCGGTGCACCGTGCCGTCGGGGGCGGTGACGGAGGCGGACTTCTCACCGGTGAGCCGGCCCCGGCCGCGGTAGATGTCCGCTCCGATGCCCTCCAGCCAGGCGACCTGTCCGTCGTCCTTCCAGTGGGAGGCGTAGGTGTCGCGGTGGGCGAGGACGGCCGCCGTGTCGAGCGAACCCTGCACGGCGTCGCTGAGGCCGGGGACGTGGCGGGCGTCGGCGCGGGCGACGACCGGGCGCAGCAGGGCCTTGCTGGGCATACAGGCCCAGTAGGCGCACTCGCCGCCGATGAGCTCCATCTCGACGACCGCCGTACTCAACCCGGCGGCACGCGCCCGGTCGGCGACGTTCTCACCCACCGGACCTGCTCCGATCACCACGACGTCGTACTCGGCGTTCAAGGAAGCATCTGTCATGGGGACAGTCTGATCGCGGGTGTGCGCGGCGGCCACATGGGCAGGCGGAATAGCGCGAGTACCGGCGCGGTTGTGCCGGACAGGTCCGAGCGGGCACAGGAAGAGGTAGCAGAGCATGAGCACCGTTGAGCTCACCAAGGAAAACTTCGATCAGGTCGTCAGCGAGAACGGCTTCGTCCTGATCGACTTCTGGGCTTCCTGGTGCGGCCCGTGCCGGCAGTTCGCGCCGGTCTACGACGCGGCGTCGGAGCGCCACGGCGACCTGGTCTTCGCCAAGGTCGACACCGAGGCGCAGCAGGAGCTGGCGGCGGCCTTCGAGATCCGTTCCATTCCCACGCTGATGATCGTCCGGGACAACGTTGCGGTGTTCGCGCAGCCGGGGGCGCTGCCGGAGGCGGCGTTGGAGGATGTCATCGGGCAGGCCAGGAAGCTGGACATGGACGAGGTCCGCAAGTCCATCGAGGACCAGCAGAAGGAGCAGAAGTAGGCTCCGCGCACACATGAGCGGTGTGAGGGGTCCGGCCGGACCGGCCGGGCCCCTTCTCCTGGCCTTCTCCTGGCCTTCCTCGGTTTCTCTCGGCCTTCCGTGGTCCTCCCGTGGCTTTCCTCGGCTTTTCCTCGGGTTCCTCTCGGCCTTCCGTAGCCCTCCGGCCGGTGTCCGGCGGCGCGGACTCAGCCACCGGCGTTGCTGTCGGCGTTCGTCTCCTTGATCCGGACCGAGAGGCCGTAGTCCAGCTCGGCACCGTCGACCAGCAGGGCCTCGACCGTGTGTGTCGCCGGGTCGATGTCCGCCACGACGCCTTCACCCGAATAGCGGGGATAGCCCGATGCCCCCGTCTCGCCGGTCGCCGCCACGACCGCCGAGCGGATGGCGCCGCCCGGCTCGGTGGCTTCGGTGGTGTCCTCGGCGAATCCCGGGACCAGCAGGATCTCGTAACTCTGCGGATGGCTCATGGTCATGACGCTAGGCAGGCGGCGCGCGGTGCGCACGTTGCCGCGCTGCGGCGCCGTGCGGACCCGGCGGCTCAGCTGGACTCGCGGTGGACCGCACTGGCCCGCAGCAGGTCGTGGTGCTCGGGTGCGCCGCCGGGGTGCCGCACCAGCCGGTCGACGAGGTCCGCCGGCGGCTGTGCCGTGGCCATCTCCAGACGTACGCTGCTGAGCCGGGGCCGCAGCAGTCTGCCGAGCATCAGGTCGTCGGCGCCGATCACGGCCGTCTCGCGGGGCACCTCGATGCCCGCGTCCTGAAGGGCCCGCATGAGGAGCATCGCGTATTCGTCGTTGTACGCGAACACGGCGTCGAGGCCCAGCGTGCGCCAGCGTGCGGCCAGCCGGTCGGCCGAGCCCTCCTCGTAGCGCAGCGGCAGGGGTTCGACGAGGGCCCCGTGGCTCTGTGCGGCCTGCCGGGCCCCGGCCAGCCGGGGTTCGGCGAACAGGCCGAGGCCGCTCTCCTCGGGCATGATCACGCCGATGCGACGCCGGCCTCGCTCCAGCAGATGCCCGATCGCGCGGCTGCCGACCTTTCGCTGGTCCATGACCAGCGCGTGGGCGCCGGCCACCGGCCGCGGGCCGAGCGTGATGACGGCCTTGGCCCCGGCCCGCCTGAGCACGGATATGCCCTGCGGGGTGAGGGCGATCGTGCCGGGTGCGATGACGGCGACGGGACGGAGTTCGGCCCAGGCGCGGGGTGCGTCGTCGGCGTCGAGGCCGGTGCTGCCGTACTGGACCACGGTGTAGTCGAGGCGGCGCAGCCCGGCTTCCAGTTCGTGGAAGAAGCGGTGGTGGAGCGGGCCGGGCGGGAAATTCACCGCGGGCAGCACCACCATGCGGGTGTGCCCGGCACGCAGACTGCGGGCCGCCGCGTGCGGTACGTAGCCCAGTTCGGTGGCCGCTTCCCTGACCCGGCGGCGGGTGGGTTCGCTGATCCGCACGGTCGCGATGTCGTTCAGTACGTAGGACACGGTGGCCCGGGAGACCCCGGCGAGCCGTGCCACATCGGCACTGGTCGGGGCGGGGCCTTCGGCGGGCTGGTTCGGTAACTGGCTCATGGCGTCGGGCAGTCTTCCAGACCCGTGCGGCATGGGTACGCTCCGGGGCATGGATGACTCCTCGATGGTGGGACTGCTCGGTCGGGTGACGGGAACGGTGGGACCGGGGCTGGTCGGCGAGGTGATCGTACGGATCCGGGGCGGCGCCGAGCACTTCCTCGCGCATCCCGCGTCGGCGAAGGACCGCATCGAGGTGGGCACGGTGGTGACGGTGATCGAGCATCTGCCGCCGCGGACGGTGTATGTGGCGCGCGCATACGGCAGTTGAGGCTCCCGTGGGAGGGTCTTGACGCCCTTCGTGGTCAAGAATGCGGCAAGGATCCGCACGCGTCTTCTCCACCGTCCCGGGCAGGAGAAGACTCCCCCTGTTCAGCGGTGCCGACGGGGCACTGCGATAAGGGGGCGCATGCCGATGGTCATGGGCGTCACGGCGGGACTCGTACTCGCCGCCATCATGGTGTTGATCGGCCTGTTCAAGCTGATGTGGCGCGTGGCCGAGCCGAACGAAGCACTGGTCATCTCCGGTTCCAAGCACAAGACCGAGGGTCTGGGGCAGGGCATGGGGTTCCGGATCGTCACCGGTCACGGCACCCTCGTCCTGCCGGGGGTCCAGGCGGTGCGGAAGATGTCCCTGGACCTCAACGAGACGGAGTTGTCAGTCGATTGCGTCACGCACCAGGGGATTCCGTTGCGGGTGCGGGGTGTGGTCATCTTCAAGGTGGGCGACGACTTCGTGTCGATCGCCAATGCGGCCCGGCGCTTCCTCGACCAGCAGAAGATGATGTCGGAGCGGGTGCACAACGTGTTCGCCGGTCATCTGCGGTCCATCGTCGGCGGGTTGACGGTCGAGGACATGATCCGCGACCGGGAGAAGCTCACCGGGCAGACCCGGTCCGCGTGCGGGACCGAGATGGAGAAGCTCGGGCTGATCGTCGATTCGCTCCAGATCCATGAGATCGAGGATCCGACGGGCTACATCAAGAACCTGGCGATGCCGCACGCCGCGGCGGTGCAGCGGGATGCGCGCATCGCGCAGGCGGAGGCCAACCGCCGGGCCACCGAGGCGGAGCAGCAGGCCGCCGCCCGGATGTCGGAGGCGACGCGGGACAGCGAGATCCTGCAGGCCGGGTACCAGGCCGAGCGCGACAAGGCCGCGGCCAGCTCGCGCCAGGCCGGACCGCTGGCCGACGCGGCGGCCCGGCAGGAGGTCGTGGTCCAGGAGACCAGGGTCGCCGAACTGGAGGCCCACCGGCGCGAGCAGCAGTTGCAGGCCGATGTGCGAAAGCCCGCGGACGCCCAGGCGTACGAGAAGCGCACTCTGGCGGAGGGCGAGCGCGACGCCCGGATCTCGGCCGCCGAGGCGAAGGCGCGGGAGACGGAGCTCGCCGCGGTCGCGGAGGCCAACCGGGTCAAGACGGCGGCACTCGCCGAGGCCGAGGCGACGAAGGCGCGCGGCGCCGCCGCCGCGACGGCGACCAGGGCGACGGGTGAGGCGGAGGCCGCCGCCGCCCAGGCCAAGGGGCTGGCACTGGCCGAGGCGACCCGTGCCAAGGGTCTGGCGGAGGCGGAGGCGATCAAGGCCAGGGCGGCGGCACTGGCGGAGAATCAGGAGGCGGTCGTCGCCCAGCAGTTGGCCGAGAGGTGGCCGGAGATCGTCGAGGCGGGCGCGGGCGCCTTCAGCAGTGTGGACCACATGGTGCTGCTGAATGGGGCCGACGGGTTGTCGGACATGTTCGCGAAGGCGCTGACGATGGGCGGCACGGGTCTGGGACTGGCACGGCAGCTGCTGGCGACGATGGGGCAGGACACCCCGGCGTCACCGGCACCTCGGGTCGACGGGGTCGCACCGGCCGTCCCTCCCCCACCGCTCAAGCAGCACATTCCGGTGACGGGTGATCAGGAGGACGGTGTGTCTGCCTGAGCGGGTCCGGTCGGTGGTGGCCGGTGCGCGCCCCTCAGTCCCGGGCGAGCACCGGCCACAGCTCCGGGTCCTCGAAGCCGAGGGCCCACAGGGCGGTGCCGGCCACGCCGTGCCGGCGCAGGACGGGTAGCTGTGCGGCGATGCCCCGGGCGTCCTGGTACCAGACCTCGCGCCGGTGTCCGCCGCTGTCCCGGTAGGTGAAGTGCGGGGTGCCCGAGACCGGGTCGAGTGTGTACGGGGCGCCCTGGGCACGGCGCAGCGCGTCGGCCTCCTTCCAGGTGACGTGCCGGGTGGCGCTCGTGCCGTCGGTGTCCCAGTCCCAGCCGTAGGCGGGGATGCCCAGTTCCAGCTTGCCGGCGGGGACGAGGGCGGTGGCGCGGGTCAGGATGTCGTCGTACCACGTCAGGTCGGAAATCGGGCCCGGTGTGCCGGAGGACCAGTGGAGGTTGTATCCCATGATGCGCATCCGGTCGGCGACCCGGCCGATGGCGGCGTAGTCCCAGATGCGTCCGGTGGTGGCCGTCTGCGGGAACACGGTGACGACACACTTCTTGCCCACGCGGTGGAGGCGTTCGCAGAGGTCGGTGGCGAGTGCAGTGAAGCCGTCGCGGACCGCGCGGTAGGTGGAGTCACCGGTCGCCGCGATGGACTCGTAGTCGAGGTCGAGCCCGTCGTAGTCGCGGCTGGTGGCGGTCCGCATGAGCGCGTCGGCGTGCGCGGCGCGTCCGGTGGGGCTGGTGAGGATGGCGGCGAGGGCCCCGTCCTTCATCGTCTCCATGACCGTGGGCACCACTTCGGCCCCCGCCCCGTGCAGACCGTCGATGATGCGGCGCTCGCCCGCACCGGGGTGGCCGTCGATCCGGTCGGCCGAGACGGCCCGGTACCAGAAGGGGCTGACGGTGTTCAGCTGTGCGGCGTGGCGCAGGGCGTCCTGGTAGGCGCCTTCCTGGTCCCAGTACGGCAGCCAGGCCGAGACGGTGCGCGCGGGCTGCGATGCCGCCGGGGAGTGTGAACCTGAACCTCCGGTCGAGCTCGAGGCCGGGGCGGGGAGCTGCGGCGTACGGGGCGGGGCGGCGGCTGACGCCCCGGCAGCGGTGGCCGGGAGCAGGGCGGTCACGAGCAGGACGGCGAGGGTGACGGCGCGTCCGGCGCGGGCGGGCACGACGGGGCGCGCGGCGCGAGTGGGGTGTCCAGTGATCATGGCCCGAGCCTGCGGCCCGTTCACCGGACCCGCTCCGTGGACTGGGCCGTACAGGTCCTACGGTGTGGGGATGACGATCCAGCACCGTGACGACAGCACCAACGGCCCGGCCGGATTCCCCGGCCGCACCGGACCCGCCGCGACCTGCGAGGCCGACCCGCGCGACGTGGGTCCGGTCCGCACCTCGTACGCCCCGGACCGGGACGGCGATCCCGACCCCGGCGAGATCGTCTGGACCTGGGTGCCGTACGAGGAGAACGACGGGCGGGGCAAGGACCGTCCGGTTCTGGTGGTGGCCCGGGAGGCGGCGGGCACGCTGCTGGCCGTGCGGCTGTCCAGCAAGCAGCACGACCGGGACCACGAGTGGGTGGCGCTCGGGGCCGGACCGTGGGACAGCTCCGGCCGTCCGTCGTGGGTCGATCTGGACCGGGTGCTGCGGGTGCGCGAGGACGGGATGCGGCGTGAGGCGTGCGCGCTGGACCGGGGCCGGTTCGACCTGGTCGTCGGCCGGTTGCGGGAGCGCTACGGCTGGAGCTGACCGCCGAGCGTCCGGGTGAAGGCGGACCGGGTGGCCGAATCGGGGCTGCGGTCGAGGATGCCGAAGACGATCTGCTCGAAGTGCCCGGCGAACCTGCCGCCGTCCAGCAGCAGTGCCCGGAACGCACCGGCCACCTGTGCCGGGTCGTTGCGGAACACACCGCAACCCCAGGCGCCCAGCACCAGCCTGCGGTAGCCGTGTGCCGCCGCGACCTCCAGCACCCGCTCGGCGCGGGACGCGAGCGCGGCGGGGATGCGGTGGGCGTCCTCGGGGGTGCGGCTGCGGATGACTCCGGCGTTGGGCGCCGGGGAGGTGAGGAAGCCCGCGGTGTACGGGGTGTCGAGGAGCCGCCCCCGGTCGTCGCGGAACACCGGCACACCGGGCGAGTGAATCACCCGGTCGGTGTAGAAGGCGCTGCGTTCCGCACGGTGGTGGGCGTAGTAGTCGGGGGCGCGCAGCAGCGTGGTGTACAGGGCGGAGCCCCGGCACAGGGCTTCTTCCTGGGCCTGCGCGCCGTTGAGGTAACCGCCGCCGGGATTGCGGGCCGAGGCGTAGTTCAGCACGGCGACCTTGCCGGGTCCTTCGCCGGTCATCCGGCGCGCCGCCTGCAGGCTGCTCTCGTCGGTGACCTCGATCGCCGGTGTGCGGCCGGAGTCGGCCGCCGTGACGGGCACCGGCTCGGGGCCGTACAGCCCGGTTCCCGAGAGCGCGGTGGTCAGCGCACGTGCGATGCTCACCTCGCGCCCTTCCGGCGTGCGGTAGCGGCCGGCCTCGACGATGGCCTCGGTCTCTCGCGCGATGCCGCGCAGCCGTGCGCTCATCGGTACTCCCCCGTGTGGTGCATACGGGGCATGCTCGGCGCTTCGGCGGCATGGGTGCAACCGAATTTCCGACGCACAGGGGCACTCTTGTGCGATCTCCCCGTACGGGTTTGGGTGGTACGGACGAACCGAGCAGAAGGAGGCCCGGCATGTCATCGGACACACCCGGCGGCCACGGTCCGCCCGGCCAGCCCCTGCCCCTCGACGAGGGCGAGGCGGAGGATTTACTGCGCTGCATCTGCTTCAAGACCGGGCCGCCCCGCAAGGTGGGCGTGGAACTCGAATGGCTCATCCACCACCGGGACCGGCCCGGCGTCCCGGTTCCGCACCACCGCCTCGACGCGGCCGCCGCCCTCCTCCGGGCCCTGCCCCTGAGCGCGGCGCTCACCTTCGAACCCGGCGGTCAGCTGGAGCTCAGCTCGCGCCCCGCCGACTCCCTGATGGCGTGCATCGACGCCACCGCCGCCGATCTCACCGCCGTACGCGACGCCCTGGACCGGGTGGGTCTCGTGCCGTCGGGTCTCGGCGTCGATCCGTGGCATCCTCCCCGCCGTCTGCTGCACGAGCCCCGCTACGACGCCATGGAGGTCTCGTTCGACCGGTCGGGACCGGCGGGCCGCGCCATGATGTGCACCACCGCGTCCGTCCAGGTCTGCCTGGACGCCGGAGAGGAGGAACCCGGACCGCTCGGCTACGGGCGGCGCTGGCAGCTGTCCCATCTGCTGGGCGCGGTGCTGGTGGCGGTCTTCGCGAACTCCCCCTTCCGGTGCGGCCGCCCGACGCCGTGGCGGTCCGCCCGGCAGTCGTTCTGGGCCGACCTCGATCCCCGGCGGTCCCTGGCACCGCCCGGTCGCCTGCCACCCCGTGACGCCTGGGCCGCGCATGTCCTGGACACGCCGGTGATGTGCATCCGGGCCGACGACGGGCCGTGGGCCGTGCCGGACGGTCTGACCTTCCGCGACTGGATCCGTACCGGCGCGCCGAGACCACCGGTGCGCGCCGATCTCGACTACCACATCAGCACTCTCTTCCCGCCCGTGCGCCCGCGCGGGCACCTTGAGCTGCGCATGATCGACGCGCAGTACGGCGCGGACGGGTGGCTGGTGCCGCTCGCCGTCACCACCGCCCTGTTCGACGACCCGGAGGCCGCCGAGACCGTGTACCGCACCGTCAAACCACTGGCCGAGACGGCCGGGCCGGGGCCCGCGCCGCGCAATCCGCTCTGGGTGGGGGCCGCCCGCGACGGTCTGACCGATCCCGAACTGCGCTCGGCGGCCGCCACCTGTTTCGCACTCGCGCTGGAGGCGCTGCCCCGGATGGGAGCGACCGCGGCCGTGCAGGAGGCGGTGGCGGACTTCCACGACCGCTTCGTCGCCCGGGGCCGATGTCCGGCCGACGACCTTCCCGGACTGCTCGCACTGGACACGGCGGGCGGTTCGGGCCACCACTTCGAGGGACCCCGCTCATGACCGACTCCCCCGTACGCGCCTCGTCCGGTCCGGGAGATCCGGCCGGGCCCGGCGAGGCGGACACCGAGGCGCTCCGGCAGCGCGCCCTCGACGCGCTGCTCACCGCTCGGGAACGCACCGCACTTCTCACCGGGAGTGTGGACGACCGTGAACTGACCGCCCAGCACTCACCGTTGATGTCGCCGCTGGTCTGGGACCTGGCACACATCGGCAATCAGGAGGAGTTGTGGCTGCTGCGCGGGGTGGCCGGACGGGAGGCGATGCGCCCGGAGATCGACGGGCTGTACGACGCCTTCGAGCATCCCCGGGCGGCCCGCCCCTCGCTGCCGCTGCTGGCGCCGGCCGAGGCCCGCGCCTATGCGGCGGAGGTGCGCGGCCGGGCGCTGGACGTACTCGACGCCGCGCCGCTGCACGGTGACCGCCCGCTGGTGCGGGCCGGGTTCGCCTTCGGCATGATCGCCCAGCACGAACAGCAGCACGACGAAACCATGCTGATCACCCATCAGCTGCGGTCCGGTCCTGCGGTCCTGACCGCGCCCGTGCCGCCCGGCCCCACCGACGCGGCCGCTCTGCCCGCCGAAGTCCTCGTCCCGGGCGGCCCGTTCACCATGGGTACGTCCACCGAGCCGTGGGCCCTCGACAACGAGCGCCCCGCGCACCTGCGCGACGTACCGGGCTTCTACCTCGACACGACTCCGGTCACCTGCGGCGCCTACCAGCGGTTCGTCGAGGACGGCGGCTACACCGAGCGGCGCTGGTGGGCCTCCGAGGGATGGGCGATGGTCCGCGAGCACGAACTGACCGCTCCGCTCTTCTGGCACCGGGACGCCGGCCAGTGGCTGCGCCGCCGCTTCGGAGTGACCGAGACGGTCCCCGAGAACGAACCGGTGCTCCATGTCAGCTGGTACGAGGCGGACGCGTACGCCCGCTGGGCGGGGCGCCGGCTGCCCTCGGAGGCGGAGTGGGAGAAGGCGGCGCGCCACGACCCGGCATCGGGCCGCTCGCTGCGCTATCCGTGGGGCGACGAGGACCCGACCCCCGAGCGGGCCAACCTGGGCCAGCGCCACCTGCGGCCCGCGCCTGCGGGGGCGTACGCCGCAGGCCGGTCACCGCTCGGTGTGCGGCAGTTGATCGGTGACGTGTGGGAGTGGACGTCGAGTGATTTCGAGCCCTATCCGGGCTTCTCGGCGTTTCCGTACCGCGAGTACTCCGAGGTGTTCTTCGGTCCGGCCCACAAGGTCCTGCGCGGCGGCTCGTTCGCCGTGGCCCCCGTGGCGTGCCGAGGGACGTTCCGCAACTGGGACCTGCCGGTGCGGCGCCAGATCTTCTCCGGATTCCGCACCGCGAGGGATGCCTGATGTGCCGTCACATCGCTTATCTGGGACCACCGGTGGCCCTCGGCGAACTGCTGACGCGACCGCCGCACAGCCTTGTGCGCCAGTCCTGGGCCCCGAGGCACCAGCGGCACGGGACCGTCAACGCCGACGGTTTCGGCGTCGGCTGGTACGCGGACGGCGATCCGGTGCCGGGACGGTACCGGCGCGAGGGCCCCGTCTGGGGCGACCAGACCTTCGCCGATCTGGCCCGGGTGGTGCGCAGTACGGCGCTGCTCGCCGCGGTGCGGGACGCCACGGAGGCGGGCGCGGACGGCGAGGCGGCGGCCGCGCCCTTCGCCGCCGGGCGGCTGCTGTTCAGCCACAACGGTGCGGTGCGGGGCTGGCCGGATTCCCTGGCGCCGCTGGCCGCCGCGCTGCCCCCGGCCGAGCTGCTGGCCCTCACCGCCCGCTGCGACTCGGCCCTGCTCTGGGCCCTCGTACGCCACCGTCTCGCCGACGGTGACGAACTGCCGCAGGCCGTCGCCGACACCGTGCTCGACGTGGCGGCCGCGGCCCCGGAGTCGCGGCTGAATCTGCTGCTCGTCGACGGCACCACCATCGTGGCGACGGCCTGGGGCGACACCCTGTGGTATCTCGCCGAGCCGGGCCTGCGCACGATCGCGGCCTCGGAGCCGTACGACGACGATCCGCGCTGGCGCACGGTCCCCGATCGGACACTGCTGACGGCGACCCGCGCCGAAGTCCTGCTGACCCCGCTCAAGGAGCCCACTGAGTGAGTCCCTTTCTGCTGACCCGCACCCTGCCGGTGGACGCGACGGACGCGGCGCTGCGCGCCGACGTGCTGCACGGCCTGACCCGGCAACCGAAGACGCTGCCGCCGAAGTGGTTCTACGACGCGCACGGCAGTGAACTGTTCGAGGAGATCACCCGGCTCCCCGAGTACTACCCGACCCGCGCCGAGCGCGAGATCCTGATCGACCGCGCCGGGGAGATCGCCGCGGCCTCGGGGGCGCGGACCCTGATCGAGCTGGGGTCGGGGTCGTCGGAGAAGACCCGGCACCTGCTGGACGCGCTGCCCGCGCTGCACAGTTACGTACCGGTCGATGTGAGCGAGAGCGCACTGCGCGGTGCCGCCGACGCCCTGCTCGCACAGCGGCCCGCTCTCTGTGTGCACGCGCTGATCGCCGACTTCACGGGCGGTCTCGCGCTGCCGGGCACCCCGGGGCCCCGGCTGGTCGCGTTCCTC
Organism: Streptomyces sp. NPDC057963; assembly: GCF_042887155.1. Lineage (NCBI taxonomy): Bacteria > Bacillati > Actinomycetota > Actinomycetes > Kitasatosporales > Streptomycetaceae > Streptomyces > Streptomyces sp. NPDC057963. The sequence goes on from NZ_JBHVPX010000003.1 coordinate 510,309, forward strand.
GGCGGCACGATCGGCAATCTCCTCCCCGACGAGCGGTCGGGGTTCTTGAAGTCGGTGCGGTCGCTGCTCTCCCCCGGCGACGCGCTGCTGCTCGGCACGGACCTGGTGAAGGACGAGGAGGTGCTGGTCGCCGCGTACGACGATGCGGCCGGAGTGACGGCGGAGTTCAACAAGAACGTACTGAGGGTCGTGGACCGGGAGTTGGGCGCGGACTTCGACCCGGCCGACTTCGATCACGTCGCACTGTGGGACCCGGAGCGGGAGTGGATCGAGATGCGGCTGCGGGCCCGTGCGGCGCTCACGGTGAAGATCCGAGATCTCGATCTGGTGGTGGCGTTCGAGGCCGGCGAGGAACTGCGTACGGAGGTGTCGGCCAAGTTCCGCGAGGAGGGTGTCCGGGCCGAACTCAACGCGGCCGGACTGAGGATGGACCGGCGGTGGACCGATTCCGGGGACCGGTTCGCGCTGTCGCTGGCGACGGCGATCTGAACGGGGCGGCCGGCCGCCGGGATCGGCGCGAGGACGTCGGTCCCGGCGGTCGGCCGCGGTCTCGTCACCGTTCGGCAAGTGCGAGGAAGTGGCGCAGATAGCGGGGGTCGGTACGGCGCAGTGACAGGAGTACGTACAGGTCGGCGACGTTGAAGTCGGGGTCGTGCGCGGGCGCTCCGCAGACCTGGGCGCCCAGTCGCAGATAGCCGCGGAGCAGGGGCGGGAGCGTGGAGAGGCCGGTGGGCACGTCCCCCCGCCCCGCGGATCCGGCGGTGGGCTGCCAGAGGCGGTGGGGAGTGACCCAGTGGTCCTCGGGCGCCAGATGCTTCGTCCGTACGGTCTCCCATGCCCCGGCCGCGGCAACGCCGCCGTCGGCGAGGGGAATCGAGCAGCAGCCGGCCAGCCAGTTGTGTCCGGTGCGTTCCATGTAGCGGGCGAGTCCGGCCCAGATCAGCGCGATCACGGCGCCGTCCCGGTGGGCGGGGTGGACGCAGGACCTGCCGACCTCGACCAGGTCGTCGCGGATCGGACCGAGCCGCCCGAGGTCGAACTCGCCCTCCGCGTAGAGGCACCCGGCGGCCCTCGCCCGGTCGGGCGGCAGCAGACGGTAGGTGGCGACGATGTCGCCGGTGGCCTCCTCCCGCACCAGCAGATGGTCGCAGTAGGCGTCGAACGCGTCGCTGTCCAGGCCGGGTTCGGATCCTTCCAGCCTGGCGCCGAGCTCACCCGCGAAGACCTGGTGGCGCAGGCGCTGGGCCGCACGCACCTCCTCCTGGTCGACGGCGAGGGACACCCGGTAGCGCGGCGGGGCGGAAGGGACGGGCTGCGCGGGGACAACGGGGGCGGCGGGGAGGGAGGTGACGGGCAGCGCGTTCATGACGGTCTCCGGGGACGGATCGGCAAGGGCGGCCGCCGGACCGTCGCACTGCGGCGAAGGCCCGGCCCCCTACTTCTTCCGCGACCGGCTGGATTCGACATGACCGCATGGGAGAGCCGGGATGTGCGAAGGCTGAATCCCGGGTGCGTCCGAGCGCGGGCCGAAGCTCCTCGCAGCGGCGTGGTGCCGCGCGGTTCAGCCGCTCGCGAGCAGGTCGCTGATCTTCTCCGAGGCGGCCTTCGCCTCTTTCCTCGGGTCGCCGCCCTCAAGGACCGCCGTCATGTACGGCTTGATCGGGTTGACGGCCTCGACATTCGCCCACTGCGGCGCGTTGGGCGTCGCACGCCCCTCCGCTGCGCCCCGGGCCATCGCGGCCGTACCCTCCTGCCCCACGACGACACGTGCGAGGTCGGGCTTGTTGGGCACATAGCTCATGGTCCTGGCGAGTTCTTCCTGCCACTTCCGGCCCGCCAGTGCCTTGATCACATCGATACCCGCGGCGCGCTCACCCGCCTTCTCCGGAACGATCAGGTCGGAGCCGCCGGTGAAGACGGCGCCGGGGGTCTTCGCGGTCTTTCCCGGGATCGGGAAGTAGCCCAGTTTCCCCTTGAGTTCGGGGTTCAGCTGCTCGATCTGCGCGGCGGCGCCGGGCACCGAAATGATCTGCGCGACATCGCCCTTGGCGAAGACCTTGGCCTGCGGAGGCTTTTCCTCGTCCGCGTTCTTGGGACCGTCGCCGAGCGCCTGGAGTTCCTTGTAGAAGCTCATGCCGCGAAGCGCGTCGGGGCTGTCCAGGGCGCCTTCCCAGTCGCCGCCCTTCTCGTCGGCCAGTTCGCCGCCCTCGTCCCAGATGAATCCTGCCAGGACGTACCAGTTCTGGCCCGCGAGATAGATGCCCTGATTGCCGTTCCGGTTCAGCTGCCGGCTGTCCGCGATCCATTCGTCCCGGGTCTTCGGCGGGGACTCGATACCGGCCTGCTCGAAGAGGTCCTTGTTGTAGATCACCACTCGATTGGCCGCGTACCAGGGGATTCCGTACTGGACACCGTCGATGCTGCCCGGGTCGGCGAGACCGGGCAGCCAGTCCTCGCCGCCGAGGTCGCGCACGGACTCCAGGGTGAGATCGCGCAGTCCGCCGCTCCCCGCGTACTGGGAGACCTGGGTGTTGCCGACCTCGATGACGTCCGGGGTGTCCTTGCCCTTGAGCGCACCGGTGACCTTCGGGCCGATGCCGGTCCAGCTCTGGATCTTGAAATCGAGCTCGATGGACGGGTGCTCGTCCTCGTACGCCTTGGTGAAGCGCTGGAGGAAATCGGCGGACACGCTGTCCTTCATCAGCCAGATGGTGACCTTCTTGCTGCTGGACGCCTCCGAGCCCGAGACGATTCCGCATCCGCCCAGCGCAAAGGTGGAAACGAGCGCGACGGCTCCGACGAGTTTGCGGTTCTTCACCAGGTTCACCTTCTGCGAAACGGCACGACGAATTTCCAGAACCCGGTGTGGGGGACTGCGGGCGGCGCTCGCACGGGCGTGGCTGGATTTTGGTATGGACCATTGCTCCGGTCAAGTCCCGTTCACCACACATTCTGCACACGGACCTCTCGCGCACCCGGGCCGGGTGGGGCACCGTGGTAGGAACGAGAGGGGACATAAGATGTCGAATCACACCTACCGGGTCACCGAAATCGTGGGGAGCTCCCATGAGGGCGTCGACGACGCCATCCGCAGAGGCGTCGCAAGGGCTTCGGAAACGTTGCACAATCTCGATTGGTTCGAGATCACGCAGGTGCGCGGAGAGATCAAGGATGGCCGAATCGAGCACTTTCAAGTGGGCCTGAAAGTGGGCTTCCGCCTCGACGAGCCGAGCTGATCGGGTGCCACCGGCCGCCCACCGGAGCACGGTTGGCCCCGGGCCGGATCACATCCGGCCGCACACCCTGTTCAGGTACGGCCCTCGCGCCTCTGCGCGTCCTTGACCGTCCTTGCGCGCGCGGGTGGCACCTGCGCCCGGCGGGCCCGCACCACGGCGGAGCCGGCCGGCTCCGCCGCGTCGCAGACGAGTTCGTCGTCGACCGGCATCCGCACCTCACGCTCCCGGCCCAGCCGACGCAGGATTTCCAGCTCGGTGCGCCGGGCCGGCCCGCGGTCGTCGTCGCCGCGCATGTACAACCGCCCCTCGGGCAGCCCCTGTTCCACCGGCCGTGCCAGGGTGCCCCGGCGGCACCGCTCGGGACGCCCGGTGAGATGCCTGACCTCGCTCTCCGCCGCGCCGCTCAGCACCAGCCGCACGCCTTCGGGGAGCGGCGGGTCGTCGACGGCGGCGGAGAAGAAGAAGCCGTCCCCGTCACGCCGCCCCTCCAAGCAGTGCTGCCGGTGGCCGCCGTCCGCGAGCGTGCCGCCCAGGTCGAGTACGGCCAGGGGCCGGTGGTCGCTCCTCACGCCCCCCAGCACATCAGACGAGTGCCACCACCAGGAGGACGAGCACGACGACCACGGCCACCACCGCCGCGACCCGCAGCGAGCGGCGCCGCGACCAGACCGGGAGAACGTCCGGGCCCTCGCGCCCGGGGTAGACGTAGAAGACATGGTCGGGATCGTCGGGGATCGTGACCGCGGCCAGTCGCAGCCAGCCGATGTCGACACGTCGGGCCACTTCACCCCGGCGCGGCGCGAGGGCCGATTCGACCGCCTTGAGGTGCGCCGGGTCGAGCGCGCCGGGAAGCGGGTCACCGGCCGCGGCCAGAGTGGCCCTCTCCCACGCACCGGCGCGTCCGGTCTGCTGCCGGACGCGCAGCGGCGGTGCCGGTTCCGGCAGCTTCAACGAGGCCCGGACGGGCGCCTGCCCGACCGATCCCCCGGTCCACAGCGTGACCAGGCCCGTACCCTCGCACGGGGCGTGCTCCGTCGTCCTCGCGCCCTCGCAGACCGGGCAGGGGCGGAAGCCCGTGTCGTCGCACCGCGGACACTTCTCGGCACCCCGTCCCTCACATTCCGGACAAGCGGTGCGGGGCTTGCGGCACTTCACACAGGTGGTCCGCCCGGCCGGCGGCTTCTCCCGCGCCGGCTCGGCCGTCGCGCGGTCCGTGCGGCGGCTGCCCGTGCCGTCGCACCAGACGCACGGATCGACACCCTTGCAGGCCGGGCACACGGGGCCGATGTCGCAGCGCAGTTTCCCCTCGCCCCGGCACCGCGGGCACGGCCGCCGTCCGCCGTCGCAGCCGCAGGGCACCGTTCGCACCGAGTCGCGGAGCACCAGCTCGACGGTCCGCGCCACCGCCGGATCCTTCGGCGGCTCGACCGGGTGGTCGCGCAGATCGCCTTCGTAGGTGGGCAGCCCCGACGTGTCGAACCTGCCGGGCCTGGACTCCCGCCGCGTGGTGCGGGTCTCCACGCACCGGACGACGCGCAGGTCGAGCAGCGGGAGCCGGGTGATGTCGGCACCGGCCCGCCGCAGTTGCGCCCCCTGTCCGGGCCGGCCGATGTGCCGGGCGACCGCTTCGAGGATGTCGTCCTCGGACAGTGAGTCGGCCATGACGGCTCTGCCACCTCCCCTGCACGCGCACCCGTGCGCCGGACGCAGCGTACGGGCGCGGCCGTCCGGCGCTCAAGAGGGCGTCGCGGGACATGACGGGAGCCGTACGGGGCGGCCTCGGAGGCGAGTCGTCACACATCCGCGCGCGCCCGCCCACGCGCGGATGTGTGATCATGTACCTGCGTTCCACGTGGATCGCAAAAAGTTGCACAGGATCCGCATGGAACCAAAAGCGTATGTAAAGCTATATTCAGGTTTGTGGCATCAAACGTTAACCAAGTGAAGCGAATACTCCTGCGTTCGGGGAAGAGCCCCTACGACGTCGTCCCTGTCGAGCGCGCTCTCCATCAAGACGTGTTCGCCACCAACTCGGGCAACCTGATCTTCAGCGACGCCGCTCACAAGATCCTTGAGACGCCACGTTCGGAGGTGGTGTCGAACGGCATCACCACCAGGGTCGCCGACGCCGACCGCATCAACAGCGAGTACGACGCCTTCGTCATCCCGCTCGCCAACGCCTTCCGGCCGTCCTTCGAACGCCAGCTGGAGCGCCTGACCCAGCTCATCTCGAAGCTGACGATCCCGGTCGTCGTCCCGGGGGTGGGGGCCCAGACCGGCGTCGACTACAGCGCGGACCGGCTGCGGCCCATGCAGCCCACGGTCTACGCATTCGTCTCGGCCGTGCTCGACCACAGCGCCTCCATCGGTGTGCGCGGGGAGTTCACCGAGCGGTATCTGCGGGACATGGGTTTCCGCGACGTGGACGTCATCGGCTGCCCCTCGATGTTCCTCAACGGCAGCAAGCTCGGCATCCACAAGAGCAGCCGGGCCCTCGGACCCGAGTCGCGGATCGCCGTCAACGGATCGCACGACGCCGTGCGCAAGCAAGGACTCGGGCGGATCATCAACCGCACCCACGCGCGCTACCCCCACCTCCGGTTCATCGGCCAGAACCTCTCCGACGCCCGTCAGCTGCACTGGCGGGACCTGTCCCACCCGAACGCCTCGCTCACCGACATCCCCACCCACCCCGACCACCCCATGTACCGGGAGGACAAGGTCCGCGTCTACATCGACCCGGTCACCTGGATGGACGACCTGCGGGGCTTCGACTTCTCCTTCGGCTCCCGCATCCACGGCAACATCGCGGCGCTGCTGGCCGGCACGCCCGCCACCGTGCTCTGCGGCGACTCGCGGACGCTGGAGCTGTGCCGCTACTTCGACATCCCGCACCGGATGCTCGCGAAGGTCCCCGGGGACCTCGACCCCGCCGAGCTCTGCGCCGAGGCGGACTTCGGGCCCCTGACCCGCGGTCACCAGGAACGCTTCGACCGGTTCATGAACTTCCTCGACAAGAACGGCCTGGAGAACACCTTCACCCACGGCGACGGCGGAGCGGCCTTCGAGGAACGGATGAGCAAGCTGGCCTTCCCTCCGGGCGTCCGCCCCTGGGTCGGCGCCGACGCCGCCACGATGGGCGACCGGCTCAACTGGCTCCAGTCCCAGCTGACGGACCTCACCGCACAGAACGCCCAGCTCAAGCGGAAGCTCGCGAAGAGCTCCGCGGTGCCCGCCCAGCGCTCCACGTACCAGCGGGCCCGCAGTGTCGTGGGACGGCCCATCAAGCGCGCCCTGCGCCCGTCGCGCTGAGGGCTGTCCCGTAGTCCCTCTCCGGACCCCGTCCGCGGCCGGCCCGGCAGGGCCGGCCGGACTCGGTCCCGGACCGCGCCTGCGGGCCCTGCCACTCCTGAAGCCTAGAATCGGGGTGTTTGTCCCCAGGCTTTCGGCCTGCCCCGATCCGTACGGAGCCCCCGCGCATGTCCACCCCCCACGATCCGTACGTCCGGGTGCGTGGCGCCCGCGAGCACAATCTCCAGGACGTCTCGGTCGACATCCCGCGCGACACCCTCACCGTCTTCACCGGCGTCTCGGGCTCCGGGAAGTCCTCCCTCGCGTTCGGCACGATCTACGCCGAGGCGCAGCGCCGCTACTTCGAGTCCGTCGCCCCGTACGCCCGTCGGCTGATCCACCAGGTCGGCGCGCCGGCGGTCGGTGAGGTGACCGGGCTGCCGCCCGCCGTCTCGCTGGAACAGCGCCGCTCGGCGCCCGGCGCCCGCTCGTCCGTGGGGACGGTCACCACTCTCTCCAACTCGCTGCGCATGCTGTTCTCGCGCGCCGGGGACTACCCGGCCGGTGCCGAACGGCTGGACTCCGACGCCTTCTCGCCGAACACCGCCGCCGGGGCGTGTCCCGAGTGCCATGGCCTCGGCCGGATCCACCGCACCACCGAGGAGCTGCTCGTCCCCGACCCCTCGCTGTCGATCCGCGACGGCGCGATCGCCGCCTGGCCGGGCGCCTGGCAGGGCAAGAACCTGCGCGATGTGCTGGACGCGCTGGGCCATGACATCGACCGCCCGTGGCGCGAACTGGACGCCGGGGACCGGGAGTGGATCCTGTTCACCGATGAGCAGCCGGTCGTGACGGTCCATCCGGTGCGTGAGGCGGGGCGCATCCAACGCCCGTATCAGGGTACGTACATGAGTGCCCGCCGCTATGTGATGCACACCTTCGCGGACTCCAAGAGCCGCACCCTGCGTGCCAAGGCCGAGCGCTTCCTGACCAGTGCCCCGTGCCCGGTCTGCGAGGGCAGCAGACTGCGCCCCGAGGCGATGGCGGTCACCTTCGCCGGCCGTTCGATCGCCGGACTGGCCGCGCTACCCCTCACCTCTCTCGCCGAGGTGCTGCGCGCGGCGGGCGGTGATGACACGGCCCGGGTACTGACGGCGGATCTGCTCGCCCGGATCGAGACGGTCACGGAGCTCGGGCTCGGCTATCTGAGCCTCGACCGTACGGCACCGACGCTGTCCTCCGGCGAGCTGCAACGACTGCGGCTCGCCACCCAGTTGCGGTCCGGTCTGTTCGGTGTCGTGTACGTGCTGGACGAGCCGTCGGCGGGTCTGCACCCGGCGGACACCGAGTCGCTGCTGGGGGTGCTCGGCCGGTTGAAGGAGGCCGGCAACTCGGTCTTCGTCGTGGAGCATCAGATGGATGTGGTGCGCCGGGCGGACTGGCTGGTCGATGTGGGGCCGCTGGCCGGTGAGCACGGGGGCCGGGTGCTGCACAGCGGCCCCCCGGCCGGGCTCGCCGAGGTGGCGGAGTCGGCCACCCGGCGCTTCCTCTTCGACGACGGGCCCGCTCCGGTGCGGGAGGTGCGTACGCCGTCGGGGTGGCTGAGGCTGAACGGGGTGGACCGCCACAATGTGCGGGGCGTGGACGCCGATTTCCCGCTCGGGGTGTTCACGGCCGTCACCGGCGTCTCGGGCTCCGGGAAGTCGACGCTGGTCGGTCAGGTCCTGGCCGGTGTCCTCGCCGACCGGCAGGCCACCGCCGCCGGTCTGCCCGCGGAGCGTCCCACGCCCGGGTGCGCGTCGGCGGAGGGGCTGGAGGCGGTGGACCGCCTCGTGCAGGTCGACCAGAAGCCGATCGGCCGCACCCCGCGGTCCAATCTGGCCACGTACACCGGGCTGTTCGACGTCGTGCGGAAGCTGTTCACCGAGACCGAGACGGCGCGCGAGCGCGGCTACCGGGCCGGGAGGTTCTCCTTCAATGTGGCGGGCGGGCGGTGCGAGACCTGCCAGGGTGAGGGGTTCGTCTCCGTGGAACTGCTCTTCCTCCCCAGTACGTACGCCCCCTGCCCGGACTGCCACGGCGCGCGGTACAACCCGGAGACCCTGGAGGTCACCCTGCGCGGCCTCGACATCGCGCAGGTGCTGGATCTGACGGTCGAGTCGGCGGCCGGGTTCTTCTCCGGTACGCCCGCCGCCGAGCGCAGCCTGCGGACGCTTCTCGATGTCGGGCTCGGCTATCTGCGGCTCGGTCAGCCCGCCACGGAGCTGTCGGGCGGCGAGGCCCAGCGGATCAAGCTCGCCGCCGAGCTCCAGCGCACCCGCCGGGGCCACACCCTGTATCTGCTCGACGAGCCGACGACCGGGCTGCATCCCGCCGATGTGGAGGTGCTGATGAGGCAGCTGCACGGTCTGGTCGACGCGGGCAACACCGTCGTGGTCGTCGAGCACGACATGGCGGTGGTGGCGGGCGCCGACCGGGTGATCGATCTCGGGCCCGGCGGCGGCGACCGCGGTGGCCGGATCGTGGCGGCGGGAACACCCGCCGAGGTCGCCCGCGCGGAGGGCAGCCGTACGGCGGCGTACCTCAGGGCCTCCCTCCGTCTCGCCTGAGGGTTCGATCGGGTTCAACTTGCCACTCCGCAACGGGAGTTGCCGCTTCAGGCAAGCAATAGGAAATGAAAAGGCAAAGAACATTGACCGCAGGCTGGTCCAGACCAATTATGGGCATGCCTCACGGCCGCTCCACACCGTGCGGCATGTGACCCCCCGGCCGGGATTCACAGGAACGGGCCGCGCCCTCCACCGGGCGTGGCCGAGCCGTGCGATCCGCCCGTTGTCTCACCCCGCTGGGAGCACCCCATGAGACGTCCAAGAACACTCGGCGCAGTCCTGAGTGTCCTGGCAACCACTGTCGCGTCCGCCGGCCTGGTCCTCGGATCGGGCGCCGGCGCGCAGGCCGCCGCCACCGCCGCCACTCCCCTGCCCGCGCATGTCTTCGCCCCGTACTTCGAGGCGTACAACGGAGACAGCCCGGCCGCGCTCTCCGAGCAGTCCGGCGCCAAGTACCTGACCATGGCCTTCGTCCAGACGGAGGCCCGCGGTTCCTGCACCCCGTACTGGAACGGCGATTCCAGCCAGCCCATCTCCCCGTCCGAGTTCGGCGCCGATTTCACCACCATCCGGTCGCGCGGCGGCGATGTGATCCCGTCGTTCGGCGGGTACACGGCCGACAACGGCGGCACCGAGATCGCCGACAGCTGCACCAGCGTCGACTCGATCGCCGCCGCGTACGAGAAGGTCATCACGACCTACGACGTGTCCCGGCTCGACATGGACATCGAGGACAACTCGCTGGAGAACAGCGCCGGAATAGACCGCCGCAACAAGGCGATCAAGAAGGTGCAGGACTGGGCCGCCGCCAACGGGCGCTCGGTGCAGATCTCCTACACCCTGCCCACCACCACGAGCGGCCTCGCCGACAGCGGTCTGGCGGTGCTGGAGAACGCCGTGTCCAACGGCACGAAGGTCGACGTCGTGAACCTGATGACGTTCGACTACTACGACGGTGCCTCGCACAACATGGCGCAGGACACCCAGACGGCGATCACCGGCCTGAAGGGTCAACTGGCCGATCTGTACCCGTCGAAGACCGACGCCCAGTTGTGGGGCATGACCGGCATCATCGAGATGCCGGGCATCGACGACTACGGCCCGGCCGAGACGTTCACGACGGCCGACGCGACCGCCGTCTACAACTGGGCCGTGTCCAAGGGCGTCAGCACGCTGTCGTTCTGGGCGCTCCAGCGCGACAACGGAGGCTGCCCCGGCACCGGGGGCAGCGACACCTGCTCGGGCATCGCGCAGGACACCTGGTACTTCTCGCACACCTTCGCGCCCTTCACGAGCGGCGCCGGTCCGGTGACGGACGACTACTCGGTGGCCGTGGCGCCCGGTTCGGCCACGGTCGCCCCCGGTGGTTCCACCACGGCGACCGTGAACACCGCGGTCACCTCCGGCAACGCCAAGACCGTCGCGCTGACGACGAGCGGGGCGCCCGCCGGGGTGACGGCGGCGCTCAGCCCGACCTCGGTCACGGCAGGTGGTACGTCGAAGCTGACGGTCAGCGCGTCGGCTTCCGCGACGCCCGGCACGTACAAGATCAATGTGACCGGCACGGCGGGCACGCTCAGTCACGCGGCGGCCTTCACCCTGACGGTGTCGGGTCCGGGCGGCGGCACCGGCGCACTGGTGAACGGCGACTTCGAGACGGGTTCGCCGAGCCCCTGGAGCTGTGAGCCCGGTGGCGCGGTCGTCTCCACGCCGGTGCACGGCGGCGCGCACGCGCTCGCCGCGGCGGCCACCGCGTCCCAGACGGGCGAGTGCACGCAGACGCTCACCCTGTCCCCCAACACCACGTACACGCTGAGCGGTTGGGTACAGGGCAGCTACGGATACCTCGGCGTGCGGGGCGACGCCTCGGCGAGCACCTGGGGTTCGTCGAGCGGCTACGCCAAGCAGTCGGTGGCGTTCACCACGGGTTCGACCGGCACGGTGACCGTCTATCTGCACGGCTGGTACGGACAGGGCACCGTCTACGCGGACGATCTCTCCGTCACGTCCTGACCCCGCGAGACGGCGGAGACTTCCCGGCCCCGGAGGTGGGCGGCCTCCGGGGCCGGGAACTCTGCCGCGCTCTCAGCGGCGCACCTTGCGGGTCGCGCGCAGCCACTCCTTGTTCATGGCCGAGATCGACGGCAGCGGGATGCCCTTGGGACAGGCCGTGGCGCACTCCCCGGTGAGGGTGCAGCCGCCGAAACCCTCGCTGTCCATCTGCCCGACCATGTCGAGAACCCGGGTCTCCCGCTCGGGGGCGCCCTGCGGCAGGACGTTGAGGTGGTTGATCTTGGCCGAGGTGAAGAGCATCGCCGAGCCGTTGGGGCAGGCCGCGACGCAGGCGCCGCAGCCGATGCACTCGGCGTGCTCGAAGGCGGAGTCGGCGTCCGGCTTGGGCACCGGTGTGGCGTGCGCCTCGGGTGCCGTGCCGGTCGGTGCGGAGATGTAGCCGCCCGCCTGGATGATCCGGTCGAAGGCCGAGCGGTCCACGACCAGGTCCTTGACGACGGGGAAGGCGGAGGCGCGCCACGGTTCGATGTCGATCGTGTCGCCGTCCTCGAAGGACCGCATGTGGAGCTGGCAGGTGGTGGTGCGCTCGGGGCCGTGGGCGTCGCCGTTGATGACGAGGCTGCAGGCCCCGCAGATGCCTTCGCGGCAGTCGTGGTCGAAGGCGACGGGATCGTCCCCGGCGAGGATGAGTTCCTCGTTGAGGGTGTCGAGCATTTCCAGGAACGACATGTCCTGCGAGATGCCGTCCACCTCGTAGGTGGACATGGCGCCGGGGGCGTCGGCGTTCTTCTGGCGCCAGACGCGCAGGGTGAGCTTCATGCGTAGCTCCGCTGAGTGGGGTGGACGTACTCGAAGACGAGGTCTTCCTTGTGCAGGACGGGGGCCTCGCCGGTGCCGGAGAATTCCCAGGCGGCGGCGTACGAGAACTCCTCGTCGCGGCGGGCGGCTTCGCCGTCCGGGGTCTGCGACTCCTCGCGGAAGTGGCCTCCGCAGGACTCGGCGCGGTGCAGGGCGTCGAGGCACATGAGCTCGGCGAGTTCCAGATAGTCGACGATGCGGTTGGCCTTCTCCAGCGACTGGTTGAACTCGTCGCCGGTGCCGGGCACCTTGATGCGGCGCCAGAACTCCTCGCGGATCTGCGGGATCCGGTCGAGAGCCTTGCGCAGCCCGTCCTCGGTGCGGGCCATGCCGCAGTACTCCCACATGAGTTCACCGATCTCGCGGTGGAAGGAGTCGGGGGTGCGGTCGCCGTCGACGGAGAGCAGCAGGTTCAGCCGGTCCTCGGTGTCGGCGACGGCCTCTTCGACGGCGGGGTGCGAGGCGTCGACCTCGTCGTGGTGCGGGTTGCGGGCCAGGTAGTCGTTGATGGTCGACGGCAGGACGAAGTAGCCGTCGGCGAGGCCCTGCATCAGCGCGGAGGCGCCGAGCCGGTTGGCGCCGTGGTCGGAGAAGTTGGCCTCCCCGATCGCGAACAGGCCCGGGATCGTGGTCTGGAGGTCGTAGTCGACCCAGAGTCCGCCCATCGTGTAGTGCACGGCGGGGTAGATCCGCATCGGGGTCTCGTACGGGTTCTCCGCGGTGATCCGCGCGTACATGTCGAAGAGGTTGCCGTACTTCTCCTCCACCCCGGCCCGGCCCATCCGCCGGACGGCTTCGGCGAAGTCCAGGTAGACGCCCTGTCCGCCGGGGCCGACACCGCGTCCCTCGTCGCAGACGTTCTTCGCGGCGCGCGAGGCGATGTCGCGGGGTACGAGGTTGCCGAAGGCGGGGTAGATGCGCTCCAGGTAGTAGTCGCGCTCGTCCTCGGGGATCTCGTTCGCGGGGCGGTTGTCGCCCTCCGCCTTCGGTACCCAGATCCGGCCGTCGTTGCGCAGCGACTCACTCATCAGCGTCAGCTTGGACTGGTGGTCGCCGGTGCGCGGGATGCAGGTGGGGTGGATCTGGGTGAAGCAGGGGTTGGCGAAGTAGGCGCCGCGCCGGTGGGCGCGCCAGACGGCGGTGGCGTTGGAGTTCATGGCGTTCGTCGACAGGTGGAAGACATTGCCGTAGCCGCCGCTGGCCAGGACGACCGCGTCGGCGAAGTAGGTGTCGATCTTCCCCGTGACGAGGTCGCGGGCGACGATGCCCCGGGCCTTGCCGTCGACGACGATCAGGTCGAGCATCTCGGTGCGGGCGTGCAGTTCGACGTTGCCGGCGGCGATCTGCCTCGACAGTGCCTGGTAGGCGCCGAGGAGGAGTTGCTGCCCCGTCTGGCCGCGGGCGTAGAAGGTACGGGAGACCTGGACGCCGCCGAAGGAGCGGTTGTCGAGGAGGCCGCCGTACTCGCGGGCGAAGGGGACGCCCTGGGCGACGCACTGGTCGATGATCTCGACGGAGATCTGGGCGAGCCGGTGGACGTTGGACTCGCGGGCGCGGAAGTCGCCGCCCTTGACCGTGTCGTAGAAGAGCCGGTGGACCGAGTCGCCGTCGTTGCGGTAGTTCTTCGCGGCGTTGATGCCGCCCTGGGCGGCGACGGAGTGGGCGCGCCGGGGCGAGTCCTGGAAGCAGAACTGGACGACGTGGTAGCCCTGTTCGGCCAGCGTCGCACCGGCCGAACCGCCGGCGAGGCCGGTGCCGACGACGATGACGGTGTGCTTGCGGCGGTTGGCCGGGTTGACCAGCTTGGCCTGGAAGCGGCGGGTGTCCCAGCGTTCGGCGACGGGGCCTTCGGGGGCCTTGGTGTCGACGACGGGGGCGCCCGTCTCGTAGTGCGAGTAGTCGGTCATGTCAGCTCACGACTCCGGTCATGACGGCGACGGGTATGGAGATGAAGCCCACCGTCAGCACCACCGCGAGGACGTTGGCGATGGTCTTGAGGACACGGTCGCGGGTCGCCTTGCCCGCACCGAGTGTCTGGGCGGCGCTCCAGAAGCCGTGCCGGATGTGGAGCCCGAGGGCGAGCATGGCGACGATGTAGACGGTGTTGCCGTACCAGGTGGAGAAGGTGTCGATGACGTTCTGGTACGGCTTCCCGGACTGGAATCCGCCGGGGTGCGCGGTGCCCGTCGTCAGGTCGAGGATGTGCCAGACGATGAACAGGGCGAGGATGATCCCGCCCCAGCGCATGGTCCGGGTCGCATAGCCGGCACGCGGCTTCTTGTGGACGTACGCGGCGGGGCGGGCCCTGATGTCGCGGCGGCTCAGCTGGTACGCCGAGACGGCGTGCAGGACGACGGCGGCGACGAGCACGACGCGGACGATCCACAGGGCCCACTCGTAGTGCAGGACGGGCTCGCCCATGGTCCGCAGCCAGTGCGCGTAGTGGTTGAACTCACCGGATCCGAAGAAGACCTTCAGGTTGCCGATCAAGTGGGCAACCAGATAGAGGAGCATGACCAGACCGCTCACGGCCATGATCGTCTTCTTGCCGACGGACGAGTCCCAGAGCGTACGCGTCATGGACGGCCGTCGGTCCGTCCGTGTTGCCAATGCCATGGACACGACGCTAGGGCCGAACGGCCCCATCAGTCCAAGACATGGAACGGCTCATCTCCATAGCTGTTCCCTATCGGAGCCGCTACGCTGGGTGTATGCAGTTCCAGCAGCTGACGTACTTCGTGGCCGTGGCGGAGACCCGGCACTTCACCCGTGCCGCCGAGGAGGTGCATGTCTCGCAGCCCTCGCTCTCCCAGCAGATCCGGGCACTGGAGAAGGAGCTGGGGGCGGAGCTGTTCAGCCGGGCCCGCGGCAACATCACGCTCACCGACGCGGGCGAAGCCCTGCTGCCGTTGGCCCGCCGTATCCTCGCGGACGCCGACACCGCACGCCACGAGGTGCAGGAGCTGGCTCAGCTCCGACGGGGCCGGGTCCGCCTCGGCGCGACGCCCAGCCTCTGCACGGGCCTGCTGCCCGACGTGCTGCGCGCGTTCCACGACCGGCATCCGGGGATCCAGCTGCTGCTGGAGGAGGGCGGTTCGCTGGACCTCGTACGGGAGCTGGCGCGCGGGGCGCTCGATCTCGCCCTCGTCGTGCTGCCGCTGCCCGCCGCGTCTCCCGCGCTCACCACGGTCGAGCTGCTCCAGGAGGACCTGGTCGTGGTGTCGTCGGCGCGGGCGCCGCGGCCCGGCCGGGGCGGCAGCGTACGGATCGCCGACCTTCAGGGGGAATCCCTGGTGATGTTCCGGCATGGCTACGACCTGCGCGAACTGACAGTCGCCGCCTGCCGCGCGGAGGGCTTCGAGCCGTCGTTCACCGTGGAGGGCGGCGAGATGGACGCGGTGCTCGGCTTCGTCCGGGCGGGGCTCGGGATCGCGGTCGTGCCCAGCATGGTCGCCACCCGGGCCGGCCACGACCTGCGGACCACGCCACTGGCCCGCCCCGGCCTGCGGCGCACGATCGCGCTCGCGCACCGCAGCGACGTGGCGCCGCCCCGCGCGGCCCGCGAGCTGCAGAAGGTGCTGCTCGCCAGCCGCACGGGCTGAGCCGGCCCGGGTCCGCCCGTCACGCGGCCTCGAACGCACCCCGCCCCCGAATGCCGGACGGGCCCGATTCCGTACCGATCGAGCCCGTCCGGCCCTTTCACACCGCGTCGGCCAGCAGCAGCGAGTGGATCCGGTCGGGCGCACCGGGCCGGGCGTAGTACCACCCCTGCGCCGTGTCGCACCCCAACTCCCGCAGCTGCTCCGCCTGGGCCCCCGTCTCCACGCCCTCCACCGTGACCGCGAGGTCCAGGCTGTGCGCCAGCGAGACGATTCCCTCGACGATCTTCAGATCGACCGGGTCCGCCGGATGCTGCTGCATGCCCTGGGTGAACGAGCGGTCCAGCTTGAGCACGCTCACCGGAAGCCGGCGCAGGTTCGCCAGATTCGAGTACCCGGTGCCGAAGTCGTCGAGCGCTATGTCGACGCCCATTTCGGCCAGTTGCCGCAGCGGCTTGAGCAGATCGTCGTCCGCGCCGATGAGGGCGGACTCCGTGACCTCCAGACACAGCGCCCCGGCTTCGAGGCCCGACCGCTCCAGCACGTCGACCGTCTCGGCGACCAGCCGCGGATGGTGCAGCTGGGTGGGCGAGAGGTTGACATTGATCCGCAGCGGACCGCCGTCGCTGTGCCGCTCCTGCCAGAAGTTGGCCTGGCGCACGGACTCCTCCAGCACCCAGCGGCCGAGCGGCACGATCAGCCCGGTGTGCTCGGCGAGCGGGATGAACCGGTCGGGACCGAGCACCCCGTGCTGCGGGTGGCACCAGCGCACCAGCGCCTCCGCACCGTGCACGGTGCCGTCGCCGAGGTGCACGAGGGGCTGGTACTCGATGAAGAACTCACCGCGCTCCAGAGCGGCCGGCAGGGCCGTGGTCAGCCCGTGCCGGGTGATGGCACGGGCGTCCGCCTCGGCATCGGCGAGCTCGAAGCGGTTGCCGCCCGCCGACTTGGCCCGGTACATGGTGATGTCGGCGCTGCGCAGCACCTCGGCGGCGCTCCGTTCACCGGCCGGCCCCTCGACGATCCCGATGGATCCGCGTACGGTCAGCTCCCGGCCTTCCAGCCGGATCGGGGTGCCGAGCACGCCGAGGATGCGGCAGGCCAGCTCGTCCACCTCCTTCTGGGTGTCGGGGCCGGTGGTCAGGGCCACGAACTCGTCGCCGCCGAGCCGCGCGACCATCTCGCCGGGCGCGGTCGCGCAGCTCTGCAGCCGGTCGGCCACCTCGACCAGCAGCCGGTCCCCCGACGCGTGGCCGAGGCTGTCGTTGATCGCCTTGAAGCCGTCGAGGTCGAGGTAGCAGAGACCGAAGCGGCTGCCGTCGTCGGCGGAGAGCGCCTTCTCCAGCCGTTCGAAGAACAGCGTCCGGTTGGGCAGGCCGGTGAGCGCGTCATGGGTGGCCTCGTACCGCAGCCGCAGGTTGAGCAGCCTGCGCTCCGTGGTGTCCTCCATCAGCGCCAGCTGATACTCCGGCCGCCCCTCGGAGTCGCGCAGCAGGGACACCGTCAGGTTGGTCCACAGCACCGTGCCGTCGTTGCGGTAGTACGGCTTCTCGACCCGGTAGTGCTCGCGTTCGCCGCGTACCAGCTCGCTGTAGTACTTCCACACCTGCGGCGAGTCCTCGGGGTGGACCCACTCGTTGAGCCGGTGGCTGCGCACATGGTGTTCGAGTCCGCCGAACATCCGGGTGAGGGTGTCGTTGACCTCCAGCACACGGCCGTCCAGGTCGGCGATCCCGATGCCGACGGCCGCGTCCTTGAAGACGGCGCGGAAGCGCGCCTCGGTGGCGTGCAGTGCCTGCTCGGCGTCCGAGCGGGCGGTGAGCGCCGAGCGGGCGATGGCCTCCTGTTCCGCGAGGGTCCGCTCGCGCAGGGCCTGGGTGAACCCGCCCGCGAGGGCGTGTTGTATCCGGGCGCAGCGGGCCCTGCTGTCCTCGGTCGACAGCGCCGTGGCGCCGTTGCTGCCGCAATAGAGCACGAGGTACGAGTCGATGACGCCGAGCGTGCTGCTCAGCGCGTCGGGATCCATGCAGTGCGCGGCGACGAGGGCGGCGCCCACCTCGCTCGCGGGCGCCGCGTCGAAGGGCCGCGCGTGCAGGATCTCGCTGAGCCCGCGGGCCAGCGGCAGCAGGTGCTGTTCGAACTCCGTGCGCGTCATGGAGGTGGCCGTCGAGGGGAAGGTGGCCCGGCTCCAGATCGTGGCGAATCTCCGGAGCCGGTCCTCGGGGCCGTCGGGCTCCGTGTCGGGCCCTCCGGACGACTGGGCGGGAATGCTCACGCCTTGCGTCCCACTCCCGCGAAGCCCGAGAAGGCGAATGGGTCCTCCTGCTCCGGCGCCAGGGGGGTGTCGGGACGCCAGTCCGGCATCGACACGAGTCCGGGCTCGACCATCTCGTATCCCTCGAAGAACCGGGCGATCTCGTCGCGCGACCGCATGACCAGGGGGTTGCGGATGTCCCTGTAGACGCCGACCGCGCCGCCGGCCTCCTCCTGGGAAAGCGGAATGCCCTCGTACGAGGCGTGGGTGATGACGACGAGGCTGCCGGGGGCGAGGGCCTCGCGCAGCTCCGCGACCGCGGTCCGCGGGTCGTCGGCGTCCTCGATGAAATGGAGTACGGCGACGAGCAGCAGGGCCACCGGACGGTCCAGGTCGAGCAGTCCGGAGATCTCCGGGCTCTTCACGATCTCCTGCGGGCGGCGGAGATCGGCAGCGGCGATCACCGCCCGCTCGTTCCCTTCGAGCACGGCCCGGCTGTGCGCGACCGCGACGGGGTCGTGATCGACATAGGCGACCCGGGCCTCGGGGTCGGCCGTCTGTGCGACTTCGTGCACATTGCCGAAAGTCGGTATTCCGGAGCCGATGTCCAGAAACTGGGTGATGCCCTCGCCCACCGCATAGCGCACGGCCCTGCGCATAAAGGCGCGATTCGCCTGCATGATCTTGGGGAGCCCCGGCATGAACTCCATGGCCTTGCGAGCCGCTTCCCGGTCCACCTCGAAATTGTGCGATCCGCCCAGATAGAAGTCGTACATGCGAGACACGCTCGGCACCGAAATGTCTATGCCTTGCGGTGCCCAGGCGGGACGCTCCATCGATGTCTCCAACAAGTCGCCACGGCGGTCCGGCCATGTTCATGGTCAGTGTTGACCAGAGGCTACTGATCGCCCGCCAGGAGAGCGAGCGGAAACGGAAATTAGCCGTCCGTTATTGGTCACACACCAGTGGCATGTGCGACCGCCCCGTCGCTGCCTGTGACAGGTGGCCACGGAGCGGCCCGGAGGGGCACTTCTGCGTTACATGGGGCGCCCACCGGTTCGACGCCCGGGGGCACCGCGTACCATGTGGCCCCGATAGCACGGCGGTTGATCTCTCCGGGCTTCGCATCGTCGGAGAAGATCCGGAAGGAGCCCGGAGAAGTCCCCCAAAAAGGTATGGACCTACCGGCAGTCAATGACGTGTCACTTGAGTTTCCTCGGGCCGGCCGAGGCGACAAAGCCCTGGGCGGCTACGCCTTTGACGTCATTCCTTGCCAATGGGGCAACAGCCGCCCGGCGCGGACGCGTACCAAGTGCCGCCCACATCCCGCACATTGGTGTGCTGTACAGCAGGCAGTGACATAGCGGTGCGCCGACGGATCCGCATTGCCGAGTTGCCGGTTCGCCGAAGCGGCAGTGCGTGAATCCCCCGCCGCTCGGCTCAGTTGTGGCGCGCGGAATTTCTCCGGGCCGCAAACACCCGGCGCCCCAGGTCCCCACCATCAGGGGAATCCGGACCGTCCCGGGCGTGCCCCGCGAGCGGCCGGAACATGCTCCTCGTCGTGTACGGATCACTCATAGGACGGCTCACGACAGCCGTCGCACTCCTCTGGCTGCTGTCCGCCCCGGCCCCTGCCGCGGCGGACAGCTGCGCGTACGCCTCCATCGGTGAGGGCGGCGGGAATTCGGCGGTCGCCGTGTCGGGCAGCGGTCACTGCCACGCGGGCCCGTCGCCCGAGCCGACCCCACGACCCGCGCCGCCACCCCCGTCCCCGCCTCCTCCTGCCCCTCCGCCTCCTTCGCCTCCTCCACCGCCTCCACCGCCTCCACCGCCGTCGTCTCCCGCTCCGCCGCGACC
Organism: Streptomyces sp. NPDC057963; assembly: GCF_042887155.1. Lineage (NCBI taxonomy): Bacteria > Bacillati > Actinomycetota > Actinomycetes > Kitasatosporales > Streptomycetaceae > Streptomyces > Streptomyces sp. NPDC057963. Next base: position 530,026 of record NZ_JBHVPX010000003.1, read on the forward strand.
GGAACCGGTCCTCGCGCCACCGCCTCCCTCACCCTCACCCTCGCCCCCGCCGTCCGTACGCGCTGCGCCTCCCGCGCCCCGGCCCGTGGCGCTGCCCACCTACCGCAAGCCGCCGCGCAAGGTCCCGCGGCGCGGCACCTCCCTGGTCACCCTCACCCTGCTGATCACGGCGCCCGCGGTGTTCGCCGTCGCCGTACTGCGTCCCCGCTCCCGATGACCTCCGGAGAAACCCATGTCGGAATGGCTTGTTCTCACCCTCGCGATGATCGCGGCCAGCGCCGTCGTCCTGACCATCGCCGTACTCAACAACCGCCGGGTCCGAGAGGATGACGACCCGTCCGAGACCCCTGACGTCATCGAGTACATGACGATGATGATCGGCGTGGTCTACGCGATCGTGCTGGGCCTCGCCATCGCGGGTGTCTGGGAGGGCCGCGGCTCCGCCCAGGAGTACGTACGCCAGGAGGCCCAGGCCCTGCACGAGGTGAGCGTCCGCTCCGCCGTCTACCCGGCCGAGGTGCGCAAGCGCATCCGCGCCGATGTCGACGCCTACGTGCACTTCGTCGTCCACGACGAGTGGCGGTCGATGACCGAGCACGGCTCACTCGACGACGAGGGGTCCCGGCTCCTCGCCCGGGTGCGCGCCGATGTCACCGGCTACCATCCGAAGAACGACCACGAAGGGCAGGCATATCAGCCACTGGTCGACGAGGTCGCCGCGGTCGACGACGCGCGCAGCGCGCGCGGGCAGAGTGCCGGTGCGACGATGCCGGGCGTGGTCTGGTTCGGCCTGATCGTCGGGGCGCTGGTGACCGTCGGGCTGATCTTCACGCTGCAGATCCGCAGAACTTTCCGCGAACTGCTGCTGGCCGGGCTCTTCAGCGTCCTGATCGCCTTTCTCCTCTTTCTGATCTGGGACTTCGACTCCCCCTTCGGCCGGGGCATCTCGGCCACCGCGGCACCGTTCCTCGACCTGTTCCCCGGTGCGGCGGGCGGATAGCGGTCCCACGGGGTGCGCGCGGTGCGCCGCTCGGGGGAAACCGGTGCCCCGGGCGGCGCACTCCGATCGCCGGTGAAATGTACGGCTTCTAGCGTGTGGCCCGTCGAGGCGCATTTCTGACGCTTTGTGGAAAACCGTTCCGCACCTGCTCCTCGGGGAACCGGAGGATTCACCCATGCGTGCCATAGGCGCCGCACCCGTCGCCCTGCTCGGCGCCGCCGTTCTCACCCTGACCGCTCCGGCCGCGACCGCATCGGCCGAGACGTCGGGAGGCGCGCCCTCCGCGACCGGATACACCGTCACTCCGTCGGTGATCGCGCCGGGGAGCCAGGTCACCCTGGCCGCCCGGGGGTGCTCCACAACCGCAACGGCCGGCTCCGGAGTATTCGACACGGTCACCATCCCCAGGGGCGGCACCGCCGCGGCCACGGTCGACCGGGACGCGAGACCCGGCGCCGCCTACGAGGTGACATTCATCTGCAACACGTCGCCGGGTGCCACGGCGAAGGTCGGTCTCACGGTCGGCACGCCCTCCGCCGCCCCCACCGCGAGCGCCCCGGTCGCTCCGGCCGGTGCGCGGGGCGGAGTCGGCGGTGGCATCGACCGGATGAACACCGCGCAGGTCGCCGCAGGAACGGCGCTGGCGGTGGTCACGGCCACCGTCACCATCTACGTGGTGCGCCTGCGCAAGGAGAGCCGCCCGCACTGAGAGCAGGGCAGTGCGGTCCGATACGCCCGTCGCCCCGGGTCCTGTCGCAGGACTCGGGGCGACGGGCGTATCGGACCGGTGCCACCCGTTCGCCCTTCCCCGGTCGCCGCCCGGCAGGCAGCCGCCGGACCCGGCGGTCCGGCCGCGTCCGGCCGCGCCGCGGCCCCTGCGTGCCGGCCGCGCGCTCACCGCCGCCGCGGCACCGTGATCCGGTAGCCCTCGTCGAGCAGTTCGGGCAGATACCGCCGCAGCGCGGACACACTCTGCGAACGGTTGCCTCCCGCGTCGTGCGACAGCACCACGACGCCGGGCGCCGCCCCCTTCCGGACCCTGCGCACGATCGTCCCGGAACCGGGTTCGGTCCAGTCCAGCGTGTCGAGGGTCCAGGCCATCGGCTCCATGCCCAGCTCGGCGCCGATCTCGAAGGAGTTCCGGTTCCATGCTCCGTAGGGCGCCCGGTACCAGAACGGCGGAGTGCCGGTGGTCTTCTCGATCACCTCACTGGTGGTGCCCAGCTCGTCGCGGACACCGGCCCGGGAGAGCCGGGTGACCAGGGGATGGGTCCAGGAGTGGTTGCCGATGGTGTGACCGTCGGCGGCGATCGCGCGCACCAGGTCCGGGTACTCGTCGGCCATCTCCCCGCAGACGAAGAACATCGCGCGGACGTCGTACTTGCGCAGCGTGGCGAGGATGCGGGGGGTGTAGAGCGGGTCGGGCCCGTCGTCGAAGGTGAGCACCATGGCGTGCCCGATCTCGGACAGTTTCTCGAAGGGCCTGGTGCGGACGGGTGGCGCCGCGGGCCGGAAACGGGGCGGGGAGCCCGCGGTCATGGGCTGGAGCCGGTGGGCGGAGGGCAGCTCCCGGCGGACGGCCGGGGGGCCGGCAGCCCCCTCCGGGAGCTCTGCGGCGGGCCGGAACGGCGCCCCGGCCGGATCCGCGGCGATCACGCGTACGGCACCGGCGGTGCCGAGTCCGGCGGCCAGTCGCAGCAGCGCCCTGCGTCCCGGCAGCCTCTGGTCGTTTTTCATGACCAACTGCTCGCACGCCGTCCGGCCCGATCCGGTCAACGACACCGGCCACGGGGGGTTTTGCACCCAATGGGAGGACCGCGTCCGTGGCAACCGGCAGCTCCGTCCCGGACCGGGCCGCAGCCCGGGGCGGAGCCCGCGCCGGGAGCGGATAGCCTCACTGCCGTGACAGACCAGCACCCTCACCAGTTCGAACGTGGCACAGACGGCCCGAAAGTGATCGTCTCCGGCCTCGACGGCTCCGATTCCTCCATGCGTGCCGCCGCGTACGCGGCGGGCCTCGCCCGTCGGCAGGGGGCCGTGCTCGCCCTCGTCTACGTCCAGCCCGTGCTGCCTGCGGGGGCCGCGCTCGGCGCACCCGTCGCCGATGCGACCGGCGAGGTCGCGGAGGAGCTGGTGAACGAGATCCGGCAGGCGACGGAGCGGATGAAGGACATATGGGATGTGCGCTGGGAGTTCCACACCTTCCGCGGTGACCCCTACAACGGACTCGTGACGGCGGCGGACGAGCTGAAGGCCGACGCCGTCGTGGTGGGAGCGTCGGAGTCCGCCGGGCACCGGTTCATCGGTTCGGTGGCGATCCGGCTGGTGAAGGCGGGCCGCTGGCCCGTCACGGTGGTCCCGTAGCCGTCGCGGAATCGTCACCTCCGCCCGACGGCACGCCGTCTTCCGCACCGGCCCCGGCTGGGCCATCATGAGCGCCCGTCAGGGACAGCCGTCAGCGGAGAGGTGACTCATGGCTAGGCTCCGAGTGGGCGAGGGTGTACTGCGCCGCAAGCCGATCGAGCAGATCGACGAGAAGGGGCCGGCGGGGGACGTCACCACCCAGCTCACCAGAACGCTCGGGTTGTGGCAGCTCACGGCGATCGGCGTGGGCGGGATCATCGGCGCGGGCATCTTCACCCTCGCCGGCACGGTGGCGAACGGCACCGCCGGGCCCGCGGTGCTCGTCTCCTTCCTGATCGCGGGTGTGGCGAGTGCGGCGGCCGCCTTCAGTTACGCGGAGTTCGCGGGTCTGATTCCGAAGGCCGGTTCCGCGTACACCTACGGATACGCGGTGCTCGGCGAGCTGGTGGGCTGGTTCATCGGCTGGGACCTGCTGCTGGAGTACACGGCGATCGTCGCCGTGGTCGCGATCGGGATCTCCGGCTACTTCAGCTTCCTGCTCGGGGAGATGGGGCTCGACGTGCCGAAGTGGATGCTGGGCGCGCCCGGCACCGGGGACGGCCATCGGGTGGACCTGTTCGCCGCGCTGCTCTGCCTGCTCGTGGCGTACCTGCTGACCCTCGGCATCAAGAACGCGGCCCGCTTCGAAACGGTCGTGGTCGTCCTGAAGGTGCTGGTCGTGCTGCTGGTCATCGGTGTCGGCATGTTCCACATCGACACCGCCAACTACCACCCCTTCTTCCCGTTCGGGGTGAGCGGCGCGTTCACCGGTGCGGCCACCGTGTTCTTCGCGGTGTTCGGGTACGACGCCATGTCGACGGCGGCCGAGGAGTCCAAGGACGCCCAGCGGCACATGCCGAAGGCGATCCTGTACTCCCTCGGCATCTCCATGGTGCTGTATGTGGCGGCTTGTCTCGTGCTGACGGGGATGCAGAGCTACAAGGAGATCAATCCGGAGTCCGGTTTCTCCACGGCCTTCAAGTCGGTGGGGCTCAGCCGGCTCGCCGATGTGATCGCGGTGGGTGCGATCATCGGCATCCTCACCGTGATGTTCACCTTCATGCTCGGCGTGACCCGGGTGTGGTTCTCGATGAGCCGCGACGGGCTGCTGCCGAAGTGGTTCGCCAAGACCCACCCGACCCGCCACGTGCCGACCCGGGTGACCTGGATCGTCGGCGCGGCATCGGCCGTGATCGCCGGGTTCCTCCCGATCGGTGAGGCCGCCGAGCTGACGAACATCGGCATTCTGCTGGCGTTCGTGGTGGTGTGCATCGCGGTGATCGTGCTGCGCTACAAGCAGCCCGAGCTGCCGCGTACGTTCCGCACCCCCGGCATGCCGTTCGTACCGGCTCTGGGTGTGGTCTTCTCGATCTGGCTGATCACCTTCCTCCAGTGGCAGACGTGGGTGCGGTTCGTGGTGTGGTTCCTGGTCGGTCTCGTGATCTATTTCGGCTACTCGTACCGGAAGTCGGAGATGGCGAAGACACCGGAGGCGGGTACCGGAACGGGAACGGGCTGACCGGGCGCCCGCACCGGCACCGCACCGCCCGCTGCCCGCCCCGAACGGGCGACGGCCCCGGCAACCGCCCGACCGTTCACCGCACCATTCGCCGCACCGTGCGACCGCTCGTCGCACGGTGCCGCCCCCCGCCTGTTCCCCGGCTCCGCGATGCGTTCGGATACGGCAGTCGGCAGCGAAGCGGCAGGGGCCTCCGCGGAGAAGGGCGTTCACGATGACCACGACGACCGACGAGCGGACCCTCGCGGATCTCCAGCGGGAGCACGGCCCCGCGCTGTTCCACTTCTTGCTCGGGCTGACCTTCGGCGACCGGCAGCGGGCCGAGGACCTCCTCCAGGAGACGCTGGTGCGGGCCTGGCAGCATCCGGAGGCCTTCGACGCCCCGTACGAGTCGATGCGGCCCTGGCTCTTCACCGTCGCGCGGCGTCTCGCGATCGATGCGCGCCGGTCGCGGCAGGCCCGGCCGGCCGAGGTCGGCGATGCCGTGCTGGAGGCCGCCGCGAGCGAGGAGGACACCGCCGAGGCCGCGGTCTCGGCCCTCGACGTGCGTGATGCGATACGCACCCTCAGCCCGGAACACCGTGCGGTCCTCGTCCAGATGTATTTCCGCGGGCTGAGCGTGGGCGAGACGGCTCGGGCTCTCGGTATTCCGGCGGGCACGGTCAAGTCCCGGTCCTACTACGCGCTGCGTCAGCTCTCCCGCAGCCTGCCGGGCTACTCCAGCAGGTCCTGCTCGCCCAGCAGGGCGAGGAGCGAAACGGCTTCCGCGACCTCCACGTAATCGGCGGCGCAGCGGTCGCAGCCCAGCAGGTGGCGGGAGACCGCGCGGGTCTCGCCGACCGTGAGCGCGTCGAGCACATAGGCGCCGAGCAACTGCCGCACGTGCGGGCCCTCCCCGGGATCGGCCGTCATCGCATCCTCACGTCGTGGACGGATCCGGTCGTGACGGATCCTGTCCTTCTGGCCACGCGGAGCGCGCTCCCCCGGTTCAATGCTCCGTGAAGCCCGGTGCCGAGAAGAGGAAGGGGCGGGACGGGATGCGCCCGGAACGTCAGGACGGAACCAGTGGGGGCGGGCAGCTGCTGGTCCCGATGGCCTGGATGTACGCCGAGTACCTCGCCGACGAGCTGCTGCGGACGGGCGATCTGATGGAGCCCTCCACGCTGGAGTACCGCGCGGGCCGCGACGCGCTCGCGCTCACCATCTTCCTCTCCGACGACGGGGTGGACGCCGCGCTGCCCGCGGCCCGGATGGACGAGCTGCGGCTGCTGACGGCGTACGGGGCGGCCTGGCGCGGCTGGGTCTGCGAGCGGCTCGATGCGCCGGGGGCGGCGGGGCCCGCGCCCCGTAGCACGGATCCCGACCTGGCGCTGGCCCGCGCCGCCTGGCGGTGGCTGGAGGAGACCGAGCTGCTCGCGGCCGACCTCGATGCGCTGGGTCCGCCGCGCTGGGAGCCGGTGGGCGAGGGGACGGAGGCGGAGGAGGCGGCCCAGGTGTGGACGCCGGCCTGGCAGCTGGGGCTGCCGCTCGGGCATCTGGCGGTCCATCTCCACTGAGCGCCCCCGGCCGTCCGGTCAGGAACCGTGCACTCCCGCACGGTACTTCGGCAGCCGTACGGTGATCTTCATCCCGGCGCCGATGCCGGTCTCGATGACGAGCCCGTAGTCGTCCCCGTACACCTGGCGCAGCCGTTCGTCGACGTTCAGCAGCCCGATTCCGGTGGAGTGGCCGCCCTCTCCGCGCAGGATGTGGCGCAGGCGTTCCGGGTCCATCCCGGTACCGTCGTCCTCGATGACGACCTCGGCCTCGGAACCGGCGTCGAGAGCGCTGATGGTGATGCGGCTGCGGGTGACGGCTCCTTCGAGGCCGTGTTTGACGGCGTTCTCGACGAGGGGCTGGAGGCAGAGGAACGGCAGGGCGACGGGCAGCACCTCGGGGGCGACCTGGAGGGTGACGGCGAGCCGTTCGCCGAAGCGGGCCCGTACCAGTGCCAGGTACTGGTCGATGGAGTGGAGTTCGTCGGCGAGGGTGGTGAAGTCGCCGTGGCTGCGGAACGAGTAGCGGGTGAAGTCGGCGAATTCCAGCAGGAGTTCGCGGGCCTGCTCGGGGTCGGTGCGGACGAACGAGGCGATGGCGGCGAGTGAGTTGAAGATGAAGTGCGGGGAGATCTGGGCCCGCAGGGCCCTGATCTCGGCCTCGATGAGCTGCGTGCGGGAGCGGTCGAGTTCGGCGAGTTCCAACTGGACGCAGACCCAGCGGGCCACCTCTCCGGCCGCTCTGGCCAGTACGGCCGATTCGCGCGGGGCGTAGGCGATGAGGGTGCCGAGGACCCGGTGGTCGACGGTGAGGGGTACGGCCACGGCCCAGCGCAGCGGGCAGTCGAGGTCGTCGCAGTCGCTGGAGAAGGCGGTGTCGCGGCCGCTGGCGAGGAGGCCCCGCACCTGGTCCATGACATGACGGCCGTGGTGTTCGCCCGTGCCGTCCCAGACGAGCACCCGGTCGCGGTCGGTGAGGCAGAGGGCTTCGGTACCGAGCAGGGAGCGGAGCCCGCGGGCGGATTTGCGGGCGCTTTCCCCGGTGAGTCCGGCGCGCAGCGGGGGCGCCGCGAGCGAGGCCGTGTGCAGCGTCTCGAAGGTGGCGTGCTCGACGGGTGTTCCGACGTCGCTGGTGCGGACCGGGCGGACGGTGCGGCGGCCGAGCAGGAGTCCCGTGCCGAACAGCAGGACGGCGAGCAGGACGAGTACGGCGCACCCGGCCCCGGTCATCGGTGCCTCCCGGAAGTCAGGGCTTCCGGCAGGTGGAAGCGGGTCATCGCGGCGTTCGTGCCGGGCGGTATCCGGCCGGGGGTGGCGAGGGACACCAGGACCATGGCGAGGAAGCCGACCGGAACCGACCACACGGCGGGCCAGGCGAGCAGGGCGTGCGGCCAGCCGGGCGGTCGGACCGCGCCGCTGACGGTGATGGCGACGGACAGGAACGCGGAGCCGCCGCCGAGCAGCAGTCCGGCGATCGCACCGGGCGGGGTGAGCCGCCGCCACCAGATGCCGAGGACCAGCAGCGGGCAGAAGGAGGACGCGGAGACGGCGAACGCCATCCCCACCGAGTCGGCCACCGGCACCCGGCTGACCACCAGCGAACCGGCCAGCGGTACGCACATGGCGAGGACGGTGGCGAGCCGGAAGTGCCGCACCCCGCGCGACGGGAGCACGTCCTGGGTGATGACGCCGGCGACGGCCATCGTGAGCCCGGAGGCGGTCGACAGGAACGCGGCGAAGGCGCCGCCCGCGATGAGCGCGCCGAGCAGATCCCCGCCGAGCCCGCCGATCACCCGGCCGGGCAGCAGCAGCACGGCGGCGTCGGCTTCCCCGCCGTGGATGAGTTCCGGGGCATACAGCCTGCCCAGCGCGCCGTAGACCGGCGGCAGCAGGTAGAAGGCGCCGACGAGGGCAAGGACGGCGACTGTCGTGCGGCGGGCGTCGCGGCCGTTGGGGCTGGTGTAGAAGCGGACGACGACATGGGGCAGGCCCATGGTGCCGAGGAACGTCGCGACGATCAGTCCGTAGGTGGCATACAGCGGATGGTCGGCGCGGAAGGCGGAGAGCTGTTCGTCGAAGGTGACGCGGGGCTGCCCGTCGCCGTGCCAGGCGAGCACCAGGAAGACGGCGGGGACGAGGAGTGCGGTCAGCTTCAGCCAGTACTGGAAGACCTGCACAAAGGTGATGGACCGCATGCCGCCGGCGGCGACGGCGATGACGACGACGGCCGCGACGAGCACATCGCCGAGCCGGCCGGGCGCGCCGGTGAGGATCTTGAGCGTCAGTCCCGCGCCCTGGAGTTGCGGGACGAGGTAGAGCCAGCCCGCCGCGACGACGAACACGCTCACCAGTCTGCGCACCTGCCGCGATTCCAGCCGTCCCTCGGCGAAGTCGGGCAGGGTGTACGCCCCCGAGCGGCGCAGCGGTGCGGCGACGAAGACCAGCAGCACCAGGTAGCCCGCGGTGTATCCGACCGGGTACCAGAGCATGTCCGGGCCGTGCACGAGGACCAGGCCCGCGATGCCAAGGAAGGAGGCGGCGGAGAGGTATTCGCCGCTGATGGCCGCGGCGTTGAGCCGGGGCCGTACGGTGCGCGAGGCGACGTAGAAGTCGGAGGTGGTGCGGGAGATGCGCAGCCCGAAGCCACCGACGAGGACGGTCGCGACCACGACGGCGGCGACGGCCGAAACCGCGTACGTACGGCTCACTGTGCGGGGCGGCCTTCCACGAGCCGGGCGAAGTCGCGCTCGTTGCGCTCGGCTCTTCGCACGTACCACCAGGCGGTCAGGGTCAGTGGCGGATAGGCGGCGAACCCGAGGACCGCCCAGACGAGCGCGGCGCTGTGCAGGGCCTCGAAGACCAGCGGCAGCGTGCCGACGACCACGGCGAGGACGGTGAACGCGGTCAGTCCGGCCCGCAACTGACTGCGCATCAGTGAACGGACGTACGCACCGCCCAGTGCGGTCTGCTCGTCGATCTCCGACTGGGTGCGGTAGCGCGGCAGCGGGCGCACCCGCCGGGGCTCCCCCGTCACCACTTCGCGCCGGGGCGTTGGCTCTGCGGACATGGGCCCGGAGTGTACGCAGCACCGGACCACCCTGGGAAGAGGTTTCGAGCGCGGGTACTCCCTGGTCAGCGGCCGGTCCGGCGCATCAGCAGATCGCGCAGCGCGCGGGCGTGGCGACGGCTCACGGCGAGCTCGGCGGTGCCGATGCACACGCTCATGCTGCCCGCGTCGAGGCGGAGTTCGTCGATCCGGCCCAGGGCGACGAGATGGCGCCGGTGGATGCGTACGAAACCGCGCGAGCGCCAGCGTTCCTCCAGGGTGGTGAGGGGGACGCGGACGAGGTGGCTGCCGGTGGCGGTGTGCAGCCGGGCGTAGTCGCCCTGGGCCTCGGCGTAGGCGATGTCGTCGATCGGGATGAACCGGATCACCCCGCCGAGCTCCACCGGTATCTGGTCGTTCGCGGTGTCGAGTACGGGTGCGGAGCGGTCGCCGACCTGTTCGGCGACCCGGCGGACCGCTTCGGCGAGGCGTTCTCGGCGGACCGGTTTGAGGACGTAGTCCACGGCTTTGAGGTCGAAGGCCTGGACGGCGAAGCCCTCGTGCGCGGTGACGAAGACGATGAGCGGGGGTGCGGCGAATCCGGCGAGCAACTGGGCTACGTCGAGGCCGGTGAGGCCCGCCATGTGGATGTCGAGGAAGACGACGTCGATGGCCGACGGGTCGTCGGGGCCCGCCTCGACGGCGCTGCCGATCCGGCGCAGCGCCTCGGTGGCCCCGGTGGCGCCCTCGGCACTGCGGATGCGGGGATCGGCGCGCAGGAGGTAGAGGAGTTCCTCCAGGGCGGGTTCTTCGTCGTCGACGGCGAGTACGCGCAGCATGGGCCGGAGTTTAAGGTCTGCCGGGGGTGGCGGGCGGCGGTTCGCGCGGTCGGCGGCCGCGCTGCCCGTGGTGGACGGCGGCCGCTGGGGCCCACCCGCCGGACCGGGCTACTTGAGCAGTCGGGACAGGCGCCGGTCGGCCAGCAATCTGCCACCGGTCTGGCAGGTCGGGCAGTACTGGAGCGAGGAGTCGCTGAAGGACACCTCCCGGATGGTGTCCCCGCAGACCGGGCACGCCTCGCCGGTGCGTCCGTGGACCCGCATCCCGCTCTTCTTCTCCGCCTTGAGCCTTCCGGCCGCCGGTCCGCAGGAGCGTGCGACCGCGTCGCGGAGTGTCGTGCGCAGCGCGGTGTGGAGCCGGGTGATCCCGTCGTCGGTGAGGTTCGCGGTGAGCAGGTACGGCGACATCTTCGCGGCGTGCAGGATCTCGTCGCTGTAGGCGTTGCCGATGCCCGCGATCAGGGACTGGTCGCGCAGGGCTCCCTTGATCCGGCGGCGTTCCCCGGAGAGCAGTGCGGCGAAGGCGTCCCGGTCGAAGGAGTCGTCGAGGGGGTCGGGGCCGAGGCGGGCGATGCCGGGCACCTCGGCCGGGTCGTGCACCAGGTGCACGGCGAGGCGTTTGGTGGTGCCCGCCTCGGTGAGGTCGAAGCCGTCGCCGCCGGTGAGGACGGTACGCAGCGCCAGGGGTCCCTTGCCGGGACGCGGCGGCGCGGCGGGGAAGCTGTCCTTCCACCGCAGCCGGCCGGCCCGGGCGAGATGGGTGATCAGGTGCAGCGGGCCGACGCCGATGTCCAGGAACTTGCCGTGCCGGGCGATGTCCGTGACCGTTCCGCCGTGCAGGGTGGTCAGCGGTGGGTCGTACGTCTTGAGGACGCTGACGGTGAGCGGCAGGACGCGGTCGATCTCCCTGCCGACGAGATGGTCGTCGAGGAAGACCCGCAGGGCTTCGACTTCCGGCAGTTCGGGCATGGTTCCAGACTGCCGGATGCGTCGGCGGGGCGCCTGTCAGAGGCCGTACACCCGCTCGGCGGTGGCGGCGAGGACGCGGTGCCGCTCGTCCTCGGTGAGGCTGTCGGTCAGGGTGCGCGCCGTGTCGACGACCTCCGCGTACGTCGCGGCGAGCCGGCACACCGGCCAGTCCGAGCCGAACATCAGCCGGTCGGGCCCGAAGGCGTCCAGGACGGTGTCCGCGTACGGGCGCAGATCGTTCACCGTCCAGGACCGCATGTCGGCCTCGGTGACCAGACCGGAGAGCTTGCACACGGTGTTGGGGCGGGCGGCGAGGGCCCGCAGGTCGTCGGCCCAGGGGTGCAGTTCACCGGAGGCGACGGGTGGTTTGCCGGCGTGGTCGAGCACGAAGGTCAGTCCGGGCAGCAGGGCGGCGGCCTGGACGGCGGCGGGCAGCTGGTGGGCCCGGACGACGAGGTCGTAGACGAGCCCCGCGTCGGCGACGGCGCGCAGTCCGCGCCGGACGTCGGGGCGCAGCAGCCACGCCGGGTCGGGTTCGCCCTGGACCTGGTGGCGGATGCCGACGAGCCGGTCGCCGCCCGGGAGTTCGCGCAGCGCGGCGAGGGTCTCGCCGACGTCCGGCGCCGTCAGGTCGCACCAGCCGACGACGCCTGCGACGAGATCGCTGCCGTGGGCGAGGGCCAGGAATTCGGGGGTTTCACCGGGGACGGTGACGGTCTGGACGAGGACGGTGGCGCAGACCCCCGCGGCGCGGGCCTCGGGCTCCAGGTCGGCGAGGGCGAAGGTGCGCCGGAGCGGGGCGAGTTCGTCGCCGGTGATCCAGTCCTGGTCGCGTACCGACAGGTCCCACACATGGTGGTGGGCGTCGACGATCCGTTGCCGGCCGGTCATGTCACAGCTCCCAGGCGACCGGGAGACCGGCTTCGGTACCGTCGGGCGAGTAGTCGTGCGCGACATCGAGGAGCTCGGCCATCCTGGCCTGCCAGGCGACGTTGACCGGGAGTTTCTCCAGTTCGGCGAGGAGTGCGGCGTAGTCCTCGCAGTCGATGACGTGGAAGAGGTCGGTGCCGCTGCGCCAGATCGTCCAGGAGGTGGCGCCCGCCGCGCGGATCGCGGTGGTGAGCTCGTCGGGGACCTCGCGGTGCGCGGCCTCGTACTCCGCGACGCGGTCGGCGCGGACCTTGGTGTGCAGGGCGATTCTCATGTCAGTGTCCGTCCTCGGTCAGCAGGCCCTCGGCGCGCAGTTCGTCCCAGAGTTCGTCCGGGATCCCGCGGCGCAGCAGGGCGGCGGCGTCGCGCACCTCGTCCGGGGAGCGGGTGCCGACGAGCACCCCGGCGACGGCCGGGTGCGCGAGCGGGTAGTGGAGGGCGGCGGCCCGGAGCGGGACGCCATGGCCCTCGGTGACGGCCCTGATCCGCAGCGCCCGGTCCAGCAGGGCGAGCGGCGCGGCCGTGTAGTCGTACGTGGCACCGGGGCGCGGGTCGGCGAGCAGTCCGGAGTTGAAGACGCCGCCGACGACCACGCTGCGGCCGCGAGCGGCCGCCTCGGGCAGCAGCTCGGCGAGGGCGGACTGGTCGAGGAGGGTGTAGCGGCCCGCGCAGAGCACCACGTCGACGTCGGTGTCGCGCAGGAAGCGGGTGAGCATCGCGGTCTGGTTCATGCCGGCGCCGATGGCGCCGATCATCCCCTGTGCGCGCAGCTTCTCCAGCTCCGGGTAGGCGTCGCGGAACGCGGCCTCCGCGTGGTCGTCCGGATCGTGCAGATAGGCGATGTCGATGCGGTCGAGGCCCAGCCGTCGCAGGCTGTCCTCGATGCTGCGGCGTACGCCGTCGGCGCTGAAGTCCCAGCGGCGGCGGTGGGTGGCCGGCACGGCGAAGCCCTCGGAGAGCCCGTCGCACACGCTCCCCGCGGCGGTGGCGGTGTCGGCGGTCGACGGGTCCAGCACCCGTCCCACCTTGGTGGACAGGACATACGCGTCGCGGGGTCTGCCGCGCAGGGCCTCGCCCAGCCGCCGTTCGGAGAGGCCGAGTCCGTAGTGCGGCGCGGTGTCGAAGTAGCGGATGCCCTCGTCCCAGGCGGCGTCCACGGCGGCCGCCGCCTGCGCGGGGTCGACGGCGCTGAAGAGATTGCCGATGGCGGCCGCTCCGAAGGACAGCTCGGTGACCTCGACCGCACTGCTTCCCAGCCTGTTGCGCCGCATGCTTCCGCCGCCCTCCCCAGTGATCACTTCCTGCACACAGCGAATATTCATCGGATCACTTGGGCACGTCAACACTCCGGACACCACGAACTGCGGCAATTTTCCGGGGAGCTATCCGATCTATGGCCGATCGGGACGTGGACCGCTCAGCAGGTCGGCAGCAGGGCGAGCAGGTCCGCCACCTCGTCACCGGCGCAGTTCGCCAGCCGCTCCAGATCGGGCAGCGCCTTGCCGTCGGCCACCAGCCCGACCTGGACCCGGCCGCCGTACGTGGACAGGGCGACGGCCAGGGACTGGCCGCGGGCCAGCGGCGCCATCGGGTAGACGGCGCGCAGCGGGCAGCCGCCGAGCGAGAGCGCCGAGCGCGGCAGGGGCACGCTGGTGACCAGGACGTCGAAGAGCATCCTGGCCGCGTTCCCGGCGATGGGCGCGCCGAAGCGGTGGGCCAGCGAGGGCAGTTGATCGGCGAGCACGGCCACCGCCCCGGCACCCCGGAAGGGTCCCGCGGACTTGTTGCGGTCCATGGCGGTACGGACGGCGCGGAGCCGATTCCAGGCATCGGGTTCGGAGACGGGGAGTCCGAGCAGGTAGGCGGAGAGCTTGTTCCCGGTTGCGGCGGCCTGGCCCGGTCTGCGGCGGGAGACCGGCACCAGGGCGCGCGGGTCCTCGGCCGGCAGCGATTCTCCGCGCTCCAGCATCCAGCGGCGGAGCGCCCCGGCGACGACCGCGAGCAGGACGTCGTTGGTCGTCCCCCCGGCGGTGCGGCGGATCCGCTGGATCGCGTCGAGGTCCAGGTCCGCGGTGGCCAGCCGCCGGGTTCCGCTGGAGCTCGCGGTGAGCGCGGGCGCGCCGCGCAGATCGAGACGGCTGGCCCGCACCATGGAGGCACCGACGCCGAACGCCCGCCCGAGATCCTCGATCCGGCCCAGCGCGAGCCCGGCGACCTGGCGCGGGCCCGGCATCCAGGAGCGGGGCGGGACCGCGCGCGCCCGGCGGGTGGGCATGCCGCTGCGGGCACGTCCGGCGACGGAGGCGATCTCGTCGAAGATCCCGGCGCCGATGGCGACCGCGCGCATTCCGTCGGCGAGAGCGTGGTGGAGCTTGACGAGTACGGCGAAGGGGCCGCCGCCGGCGCCGCCGATCACGTACATCTGCCAGGGCGGCAGCCCCCGTTCGAGTGGCCGCTCCATCAGCTCGCCCGCGAGCCGGGTGGCCCCCGCCATGAATCCGTCGTCCCCGCCGCCCGACTCCGCCCCGGTCAGCCGCGCCCACGCGATGTGCCGCCGCACATCGAAGTCCTTGTCCGCGAACCAGGCCGCGCCGCCGACCGGCAGCAGGACGTCCCTGACCCGCATCCGCAGCCGCGGAATCACGGCAGCGCGGCTGCCCAGCAGTTCCAGCACGGTCTCCGGGCCGACGCGGTGCGCCGGGTCGGGCGCCGGGGAGAACACGGCGAGCGCACCGAGGTGCATGGGATGGGCATCGGATTCAAGGTGCCAGAAGGCCAGGTCGAGGGGGGTCAGCAGCTCAGTGCCCAACGGATCCTCATGTCATCGAAAGACAGAACTGACGGAGTCGCAGTCAATCGCTTGCGATCGGTTACGGTCAAGCACAGACATGTTACGTTCTGTTACTGTCGAGTAGTGCTCAGCCCCCGTCGGACAGCGCTCGGCATCCCGCCATCCGAGCTCGCCGTCCCGTCATTCGCGCTCGGAATCCAACGGCATTCGCGTTCGGCATCCGTCATTCGCGTTCGGGAATGACGAATTCGCACCACACGCACTTGCCGCCGCCCCGCGACTCCACACCCCAGAGATCCGCCAGCCGGTCGACCAGCATCAGCCCCCGCCCGGAGACCCCGGCCTTCCCCGCGTCCCGGCGCCGGGGCAGCGCGCTGGAGCGGTCCTCGACGTCGACCCGCAGGCGCCGCTCGGGCCCGGTGAGCGCCCGGATCGTGACGATCGCCCCGCCGTCGGTGTGCATCAGCGCATTGGTGATCAGCTCGTCGGCGGCCAGCTCGACCTCGTCGGCCCTCGTCCGGGCGCCCCAGGCCCGTACCGCCGCCCGGATCATGTGCCGCGCGGCGCTCAGCGCCTCGGGATCCCCCTGGGCGACGTGCTGCTGGAGCCTGCCGCCCGGCTGGGGTGCGTGAGCGACGTTGCGGCCCAGCAGGAGGACCGCCACGTCGTCCTCGCCGCCGCGCCCGTCGACCTCTTCGCAGAGCCGGTCGGCCAGCTTCTGGAGGTCCCGCGGGCCGTTGCGCACCATGGACGTCAGCAGGTGGATCCCCTCGTCGAGATCCGCGCCGGGCAGCTCCACCAGCCCGTCGGTGAACAGCACCAGCGTCTGACCGGGGTCCAGCTCGATCGTGCCGACCGGGTACTCCAGCCGCCCGAACTCGGCGGAGAGCCCCAGCGGCAGCCCGCCCTCCGCGAACAGCCTGCGGCAGCCGCCGTCCGCCTCGCGCATCAGCGGATCGACATGACCGGCCCGGACCAGCTGCACCACTCCGGTCGTCAGGTCCACCTCGGCATAGGTGCAGGTGGCGAAGCGGTCGGTGTCCAGCTCGTGGAGGAAGACGGAGGCACGGGCCATCACCGTGGCGGGGCTGTGCCCCTCGGCCGCGTACGCCCGCAGCACGATGCGCAGCTGTCCCATGACGGCCGCCGCGTGTGTGTCGTGTCCCTGCACATCCCCGATGACGGCTCCGACCCGGCCGCCGGGCAGCGGGATGACGTCGTACCAGTCGCCCCCGATGTCCCGGCCCAGCCGGGCCGACCGGTACCGGACGGCGACCTGGGCCCCCGGCACCTCGGGGATCCGGCGCGGCAGCATGGCCTGCTGGAGGCCCTCGGCGAGATCGTGCTCCTGCTCGTACAGCATGGCCCGCTGCAGGCTCTGGGCGATGGAGCTGCCGAGCGCGACGAGCAGATTGCGTTCGTCGCCGGTGAAGCCGTCCTTGTCGCTGTAGAGCAGCCCGAGCGCGCCTATGGGCCGGGCCTGGGCGATCAGCGGCAGATACGCGGCGGACGTGATGCCGAGGTGGCTGATGTGCGGCCAGAGAATCGGGTACGAGGCGGCGAAATCCGTGGCGGACTCGATGAAGCGGGGCGCGAGCGTGCGCACCACCTCGCTCATCGGGTACTGCTCGTCCGTCCGGGTGTACCGGGTGCCGGGGACGAACGAGCCCTCCGGCCCGTCCGCGACCAGGTGGATGCGCCCGGCCTCGATCAGCCCCACGACCAGGCTGGTCGCACCGAGATGCGCCAGGCCCCGGGAGTCCTTCAGCACCTCGATGACGTCCCCGACGGTCCGGGCGTGGGCGAGTGCGGCCGTGGTGCCCTCCACCAGGCTGGTACGGCGCTGCCGCTCCATGTCCAGTTCCCGGCGGGCCGTCGAGTCGGCCAGCTCCTGGGTGGCGTCGCGGACGATCCCGATGATGCGATGGGGGCGGCCGGTCCCGTCGCGCCGGATGAAGCCCTGGGTGTGGGTCCAGCGCAGCGTGCCGTCCCGTCTCAGGATCCTGAAGTACGCGCCGTAGTTCCGCTGCCCGCTCTTGAGCGCCTGCGCGACCATGGCATCGAGCCGGACGCCCTCGTCCGGCGGCACCCGCGGCGCGATCGACTCCGGCCGGTCGTCGTACTCCTCGGCCCGCAGGTCGAACACCTCGAGCGCGGGACGGTCCATGTGCATCAGGCCACTGTCGAGGTCCCAGTCGAAGCTGCCCATACGGTTCAGGGCGAGACTGAGATCCGGGTGGGCGGGCCAGTCGTCCGGGAGTGACAGGGCACCCACTACCCGATCATCCATGTGGGTCACTCTGCCATCATCTGTCCGATTCTTCGAGCGAACCCGGCGCCGTCGGGAGATTCCGGCGCCACGCGTTCGGGGACGCTCCACGCCCCGTGCCGGGCACCGGGCGGCGCCGCTCGGGAGCGCCCGGAGGGGCGCCCGCCCGGAGGGCGCAGGTCAGCAACGGTTACCGTGTCTCGTGGAGCACGGTAAGCCCATCCTTACTTCTACCCTGCGCCGCACTGCCCGCGTCAGCCCGTTCTAAGGACCTGCAACTCCATGACCCGCCCCGTCCGCGTCGCCATAGTCGGAGCCGGCCCCGCCGGAATCTACGCTGCGGACGCGCTGCTGAAATCCGAGGCCGCACAGGACCCGGGTGTCTCGATCGACCTGTTCGAGCGGATGCCCGCCCCCTTCGGCCTGATCCGCTACGGGGTGGCCCCCGACCACCCCCGGATCAAGGGCATCGTCCAGGCGCTGCACCAGGTGCTGGACAAGCCGCAGCTCCGGCTGTTCGGCAACGTCGACTACCCCGCCGACATCGGCCTGGACGACCTGCGGTCCTTCTACGACGCGGTGATCTTCTCCACCGGCGCCGACGCGGACCGCGCGCTCGACATCCCCGGCAGCGGCCTGGACGGCTCCCACGGCGCGGCCGACTTCGTCTCCTGGTACGACGGGCACCCGGATGTGGCACGCACCTGGCCCCTGGAGGCGGAGAAGGTCGCCGTGCTCGGAGTGGGCAATGTGGCCCTGGACGTGGCGCGCATACTCGCCAAGACGGCGGACGAACTGCTGCCGACCGAGATACCCGCGAACGTCTACGAGGGCCTGAAGGCCAACAAGGCCCTGGAGGTGCACGTCTTCGGGCGCCGCGGTCCCGCGCAGGCCAAGTTCAGCCCGATGGAGCTGCGCGAGCTGGACCACTCGCCGAACATCGAGGTCATCGTCAACCCCGAGGACATCGAGTACGACGAGGGTTCGATCCAGACCCGGCGCGGCAACAAGCAGGCCAACATGGTCGCCTCCACGCTGGAGAACTGGGCCATCCGCGACGTGGGCGACCGGCCGCACAAGCTGTTCCTGCACTTCTTCGAGTCCCCGGCGGAGATCCTCGGCGAGGACGGCCGGGTCGTCGGTCTGCGCACCGAGCGGACCGAACTGGACGGCACCGGGAACGTCAGGGGCACCGGGTGCTTCACCGACTGGGACGTCCAGAGCGTCTACCGCGCGGTCGGCTACTACTCGCAGGAGCTCCCGAAGCTCCCCTTCGACGTGGCCTCCGGCACCGTCCCGCACGCCGCGGGGCGGGTCGTCGACGGCGCGGAGCACCTGCCGTCGGTGTACGTCACGGGGTGGATCAAGCGCGGCCCGATCGGCCTGATCGGCCACACCAAGGGCGACGCCAACGAGACGGTCGCCTGCCTTCTGGAGGACCACGCCGCGGACCGGCTCCCCACCCCGGAGCGACCCGAGCCGGAGGCTGTCACCGCCTTCCTGGAGGAGCGCGGCGTCCGCTACACCACCCGCGACGGCTGGTACCGCCTGGACGCGCACGAGCGGGCGCTGGGCGCGGAGCAGGGGCGCGAACGGATCAAGGTCGTGGAGCGCAACGCCATGCTGGACGCTTCCGAGCCCCGCTCCTGACGGGACGGACCGACGGACCGACCGGCCCGCCGCCGCGGCGGCGGGCCGCAGGCGCGGCTCCGCCCGCCTCGGCGGAGCCGCCCGGCTCGCGATGCGTTCAACGGCCCTGCAACGCCTTGACGTTGTCCCCGAACGTCCACCCCTTCGACCCGTCCCAGTTGAGGGACCAGGTCATCAGGCCCTTGAGGCCGCCGTTGTAGTGGTTCCACGCCTGCGACACCTGACTCGGCGCCAGGTAGCCTCCTCCGGCCCCCGGTTGGGCCGGAAGTCCCGGCACCTGCTTGTCGTAGGGGACCTTGATGGTGGTGCCCTGGACGACGAGTCCCTTGTTGAGGCAGTCCGTCTGCGCGGTGAACCCTTCGACCGTGCCGGCGGAGTACGAGTCACCCGCGCACCCGTACATGCTGCCGTTGTAGTACTGCATGTTCAGCCACCACAGGCGGCCGTTGTCCGCGTACTTCTTCACGATCGGCAGGTAGGCGCCCCAGATCGAGCCGTACGTGATGCTCCCGCCGGTGACATAGGCCGTCTCGGGCGCCATCGTCAGACCGAAGTTCGAGGGCATCCGCGCGAGCACACCGTCGATGATGCGGATGAGGTTGGCCTGTGCGGTGGACAACTGGTTGATGTTGCCGCTGCCGGTCAGCCCGGTCTCGATGTCGATGTCGATGCCGTCGAAGTTGTACTTCTTCAGGATCGGGACCACCGTCTCGACGAACCGGTCGGCGACGGCGCTGGAGCCGAGGTCGATACCGGCGGTCGCGCCGCCGATGGACATCAGGGTGGTGAGTCCGGCACCCTTCGCCGCGCACATCTCGGCCGGGGTCGGAACCTTCACCGTCGAGTCCATCCCGTCCTCCCACTGGACGGTGCCGTCCGAGAGGATGACGGGGAAGGCCGCGTTGATCACGTTGTAGCCGTGGCCCGCGATGCGGCTGTCGGTGACCGGGATCCAACCGAGGGGCGGGTGCACGCCGTTGGACGCGCCGTCCCAGTTCTCCCAGTACCCCTGGAGCACCTTTCCCGAGGGCTTCGACTTGACCGCGCAGGTGTCCTCCTGGGCGGCGCTCGATGTCGCGCCGACCAGCATCTGCACGACACATGCCGCCGCGAGGCCGAGCCCCAGCAGGCGCGATGTCCGACCGATCATGGTCCGTTCCCTTCCGGACGAAGCGGTGAATGTCATGATCCTGACAAATTCTTCGAACATGAGGCCGCGAACGTCCGCATGCCGCGATCCGCCCAACGTAGGTTGGTCCAGACCTTTCGTCAATGGGTCTGGACCAAAGGCGGATGCCGCTCGACGGAGGCCACTCGATGGAGGCCGGCTGCGAGTGACGCCGCGGCCGGCGACGACCCCCCGGCACGGCATCCCGTCACCGACGTTCCTCCATCCCCGCCCCACGGCCTCTCTTGAACACGTTCAAGAGAGGCCGTAGAGTCATCGCCGAGCACACTTGAACGCGTTCAAGTCGGGGGAATGCCGATGTCGGTCCTTGTCAATGCCATCGTGATGCTGGGCATGCTCGTGGTGATCCCCGCGGGGCTGCGGCTGGTCGGGGCCTCCGAGCTGGACCGGATGCGCCGTCTGTGGCCGCTCTTCGCCGTGCCCGGCGCCGTCGCCCTGTGGCTGCCGCGCGGCCTGCCCGCCACCGCCCTGGCGGTCTGCTACGCGCTCGGGGCCGTGCTCCTCGCCCTGCACGCTCCGCCCCGGCTGCTCCGCAACCTCATGACGTCCGCGGTCCGCGCCGCGGCACCTGCCGAGATCGCCCTGCTCACGGCCCTGGTCGCCCCCTCGATCGCCGCCACCGCACTGGTCGCGGAACGCTCGGGGCACACACTCTTCGGCTTCGGGCTCGGCATCCTCGCGCTGACCGTGCCGCACTTCCACTTCGCCGGGTTCGCCGCCGCGCTGGTCGCGGGACTCGTCTGCCGGGTCGCCGACAGCGCCGCGGGAAGATTCGCCGCGCTGAGCGTGCCCCTGGGCACCCTGTCCGTCCTGATCGGCTACTTCGTCGGGGACTGGGCCGAACTGGCCGGAGCGGTCGTCCTGACCGCGGGAATGTGGACCGTCGCCCTCCTCACCTGGCGATCGATCCGCGGCGGACGACAGGACCGGATCACCCGGCTGCTGCTCGCCACCTCGTCCGCCGTGCTCGTGGCCACGATGGCGCTCGCGCTGAGCTGGGCCCTCGGCGAGGCCACCGGGCTCCCGCACCCCACACTGACCTGGATGGCCGCCACCCACGGCCTCGGCAACGCCCTGGGCTTCGCACTCTGCTCGGTGCTCGCCCTGCAGCGGCTCCAGAACCGTACCGATCACGAAGGCAGGACCGCATGAGCGCCCTCACCTATCCCGAGGTCGGAGCCACCCGCCTCGGCCCGCTCCCCGACGGATACCACCACCTCCACCACCGGGCCCGGGTCGGGCGCGGCCGTGCCGACTTCGAGGCGGCGGGCGCGGCGGTCACCGGCTGGCGCATGCACCGGATCAGCGGGGCTGCCGTCCGCGCGTCGGCGGCGCGCGCCGAGGCCGGGGTCCGCGTCCGGGTGTCGCTGGGCGTCGGCCCGATCCGGTTCACCGCGCCCTGCCGGGTCGTCTGGGCGGCGTACGAGCAGGACCGCATCGGTTTCGCCTACGGGACCGAGGTCCGGCACCCGGAACGCGGCGAGGAGTCCTTCGTGGTGGAGCTGGCGGACGACGGGACGGTGTGGTTCACCGTCATGGCGTTCAGCCGCCCGGCCGCGTGGTACACCCGGCTTGCGGGCCCCCTCGTACCGGTGGCTCAGCGGTGGTACGCCCGGCGGCTCGGCACCACACTGCGCCGCATCGTCGGCGAGGGCCGCACCGAGCGCGTCTGAAGGGCCGGGCCGGGCCACCGGGCCGATACTGGAAGCGATGGAGTGGTTCACCGCAGACGGGTACTGGCTCAGCCGGCTGATCTTCCAACGGGCTCTCGCCGGTGTCTATCTGTTCGCCTTCCTCACCGCCGTGCTCCAGTTCCGGGCGCTGATCGGTGACCGCGGCATGCTGCCCGTACCCGACTTCCTGCGGCGCACCGACTGGCGCAGTGCGCCCGGCCTCTTCCGGCTCCACTACTCCGACCGCTTCTTCGCGCTCGTCTGCTGGACCGGCTGCGCGCTCGCCGTCGCCCTGCTCGCGGGGTTGGACTCGTACGTTCCGCTCTGGGCCGCGATGCTGCTCTGGGCGCTGCCCTGGGCGCTCTACCTCTCGATCGTCCAGGTCGGCCAGACGTGGTACAGCTTCGGCTGGGAGTCGTTGCTGCTGGAGACCGGCTTCCTCGCCGTGTTCCTCGGCAACGCGCACACGGCCCCGCCCGTCCTGGTGCTCTGGCTGCTGCGCTGGGTGCTGTTCCGGGTGGAGTTCGGCGCCGGGATGATCAAGATCCGCGGCGACGAGTGCTGGCGCAGGCTGACGTGCCTTTACTACCACCACGAGACCCAGCCGATGCCGGGACCGCTGAGCTGGTTCTTCCACCGGCTGCCGGGGCCCGTCCACCGGGTCGAGGTGGCGGCGAACCACGTCACCCAACTCCTGGTGCCGGTGCTCCTCTTCACTCCGCAGCCGGTGGCGAGCGCGGCCGCGGGGCTGATGATCGCCACCCAGCTGTGGCTGGTCCTCTCGGGGAACTTCGCCTGGCTGAACTGGGTGACGATCACCCTCGCGCTGTCCGCCGTCGACTGGTCCCTGTTCACCCGGCCGCCGGCGCAGTCCGCACCGCCCCTCTGGTACGAGATCGTCGTCCTCGCGGTCACGGCGCTGGTGGTGTTCCTCAGCTACCGCCCGGCACGCAACCTGGTCTCCCGGCACCAGGTGATGAACCGCTCGTTCGACCCGCTGCATCTGGTCAACACCTACGGCGCGTTCGGCAGCATCAGCCGGGTCCGGCTGGAGGTCGTGGTCGAGGGCACGGACGAGCGGGTGCTCCACGACGGCACGGTGTGGCAGGAGTACGGCTTCCGCGGCAAGCCGGGCGATCCGCGCCGGCTGCCCCGTCAGTTCGCCCCGTACCATCTGCGGCTCGACTGGCTGATGTGGTTCGCGGCGCTCTCCCCCGCGTACGCGGCCCCCTGGTTCGGCCAGTTCGTGGAACGGCTGCTGGAGAACGACCGGGACACCCTGCGGCTGCTGCGGCACAACCCGTTCCCCGGCACCCCGCCCGCGCATGTCCGCGCCAGGGTGTACCGCTACCGGTACACGACCTGGCGCGAACTGCGGGCCACCGGATGCTGGTGGCACCGCACCCGTGTGCGGGACTTCATGCCCCCCGTCTCGCTCGGCCCGTCCTGGCTCAGCCCGACCGGGCGACCTTGAACACCCAGGCGTGCTGTCCGGTCCTGCGGGCCGCCGCCGGTACGTCGATCACCAGCGAGCCGCCCGTGGTGCGCCAGCTGAGCGGCCGGTCGTGACCAAGCAGGGTGACCCGGTCACCGCTGCGGATCGGCACGGGGGCCTCGACGGTGAGGGTCGCGCCCGGTCGCGCCAGCGAGTGGATGTAGAACGCCTTGCCGGGCCGTACGGTGAACCGGAGATCCTCGCCCAGCTGCGGCATCCGCGCCCAGTAGGTGGTGTCGTAGACGGCCTCCCCGTTGGTCCTCAGCCACTCCCCCGTCTCGCGCAACCTGCGCTGCATGAGGGCGGGGATCGTACCGTCGGCCTTCGGGCCGATGTCGAGCAGGAGATTGCCGTTCTTGGAGACGATGTCGACGAGCGAGTGCACGATCTCCTCGGCCGTCATGTACTTCTCGTCCGGCGTCTGGGCGTTGTAGCCGTAGCTGAACGGGTCGAGGCCGCGGCTGGACTCCCACTTCGCGGTGACGATCCGGTCGTACGTCGTGTACTCGGGCGTGGTGAAGTCGTGCGGTCCGATCCCGGAACGGTTGTTGACGGTGACGTCGATCGGGCGGGCCCGGTTCTTGGCGTGGTTGAAGTACTCGGCCAGTACCCGGTGGCTGTCGTTGTCGCCGCCGATGTCGCACCAGAGGATCTCGGGGTCGTAGCCGTGGACCAGCTCCAGCATCTGCGGGCCCTGGAACTCGGTGACGTAGTCCTTGCCCGCGGTGTGCCCGGTGTACGGGACCGGCTCCAGGGTGTACGGGTTGCGCGGCGCGTGGCCCATCCACGGGTGGTCGGGGTTGAACCACTCGGGCATCGAGAAGTACAGCCCCCGGTGGAGTTCGGGGGTGTAGCGGCGCGAGGCGTCGAACAGTTCCTTGACGAGGTCTCGCTTCGGTCCCATCTTCACCGCGTTGCGGTCGGAGAGCTTGGTGTCCCAGAGCGCGAAGCCCTCGTGGTGCTTCGAGGTGAGGACGTGGTACTGGGCGCCGGCCTCCCGGAACAGCTCCACCCAGGAGCGCGGGTCGAAGCGCTCGGCGCGGAACCGCGGAATGAAGTCGTCGTAGGCGAAGGACTCGCCGTAGGTGTCGCGGTGATGGGTGTACGTGGGGTTGTTGGGATCCTGCATCTGGTTCCAGTACCACTCGGCGTACTGCGTGCCGACGGGTGCCCAGGCGGGTACGGAGTAGACCCCCCAGTGGATGAAGATCCCGAACTTCGCGTCCTGGAACCAGTACGGCGCCTGGTGGGTGGAGAGGGAGCCGTCCGTCGGTGCGTAGTCGGGGACGCCGAGGGTGAGCGAGCGCCGGACGGCGGCGGCCCGCTGCCCGCGCCCGTGTGCGACAACGTTGCCGTCCCGGGCGGTGCCGGGTGCGGTGCCGGGCCTGTTGCGGATGCCGATGCGGACGCGGGCCTCGTCGCCGGGGGCGAGCCGGGTGATACGGGCGGGGGCGACGGTCCGCGCCCCGGGCACGTCCACGGCGAGGGTGAGGCCGTCGGCGGCGAGGATGCCGACCGTGCCCGCGTTGACGACGGTGGCCTCGACGCTCTGGGCTCCGGAGTCCAGCAGCGACGTGGTGGAGTGGGCGTCGCGCAGCGCCAAGGCCCGTCCCTGGGCAGCCGGTTGGAGGGAGAGCGCGAAGACGTGCAGGGACGGCTTGCCGGCCTCGGCGGGCTGGGTGGCGGGAAGGGTGAGCGCGACGGCTTCCCTGGACGGGTCGAGCGCGATCTCGCTGACGGCGATGGAGACCTGGTGCTGGTCCTTGCCGCCGTCGGCCGTGTAGCGGTACGCGGCGGTGACGGCGCCGCTTCCGGCGTACCAGTCCGGGCCGCCGAGGACCGGGGTCGAGGTGGTGCCGTCGGCGTAGTGGACCGTGGCCCTGCCGGACGCTTCCCCGTAGCTGCACGCGGTGAGGAAGAGTCCGGAGAGATACCGGCCCGGCGGAAGGCCGATGCGCTGGCCGAGGGCGACGATGTTGTTCTTGGCACCTGCTCCCGAGGCGGGGAAGAGGAACGCGGTGCCGTTGATCTCCCGTTCGCCGGCCGGGAGTTCCTCACCGGGAAAGGTGTAGCCGGAGCCGTCGAAGTCGCCGCCGCGGGCGTCGGCGGTGTCGATGCCGTCGTTGTCGAACCACTCGTCGAGGGGCACGGGGACGGCCGCGGGGACGGTGCCCCAGTCGCCGTCGGGAGCACCGGTCTCCGTGTGCGCTTGTACGGCTCCGGTTCGCGGAGCCGCATCGGCGGTGGCGGGGGTGAGCAGGGCGGCGCCGACTGCCGCCCCTGCCGTCATTCCGAGTACATGGCGTCTGGGAAGTTCGGTCATGACATCCGATGATTGGATCGCGTCACGAACCTGTCAATGGAATCTTCCAGACGGAACGAAACTCTTTTCCCTCAACCATCCGATGACTGGGCGGAGTTGCTGTAGGGAACGACCAATCGGCCCAAAGCCCCGGACCGGGGCCTCACTTGGATTCCTCGCGGGCCCGCAGCAGTCTGGTGACCTGTCTGACGAGCTCGTCGTCGCTGGTCACGGCCTTGCCGGGAACCAGGGCACCGAGACGCTCCGCGGTCTTCTGCAGCTCGGCGTCGGCGCGGGGGTCGGGCTCTCGTTCGCCGGGGCCGCGGTGGCGAAGGCGGTGCTCTGAGCGGCGGATGCCCCGGAACGGCCGGACTCCGGCCCGCCCCTTGCGGGAGGCGGGCCGGAGTCCGTGGGTGAAGCGCTCAGTCGATGCCGGGCAGGATGTGCGGCTCTGCGAGGTCGTCCTCGTAGCCGGCCAGCCGGATCGGTGCGGACCTGGCCCAGACTTCGATGTTCCGGAGCTTCTCGGGACCGCGGGCCCGCTCTCCGTGGCGTTCGGCCGGTCGTTTCTCTTGCTTCGTCAGTTCTGGTGTCGTCACCGCGCACTCCTTTGTGTCGCGTAACCCCGGGCGTCACCGACGCCCGGCCTCACAACCGGGGGTCGACCACCCGCGAGGGCAAGGGCAAGATCAGTTCGGTCGCGGTGGCGCCGGATACGGGGCGGGACGGCGACTCGGTTGACAAGCCTGTCCCAGGACGGCCGAGGAGGGTTTGTGGACTCCCCGGTGACGTCCGTTCGCATCAGAGTAACCAAATGAGCGCGTTCCTGCTCGATGGAACGTATGCCGTAGGTCACTTTCAGCCATCTCATACGGAAAAGACCTGGCCAGGAGCGATGCTCCGGCCAGGTCCACGGCGCCGCACGCACGGTTCGACCGGTCGACTACCAGTTCGCGGGCGCGTAGTCCTTGAGGAAGCAGCCGTACAGGTCCTCGCCCTCCTCGCCGCGCACGATCGGGTCGTAGACGCGCGCGGCGCCATCGACCAGGTCGAGCGGGGCGTGGAAGCCCTCCTCCGCGAGACGGATCTTGTCGGGGTGCGGGCGCTCGTCGGTGATCCAGCCGGTGTCCACGGCCGTCATCAGGATGCCGTCCTTCTCGAACATCTCCTGTGCGCTGGTGCGGGTGAGCATGTTCAGCGCGGCCTTGGCCATGTTGGTGTGCGGGTGGCCCGCGCCCTTGTAGCCGCGGCTGAACACCCCTTCCATCGCGGACACGTTGACCACGTAGGAGCGCTCGGCGGCGGTTGCCGCCATCGCCGGGCGGAGCCGGCTGATCAGGATGAACGGCGCGGTGGAGTTGCAGAGCTGGACTTCCAGCAGCTCGATCGGCTCGACCTCCTCGACCGTCTGGATCCAGCTGTTGGTGTCGTGCAGGTCGGGCACGAGGCCGCCCGCGTCGATCGCCGTTCCGGCGGCGATCCGCTCCAGCGAGGCCGACCCGGTGACCAGGGCGAGCTCGGTGACGTCCTGCGCGGTCAAGCCTTCCTTCCGGGCGGCCGGGAGAGCCGCGACGCGCTCGACGGTGCCACTGCCGAAGGTGCCGATGACCTCGGCGGCGGGCAGCTCCCCCGCCGGAAGTGGAGCCGACTCGGCGTTGACCAGTTCGCTGTACGCGTTCGCGGAACGCCGCACCGTCTGCGCCGCGTTGTTGATCAGGATGTCCAGCGGACCCTCGGCCGCGACCGAGTCGGCGAGCGCGACGACCTGCGCGGGATCACGCAGATCGATGCCGACGATCTTCAGCCGGTGGATCCACTCGTCGCTGTCCGGCATCGCCTTGAAGCGGCGGATGGCGTCGTTGGGAAAACGGGTGGTGATGGTGGTGTGCGCACCGTCGCGCAGCAGCCGCAGCGCGATGTACATGCCGATCTTCGCGCGGCCGCCGGTGAGGAGCGCGCGCCGGCCGGTGAGGTCGGTCCGCGCGTCGCGGCGCGAGCGGTTCTCCTTCGCGCACTGCTGGCAGAGCTGGTGGTAGAACGCGTCCACCTCGATGTACCGGGTCTTGCAGATGTAGCAGGACCGGGGGCGCTGGAGGACCCCGGCGATCTCGGCACGCGCCGAGGACGACGGCAGGACCCCCTGGGTCTCGTCGTCGATGCGGTCGGCCGAACCGGTCGCGGTGGCCTCGGTGACGGCCTTGTCGTGCGCGGTCTTGGCGGCGCGGCGCTCCTGACGGCGGCGCTGCTTCACGGTCCGGTAGATCCCGGCCGTGGCGCGGCGCACGGCAATGGCGTCGGGGTGGTCGATCTCGATGGTGTCGAGTTCGTCGAGCACGCCCAGGCAGACGGCCAGCCGCTCCGGGTCGATACCGGGACCGAACTCCTCAGTACCGGAAGCGAACTCCGGGCTGTCCTCTGTCACCGTCATTGCCGTTCCTCTGTCGCTTGTCCCTCGTGGCGCCGACCGCCGTACCTGCTCCTGCCGGGCCGAACGCCCCGGTCAAGTCTGCCATGCACGGGATGCTGCTCCGTTCGTGTGACGCCGCTCGCCGGACGGGCGCGGAACGAAGCCGTTCGCCGCGCGCGGGACAGCACGGGAGACCTCGCGGGGAGCGGGGCCGCTCCGCCCCGGCGGCCCCGCCACCGGCCGGTCACATATGCTTCTGCTTCCCTGCGATACGGCCGGGGCTGAGCCGTACCGTCCGTACGAGGGGGTGGAGAGTGGCCGAACTCCCGGCGGGCGGCTCTCCCTCCGGACCATCCGTGCGCCCGGCCGCCGTCCCCGTGCAGAACGGGCTTCTCCCGGCCGGCTCCGGCGACGGTTCGGTGTGGAAGGTCGACGCCGTGGTCCTGCTGGTCGAGGACGACGCCGGCGACGCCCTCCTCGTCGAGGAGATGCTC
The DNA here is from genome assembly GCF_042887155.1 of Streptomyces sp. NPDC057963. Lineage (NCBI taxonomy): Bacteria > Bacillati > Actinomycetota > Actinomycetes > Kitasatosporales > Streptomycetaceae > Streptomyces > Streptomyces sp. NPDC057963. Next base: position 558,537 of record NZ_JBHVPX010000003.1, read on the forward strand.
GCGGACGGCGAGCTGGACTCGGCACTGACCTGGTGCAGGACCCTCGCGGAGGCACGCCGGTTCCTGGCCGGCTGCCGGACCCCGTGCTGCGTACTGCTCGATCTGCACCTGCCCGACGTCCACGGCCTGGACGCGGTGACCCAGATCGTCGAGTCGGCACCCGACGCGGCCATTGTGGTGCTGACCGGCAGGGCCGAGGCCGATACGGGCCTGTCGGCCGTGGCGACCGGCGCCCAGGACTACCTCGTCAAGGGCCGGCTCGATCCGGAGGCGCTGGGCCGCTCGGTCCGTTACGCCCTCCAGCGCAAACAGGTCGAGCGGGCCGCCGCGGCACTGCGCGCCAACCGGCTGATGGCGCAGGAGAACGCCCGCCTCGAACGCGGGCTGCTGCCCGTGCCCCTGCTGCACGACGATTCCTTCGAAGCGGTGGCACGGTACGCGCCGGGCCGGGCGCACGCCCTGCTCAGCGGTGACTTCTACGACGTGGTGCAGACCTCGGACGGCACGGTGCACGCGGTGATCGGCGATGTGTCGGGGCACGGGGCCGCGGAGGCGGCCCTGGGGGTCTGCCTGCGGGTGGCCTGGCGCACGGCGGTGCTGTGCGCCACCGACCTGCTCGAACAGGTCCGGCTGCTGGAGGAGATCCTGGTCGCCGAACGCTCCGACCCGCATGTCTTCGCGACCGTCACCTCGCTGGCCTTCGCACCGGACCGGCGCCGGGTGCAGGTGGTGCGGGCCGGTCACCCCGGGCTGCTGCTGCGCAGCGGTGCCCGGGTGAGCTGGGTCGAGCCCGAGCCGGGAATGGCCCTGGGGCTGCTGCCGGGGGCGGGACGGTGGAGCGTCTCGGAACTGTCCCTGCCTGGGGACGGCCGGCTCGTCCTCTTCACGGACGGCCTCTTCGAAGGGCGTACGGGGCCGGGCTCCCGGTTGGGCGAGGACGGGCTGCTCGCCATGGCCCGCAGCCACGGGGCGCTGGCCGCCCGCCCCTTCGTGGACACCCTGGTGGACGAGGCCGCGGAGGCCGCGTCCCCGTACGGCGGTCTCGCCGACGACGTGGCCGTGCTCCATCTGGGCTGGGGACGGGGGACGCCGCGATGAGCGGCGGGGACACGCCGCCGGGGCCCCGGCGCGGCCTGGCCTCGCGGCTGTCGGTGCAGAACTGGGTCCACCTGATTCTCGCCGTGTTCGTGCTGGTCGTCTGCGCGGGCCTGACCGTCGGCGGTCTGGTCCTGTCCCGGATGTCCGACCGCACCACCGAGTTGGTGGACCGCATCCAGCCCGCCCGCTCCTCGTCCTTCCAGTTGCAGAACGCACTGCTGGACCAGGAGACCGGGGTCCGCGGATTCGCGCTCACCGGTGACTCGGTCTTCCTTCGGCCCTACGAGGCGGGGATGCGGGACGAGCAGCTGCGGATGGCCAGGGTGCGTGCGCTCGTCGGGGACGAGCAGCCCTTCGCCCGCGATCTCGACCGGATCGCCGCGGCCGCCCGGGAGTGGCGCAGCCGGCATGCCGAGCCGCTGGTCGCCGCGGTCCGCCGGGACGGTCCGGCGTCCGAGTCCTCCGCCCCGATCCGGCGGAGCAAGAACGAATTCGACACCCTGCGGCGGCTGTACACGGCGCAGCAGGCGCACCTCGACGTGGCGCGCGACCGGGCCCGCGCCGATCTGGGTAGCGCCCGTGCCACGCGCGACAGGATGCTCATCTCTCTGGTCGTGGGCTTTCTGCTCGCGGTCGGCTCGCTGAGTCTGCTGCTGCACCGGATGGTGGGCCGGCCGCTCGGCCGGCTGACCGCCGCCTCGGAGACGGTCAGCTCGGGGGCGTTCGGCAACCGGATCGCGGTCGACGGGCCGTCCGATGTGCGGGCGGTGGCGACGGCTGTGGAGGACATGCGCCGCCGCATCGTCGAGGAGCTCGCCGAGTCCCGGGACCGGGAGGTACTGCTGGCGGAACAGGCGCAGGAGCTGCGCCGGTCCAATGCCGAACTGGAGCAGTTCGCCTACGTCGCCTCGCACGATCTGCAGGAGCCGCTGCGCAAGGTCGCCTCGTTCTGCGGTCTTCTGGAGAAGCGGTACGGCGCGCAGCTCGACGACCGGGCGCGGCAGTACATCGACCACGCGGTCGACGGCGCCGGGCGGATGCAGGTGCTGATCGACGATCTGCTCACCCTCTCCCGCATGGGACGGGTGCACGACCGGTGGAAGCAGGTCGATCTCGACCGCTCTCTCGACCGGGCGCTGGCCAATCTCGCGCTGGTCGTCGAGGAGTCCGGTGCCACGGTCGTGCGGGAGGGTCCGCTGCCCGCGCTGAACGGGGACCCGACGGCGCTCTCCATGGTCTGGCAGAACCTGATCGGCAACGCGCTGAAGTTCCGCCGCCCCGACGTGCCGTGCCGGATCACGGTCGGCTGCGTCCGGGAGGGCGACGACTGGCACTTCCGGGTGGCGGACAACGGCATCGGTATCGCGCCGGAGTTCTCGCAGAAGGTGTTCGTCATCTTCCAGCGCCTGCACGGCAGGGACGAGTACGAGGGCACGGGCATCGGTCTGGCTCTCTGCCGGAAGATCGTGGAGCTGCACGGGGGCGGCATCTGGCTGGATCCGGAGACCGCCGAGGGCACCTGCATCCGCTTCACGCTGCCGGTCTCCCCCACCGCACCCGCCCGCACCGAGGCGCGACAGCTCGCCGCGGACCCCGCAGCCGGGAGTCCCGTTCATGGCTGAGATCTGCCGGGTTCTCCCCGGAGTGGGACCGTTCGTCGCGGGTAGGCGAACGTCGAGAAGTTGTCATCGAACACCCCTGCGTCGCCCTGGCTGGAGCACATGAACGAACAGGTCACCTCGCGACCGGCCGACCGGCCCACGGAGGTTCTGCACAGCGCCGAGGTGTTCGACGGCGAACCCGGCTGCATCGCGCGCGCCCGGGCCCTGGCCGACCGCTTCCTGGTCCGGCTGGCCGTCGAGTGGCTCGCCGTGCTCGGCGAGCACACCCGCGGCGATCTGATGCTGGCCGTGAGCGAACTGGTCACCAATGCGGACCGCTACAGCCAGGGCCCGTATCTGCTGGAGCTGGAGGGCACCGCGGAACGTGTCAGCGTCACGGTCTACGACAGCAGCACGGCCCTGCCGCTGTTCTACTCGCCCGACCCGACGCGCCCCGGCGGCCACGGCATGGAGATCGTCGTGGCGCTGTGCGACCGGCTGACCGCCGAGCGCGTGCCGGTGGGCAAGCGCATCCGGGCCGAGTTCGAGCTGAGCAGCTGAGCTGTGGGGCGGGCGGGACGCCGCCCGCCCCACGACCACGGTCGGCCCGGCGCGGGCGGGGCCGGGTGGAACGCTCGTCCGGGCCGACCGCGGCGACGGCTCGGAGCAGCCCTGGACTCACGACGGCCGACGGCCCGCGGAAGGGCCCGGTGCGCGGTCGAAGACGCAGTCACCGCACAGGCCGCCGGCCGGGCAGCGGTAGTACAGGCAGCAGCTGCGGCGGCGGAACGCCGGGTCGTGCGGGGCGCCGGTGTTCCGGAGGTCGGGGTGGTCGAACAGTTCGGCGGCCAGTGCGCGAGCCCGTCCGGACACGTCGGGGCGGCGGTTGCTCCGCGCCCAGGCGACCAGTTCGCGCAGGGCTCCTGCCAGCGCCGACCCGGCGTTGCCCCACAGCAGCCGGTCCGACAGGGGGCCGTCCCGGTGGATCGCCTCGGCGAGGGGCACGAGGTGGCCGAACTGGACGACCTCCCGGATCCGTCCCGCGGTGGCGGGCAGCGTTTCGGAGGCGCTCAGCCACAGGTCGTCCGGGCTGCTGCGCCTCGGGTCCCAGTGCAGGGCATCGGGCGGGAGAGCGGGGAACCGGCCGGTCAGTGCCGCCGGGCCGAGCGCGGTCGACCAGAGACGGGCGGCCAGCCCCAGATGCGCGACGGAGGCGGCGACTCTGCGCTCGGGGGCACGGAGCCGGGCGGCGACCATGTCGATCCGGGCCGTGAGCGGTGCGGTCTCCCCCGCGTACACCAGGGCCAGCGGGCGGTGCGCCCCCTCGGGCGGCGCGGTGGTGCGCAGTGCGAAGAACCCGCCCACCGAGGCCGCTGCGGGCTCCTCCATCGCGCTGCTCCTTCCCGGCTCCGGGGCCGCCACCGGTGGCTCGCGGCCGTCCGGAGTGCCGCGGGCCCCGACCCGGCGTTCACCGTACCCCCTCGGAGTGATCGCTCCGCAGTCCTCCGGCAGGAGGACTACCGTCGATAGGAGGACACCCTGACCGTTGCCGTACTACCAAGGCAGTACGGGAGATGGCCACCCCAAGGACGACGACGCGGCCGCCCGAAAGGGACATGGTGGTGTACATGAGTTCCCTTGCGCTGTCCGTGCTTCTGTCGCTGGTCTCCGCGGTCGCCTATGGGGCTGGGGCGATCGTCCAGGAGCGCGTGGCCGCGGCTGGAGACGGCCGCTCGCTCGCCCCCTTGCGCAACCGAGTCTGGTGGGGTGCCGTGGCGCTGAACGGGCTGGGCGCGGTGCTGCATGTCGTGGCGCTGGCCTACGGCCCGCTCAGTCTCGTCCAGCCGCTCGGTGCGCTGACCATCGTCTTCGCCCTGCCGATGGCGGCGCTCTTCGTAAGCCGCCGGGCGGGGGCCACCGCGTGGCGTGGCGCGATGATGGCGAGCGTCGGTCTGGCGGGCCTGCTGGCGCTCACCGGGGGCGGCGACTCACGGGCGCTGAGCGGCCCGGACCAGCTGGTGCTGGCCGGTGTGACGCTCGGCGGGGTCGCGGTGCTCTTCCTGATCTCCCGGGGTGTACACCGGCCGGTGGTGCGGAGCGTGGTCCTGGCCGGGGCGGCGGGGGTGGCTTTCGGTATCGCCTCGGTGTTCACGAAGACGGCGGCGATGCAGTGGGCGTCGGGTGCGGCGGGGGCCGGCCTGCGGGCGCTGCCGGCGATCGCCGCTTTCGCGGCGGCCGGGCTGCTGCTGTCCCAGGTCGCGTACCGGGGTGCCGGGCTGACCGCGCCGCTGGCCACGGTGACCGTGGTGAACCCGGTGGTGGCCGCGGCCGTCGGCATCACCATGTTCGATGAGAGCTTCCGGCACGGTACGTCGGGCGCCGTGCTCGCGCTGGCGTGCGCAGTGGTCGCCGCGGGCGGGCTGATCCTGCTGACGACGGAACGGCTGGGTGCGGAACACCGCGCCGGGCAGCGCGCGGGGAGCGGGCACGCGGTCGTTCCGGGGGACGGGACGGACGGCGAGGGCCTGGACGGGGTGTCCGGCACCGAGGGAATTTCCGAACCTGCGTTCGACCTACCCCAGCCGGCACGGCCGGGTGGCGCTCTTCCCGAACCCGCCGTGTCGATGCCCGCCCCGCCGGCGCCCGCGGCCTCTGCGCCCGCCGCGCCCGCTGCGGTCGTCGGAGCCGACGCGGGGGTCTTCCCGGGGGCTCCACTGCTGCCTCTGCTGAAGCCGCTGGAGTGCCGGCTCGGGCAGGCGGAGTTCGGGCCCGGCGGGTCGTCGTACACCCGCGCCGCACGGCGGGGCGGCGCGTCGGCCGCGGCCGCTGACGACGCCGGACCAGCCGTTCAGACGCTGACGCCACCCGCCCTGAGGTAGGCCAGCGGGTCGACGTCCGAGCCGTAGCCGGGGCCGGTACGGATCTCGAAGTGCAGATGCGGACCGGTGACGTTCCCGGTGGAGCCCGAGCGGCCGATCCGCTGGCCCGCCGAGACCTGTCGGCCCTCGCGCACATGGAGCGCGGACAGATGCGCGTACTGGCTGTACTTGCCGTCGCTGTGCCGGATGACGATCTGGTACCCGTACGCCCCGCCCCAGCCGGCCGAGACGACCGTGCCGGAACCGACCGCCTTCACCGAAGTGCCCGTCGGGACGGGGAAGTCGACACCCGTGTGGTAGCCGCTGGCCCAGGACCCGGACTGGTGGTACGGGGTGCCTGTACCGGCCGCCACCGGCGCGACGAGACCGGCGTGCTTCTCCACCCGCTCCGGCTTGCGGCTCTCGGTCTTCTTCGGGTGCGGCTTCGGCTTCGCGGTCTGGTGGTGGGGGTTCACGGCCTGGCGCTGCGACGCGGCCTGCTGCTGCTTCGGCTCGGCCGCCCGGCGCTGCGGCGCGTCCTTCCGTAGCGGTGCGGTCGCCGCTTTCGCCTCCGCTTTCGGCTCTGCTTTCGCCTCTGATTTCGGCTGCGATTTCGGCTTCGCTGCCTCGGCCGGGCCCGCGCCGGAACCCGTCCGCGCCGCCTGAGCCGCGTCGAGGCTCAGCCGCTGTCCGGGAAAGATGAGATCCGGGTCGTCTCCCACGACCTTGCGGTTCGCCGCGTACAGATGCTGCCAGCCGCCCCGCACCTGCTTGCTCTGCGCGATCGCGGAGAGCGAGTCACCACGGGCCACGACGTACGCCTCGCGCTTGCCGGGCACGGTGGTCGGCGTGGCGGGCGTGGACGTCCGCTTCGCCCTGGGCTTCCCGGCGGCGGCCTTCCCGGGCGCCTTCACCTGGCTGGTGTGCTCCGACTGGGTGCTGACGTCGTGGGCGTCCCCACCACTCGTCAGCCCCGCCCGTGTCGAGCAGCCCGGCCAGGCACCGGGCCCCTGTCCTTCGAGGACCTTCTCCGCAACGGCGATCTGCTCGTCCCTGGTGGCCAGATCGGCGCGCGGGGCGTAGACCGTGCCGCCGTACGCCGCCCAGGTCGACCGGGTGAACTGCAGGCCGCCGAAGTAGCCGTTGCCATTGTTGATGTGCCAGTTGCCGGTGGACTCGCAGGCGGCGACCTTCTCCCAGACATCGGCCGACGCGGCGCCGGCCGACGCCGCCGCGATGAGGGGGAGCGCGATGCCCGCGCCTCCGGCGGTGACCGTGAGCGAGGCGCGGTTGAGCCGACTGGGCTGATATCTGCGGTGCCGTCCGTTCGCGGCCATGACTTGGCTCCCCCACAGGCTGTAGGACATGTCGCAAGCGCCCAACTTATGGGCAGGCAAAGGCCGCTGACAAGAGAGCAGAGACAGCCCGTCCGTCACGGCCGGCCTGCGCCGGTGACCGCGCCGGCCTCCTGCCCGTTCAGTCGAGCAGCGCCTCCCGCAGCCGTGCGGCGAACGCGTCAGGATCCTCGGTGGAACCGGTGTGCCCACCGGGGAACTCCACGAGCCCGGCACCGGTCCTGTCCGCCAACCGGACTCCCGGAATCGCCGTGAGCAGCGTGCGGGAGTCCTGCCCGACTCCGACGACCAGCTTCTGCGCACCGCGCCCGAGGGCCTCCAGATCCGGTGCGTAATTGGTGAAGGGGCACAGCACATGCTCCAGGAAGACCGGCAGGTTGACCCGCATCCGCCGGAACGCCTCCGCCTCCCGCGGAGACGGTCCGGCCGCCGCCGCGCGCGGGGCTCCCCCGGCCGGACGATCCGCTTCGGGCCCCATGAGCCCCTCGGTCATGGTGGCCAGCGCCGCCTCCACCCCGCCGCCGCGGAACGACTCGCGTACGGCTGCGAAGAGCTTGCGCCCCTGCGCCGGATCGGGCAGCAGTTCCACCAGCGGCGGCTCGTGCGCGACCACCCGGTGCAGCCGCTCCGGATGGCGGGTGAGCAGATCCAGGGCGACGACGGCGCTCGAACTGGAACCGAGGACGGCCGCGGGCGCGCCGTCCGGCGCCAGCAGTTCGATGAGCCGGTACGCGTCCTCGCTCTGCACCTCCACCCGCTGGTCGCCGGTCCCGCCGTCGAGGACACTGCGCGAGTACCCGCGCGGGTCGTAGGCGGCGACGGTCCACCGGTCGGCCAGCAGCGCCGCCATCCGGTCGTAGATCCCCGCGTCGGCGCTCCCGCCGGGCATCAGCAGCAGCAACGGCCCCTCGCCGCGCACCTCGTAGTACAGCGTCGCCCCGGGCACCTTCAGGCGGCCCGTGCGGGTGGGTGCCGTGCGGTCGGTCATCGTTCTCCCCCTTGCTCGTACGTGCTCGTACGTGTTCATCGCTCGCTCCTGCCCGTCGCGGACGGCCAGTGCTCCAGCAGGAAGTGCAGGGCTTCGACGGACCGCTCCCAGGACGTCTGTACGTCGCGGGGCGCCCCGAAGCCGCCGCTCGCCTCCAGCGCGCAGTAGCCGTGGAAGGTGCTGCGCAGCAGCCGTACCGCGTCCGTGAGATCGGGCTCGGCCAGGCCGTAGGCGCGCAGCATCGCGCCGGTGGTCTCGATGGTGCGGTGGTACGCGGACGACCGCGCGACGATCTCGGGGTCGACCCGCATCTGCGTCGCCTCGTACCGGCCGGGCCGTTCCAGCGCGAAGGCCCGATAGGCGTCGGCGAACGCGGTCAGGGCGTCCTTCCCGGCCCGGCCCGCCACCGCGGCGTTGATCCGGTCGATGAACTCGCCCGCGGCCAGCAGTGCCACCCGGGTCCGCAGATCGTGCAGATTCCTGACGTGGGAGTACAGGCTGGCGTCCTTGACGCCGAAGCCGCGGGCCAGCGCGGAGATCGTGACCTTGTCGAAGCCGATGGAATCGGCCAGATCGGCCGCCGCTTCCACCACACGTTCGGCGGTGAGACCCGCGCGCACCATCCGCCACCTCCGCAGGAGCGATACGTAACCTAGAGGCCCTAGGTGGTTTCCTAATATACACAGGCGGCGTTCGCCGGCGGATCCATACGGCCCATGCCGAACAGCCGTCCCCGCGCCCCGTATCCATACTGGAGATCCCGGCATCCCCGACACAGATTGCAGAGCACAAGATGAGCGGCACCGCGCAGATCGGCGTCACAGGACTCGCGGTCATGGGCCGCAATCTCGCTCGCAACTTCGCCCGCAACGGCTTCACGGTCGCCGTGCACAACCGGACGACCGCGAAGACCGACGCCCTGATCGAGAAATTCGGCGGCGAGGGCTCCTTCGTGGCCGCACGGACTCCCGAAGAGTTCGTCGCGGCGCTGGAACGTCCGCGCCGACTGGTCGTCATGGTCAAGGCGGGCGGCCCGACGGACGCCGTGATCGAGGAGTTCGCGCCACTCCTGGAGGAGGGCGACGTCATCATCGACGGCGGCAACGCCCACTTCGAGGACACCCGCCGCCGCGAGAAGGACCTGCGCGAGCGCGGCATCCACTTCGTGGGCGTCGGTATCTCGGGCGGCGAAGAAGGCGCGCTCAACGGACCGAGCATCATGCCGGGCGGCAGCAAAGAGTCTTATGACTCACTTGGGCCGATGCTGGAAAAGATCTCCGCGAAGGCCAAGGACGGCGCCCCGTGCGTCACGCATATCGGTCCTGACGGCGCCGGACACTTTGTAAAAATGACGCACAACGGCATCGAATACGCGGACATGCAGCTCATCGGCGAGGCGTACCAGCTGCTCCGTGACGTGGCCGGACACTCCCCCGCGCAGATCGCGGACATCTTCCGTGCCTGGAACACCGGGCGCCTGGACTCCTACCTCATCGAGATCACCGCAGAGGTGCTCTCGCATGTCGATGCGGCGACCGGTAACCCCTTCGTGGATGTCGTGCTCGACCAGGCGGAGCAGAAGGGCACCGGCCGCTGGACCGTGCAGATCGCCCTCGACCTGGGCGTTCCCGTTTCCGGCATCGCCGAGGCCGTCTTCGCCCGCTCCGTCTCCGGCCACGCCGCCCTCCGTGATGCCTCACGCCACCTCGCCGGACCGACCGCCCGCAAGCTCGGTGAGGACGAGGCGGCTGCATTCGCCGCCCAGGTCGAGCAGGCACTGTATGCCTCGAAGATCGTCGCCTACACCCAGGGCTTCCACGAGATCGCGGCCGGCAGTGAGCAATACGCATGGAACATCGACCTCGGCAAGGTCGCCGCGATCTGGCGCGGCGGATGCATCATCCGGGCCGCGTTCCTCGACAGAATCACCAGCGCCTACGAAACCCGGCCTCAGATGCCGAGCCTCCTCTCCGACAAGGGCTTCGCCGAAGAGATCGCCGCCGCACAGAACGACTGGCGCACCGTGATCGCCACCGCCGTCGCCCAGGGGGTCCCCACCCCCGCCTTCGCCGCCACCCTCGCCTACTACGACTCCCTGCGCGCCGAACGCCTCCCCGCCGCCCTCACCCAGGGCCAGCGGGACTACTTCGGCGCGCACACCTACCACCGCGTCGACCGCGACGGCACCTTCCACACCCTCTGGGGCGGCGACAAAACCGAAGTCGAACGCTGACCGACACCCGCAATAGCTGATGACGGGGCGGATTCGCCCCCGATGCGATCGCACACGCTGAAGGGACCGGAGGTGCTGGATGGGGTCGCCCTCCCGTCCAACGCTGCGAGGTGCCGCGGGACGGGAGCGAGAGGAGCGCCCCGATCCACAAACCCGCCGGCAGCGGTGTTCTCGTGCTCGTCAAGTACCGGGAGACCGCGCGGCGGGCTCGCGGTGAACATCGTCGAGTGCTGCGGGAGTTGACCCTGACCTGCGTGTTCACATCTTTCAGCGCTGTCGGGGCCTCCCCTGCTTACGCAGCGGAAAGTCCCTGAAATCTCCTTGCGGCAGATGTGAGTCCCGCCTCTTCCCGGTGCAGGTGTTCGGCTCCACCCTGGCGGTGACGATCAACTGGTGCTGCTGCCACTTCCGCCCGCCGGAGCCCTGCCTTCGCTCCCATACCGGTCAGGCCCCGACCACGAGCCCTCACGCCGAGGAACACGCGATTCCCGACTACACGAAGTCGCCAGTTCCGGACCCCTGGCAGGCAGAGCGAGCTCAGAGTCGTGTCCCTTGGGCAGAACTGGGGCAGTTGGGCGGGTCGTGGTGGATGTGGCTGCGGATGAGGAAGTCTTGGAGCTCGCGGTGGCGGAACTGGTAGGCGATCCCGGCGGTGCGCATCAGACCCGCGTCGCAGCACCAGTCGAGGAAACGGCCGAGGCGCCAGGGCAGTGGTTGGTTGGACCACCAGCGGCGGGTGCAGAGCAGGAAAGCTGTGTAGCGGACGCCCGCAGCGCCGAGGGCTGGGCCGGAGCCGGTCCTGAACAGGGGGCCGAACGCCCGCCAGGGCCTGAACAGCGAGTCGAGCGCGCCTCGGTAACCGCATCTGAACAGGCGGTTGTAGAGGAGTGCGAGCGCTCGCCCGCCGCCGAGACCGAACAGAAGCATGTAGATGAGTACTGCCCCGAGCGCGACTACCAGGCTCCCGGCGAACCAATAGTAGGGGGCGAACCCGAGCCCGACCACGAGGCCGGTCGCGAATCCGGTCACGAGGTCGTCCCGGACCAGGCTGCGCGGCGACGCGTTTCCGTGTGACCTGCGAACTTCGGGTACGTCCGAGAGAACGCCCGCCAGTCCGACTCCGACCGTCGCTCCACCGGCGAGTCCCACCACCGATCCGTATACGAGCCCGACCACCAGCCCGACGACATTCCCCATATCGACCACGACGATGAGCCCTCCCCAGAAGAGCCCGCCCACAAGCCCGTTCACGAGCTGGTGTCTTGCCACAGGGCTTCCGGCAGTTACCGTTTCCAGCCGAGACGGTACGGGCCACGGTGGGATTCCGGTGAGGAGACTGCCCACCACCATGAGTGTCACGTTCGTTGCGTACACGTGCCAGGCGTCGAGCACGGCGGCAGGTAGGTCAACAGTGGCCCACACCGCGATGGTCAGGAGGACATGGACGGTGCGGGCGCGGCGGTGACCGGTGAGCGGCCACAGTTCATGGAGTACGAGGTCGGTGCCTGACAGGTGCCGTCCGGCCACTTCGCGGGCGCTGGTGGTGTTGGTGTGCAGGTAGCGGGCGAGGACTGCCAGCCAGGTGCGTACCTGCAGCTGGGTGTAGGGCGCTGTTGTGCCGCCTGTCGGGGCAGCGGCGAGGATGAACAGATTCAGCAGGTGGTCTCGGACCTGTTCGGGGGTTTGCGGGGTGAGTTCGAGGAGGTCCACGGGATCGCGGACCCAGCCGCCGCCGGGGTGGCGTTCGTCGTAGGCGGCGAGGGCTACGGTCAGTCGCCAGGGTGTGGACAGGCCACGAGCCAGTGGACTGGCCGGGGCGGCGTGGACTGCGTTCAGGACGGGTTCCCAGCGGGCCGGTTTGCGGGCACGGGCGGTGACGAACGCCTCGGTCGCGGCCGGGGTGACGGGGGCGATGTCGATCCGGGAGGCGTCCTCTGCCCACAGTTCCGCACCTTCGAGAGCGACGTAGGCGCTGCTGCGGCAGGTGAGGACGAGTTGGCCCTTGGTGGTGCCATGGAGGTAGCTGTTCATGGCCTCCAAAGCGGCTGCGGCGCGGGAGCCGCCCTCGGGAGTCTCACCGGCGTCCATTTCGTCGAGCCCGTCGAGCACGGGGAGGATCAGTCGGTCGGTGACAAGGGCGGCTGCCGCGGTGGGGCGTAGCTGGTAGGTACGGGTGAGCTGGTCGGCGAGCCAGTCGTCGAGCTTGTTCCGGTCGGGGTCGAAGGTGGACAACGACAGGCGTACGGGAACGGGGGCACCCGGCGCTCGGTCGGCGAGGAGGAGCAGCATGAGGTGGAGGGCGAGTACGGTCTTGCCGGCTCCGGGTGCACCGGTGATGACGAGGCGGCCCAGCTGGAGATCACGGTAGTAGGTGGCGACGTCTTCCAACGTGCCTCGGGGTGCTGCGCCTGTGGCGTGGTGGGCGGGGGAGGGCAGGAAGGCGAACTCGACGTTGATGGTGCGGTCGCTGCCGCCCAGGAATCTCTGGCGGGCTTCCTCTTCGCGTTTCCTGATGTGGCCGGCGAGGCGGTCGGCGAGTCCGGCGGTGTCGGTATCCTGCGAGGCCTGGGAGAGCGTCGCCTGGTACAGGCCCGCTGTCGCCAGCATCAGACCGACCAGCCCCAACGCCAATCCGCCTGGGTCCACATCTCCGGTTCCCGCCCGAATGGCTATGGTGACCGCCACCCCCACGGCCACCACAGTGAGCGCCAGCCATCCCCACAGCGTGTGACGTGCCGTCCCCATGTGCCCATCCCCACCATTGGCTTCGTTGTTCAGGAAACTGAACGCCGCAACGGTGTTCACGGGTCCGTTGTCACCGGCACCCCGACCCCCTCGGGGCACCTGCCCCCGAGAGGTTCACCTTTTCCTGCATCGGATATGGCTTCGGATCGCGCATCCCAGCAGCTCAGGGGCGCCTCTTACGCACTCTGCATCAGACTGCCCGGCTCGGAGGACGACACAAGGTGAGCTTCCCAGCAGGCCACCCGCAGCACCCTCTCGACGCCCGAATCAGATCCCGGGGTCTCTCTCGTCCTCGTTCGGGAACGTCAAGGTTCGCCCTGGTCACCTGTTGCGTGAGCGGAAGCGGAAGGCGGCGGCCACGGCGAGGGTGCCCAGGACAACGGTTCCCGCGACCAGCGGGATCAGACTCATGGTGCCCTGGCTGCCAGTCGTAGCCAGGCTGCCGGAGGGGCCGGCCGAACCCTCCGTGGTCGCACCCGCCCTCGCACCTCCGCTCGGGTTCTGTGACCCGGTGGTGCCGGAGGCGGCCGTATCAGGCGTCTTGGACGGGGTCGGGCCGGTCGTCGCTCTTGGTCCAGTGATGTCGAGCAATGCCACGACGTTGTTCTGCGCGGTGTCCAGCCTGCACGGCACGTCGAGTTTGACAGTCATGCCGCCACTCGCGGTGACGTGCATGATGAGGTCACCGACGGTGATTTTCGCCCTGCCCGGTTGGCTGAAGGTGAGCCTCGGCGCGACGCCGGTCATCTTGACCAAGAACGGTCCGGACTCCGGGACGTTGGTCCTGGCCGCATGGAACGTCAACCTGAGGTTGGTGTCGCCCTCCGGCGCTGTCACGCGGACCTTCACTTCCACCGTGCCCTTGATGATCTTGATACCGGCCTTGCGCAGCCCCCTCGTGTCAGCCGCGTTCACCGGCACCGCCGCACGGATGGCGAATTTCGAGGTGGGCTTGTCGACCCCAACCGACTTCGGGACATCCGAGTCGATTCTCACCGTGCCCGGCCGGTCGGAGAAGACCGGAACTGAGCATGTGTACCGCAGTTTGAGCGATACCGGGTCCGCGGCCGCGGACCCGGCTCCGAAAACTCCCACGCTTGCGCCCGCAACCCCTACAGCCATCGTCAGTCCCAGGGCCCTACGGGCCACTGGACCGCTCGGGACGGCACGGGATGTCCTGTGCCGCTCACGCAGGTTCTGGATCAGCTTGTCACTTGCCATCTTGATCCTCAGTCAGGTACATGAGCCTCTGGATAGGGCCCATGGGTTCCTCCCCCAGGTGGGACGGTTTGCGGGGCCGTCCCGCCTCAGTCGGGCGGGGACCCGCCCTGCCCTGGCGCACAGCGGATCCTGTGACAACCGTAGGGCTGGATCACGCGCCGGAAATTGCGCGTACGCGTAAGGAAGTTCTCGCAGTGCGCAACGCTTGATGCGCTGATCGTGAGGACCGACTCTGGATATGCACACTATGAGAAGGCTGCGGTGAAGGGTGTCTTCGATGGCCTTGGAAACCTACGTGGTGGATGCGTCGACAACCCGGGACGTGACGTTGCGTGAGCGCACCGACTTCTGGAGCGAGCACGTGACGTCGTATCAAGGCCGGATGGGCTACGGGTACCCGCGCACCGAGGACTTTCACGCGGGGACGATCCGCCAGTGCACGGACACCCATCAGCTCGTCATGTTCTGGTCGGACACGATCAGGTACACCCGGACCGCGGGCCAGGCGCGGCACGACCCGGACGAGGGCTACCGCTTGCTGCTACCGGTCGCCGGGGAAATAGTGCTGCGGCAGGACGACCAGGAAATACTGCTGGCGCCGGGGGCCGGGTGCCTGCTCACGTTCGCCACACCGTTCGAGATCCGGCAGGACGCCCCCATGCGGGCGCTCATCATGTCGATCGCCGCCCAGGAGGTGAACGGGCGATTGAACCGGTCATCGCCGCTCACTGCAGGCCTCGACCTGACCTCCGGCCTGGGCCGGGTGGTGGGCGACATGCTGACCGGTCTCCATGAGGAGCGCAACACCCTCACCAGCGGCCAGTTCGACGCGGTGTCGGACCGGCTGGTCGAGCTGCTGTGCATGCTCGCCGCAGGCGACGACCGCCCCACCGCCCCGGGCCATCTGGCCGATGTGGAGACGGTGGTCCGCCGGTACATCCGCGAGCACGCGGCCGACCCCGATATGACCGGCGTCACCGCGGCACAGGCGCTGGGTTGGTCGCTGCGCCAGGTGCAGCTGGCCCTGCGGCATGCCGGGACGACTCCCCGCGAGCTGATCCGCGAGGAACGGCTGCGGTTGGTACGGGACCGGCTGCGGGCACCTGCGTACCGGCATATGACGATCACCGAGCTGGCGTACGCGTCGGGATTCTCCTCCTCGAGCGCGCTCAGCACGGCATTCCGACGGCGCTTCGGGGTATGCCCCCGCGAGATGCGGCACGCGGGCCCCCGTCCGTCGGCGATACGTGCCGGAGTTGATTGACAGCCACCGGCCTTCCGGTCGAACCGGGCGCGGCAGTGAACCACCAGGTGTGCAACAGCTCGGACCCCGGTCGCCCGGTCGGGTGACTCGGGGTGCGGCCCCGCCGCAGGTGTGCGTAAGTGGCAGCGGGCCCTTGTGTCGCCCCGCCCCGCGAGCACGCCGACGTTCCGTACCGCTGATGCCCCATGCCCCATGGAGTCCCCGTATGCCCGACGCCACGCCGGAACCGGTCGCGGCCCAGGCCGTCGTCGCACCGCTGACCAGCGCCGCCCTGATCCTTGTCGCCACGATCGAACCCGGTGGTGAGCCCGTGGTCCGCGAGGTGCTGCCGGAGCTGGCGCCGACGGCCCGCGCCATCGAATTCCGGTCCCCCGGCACCGGTCTGGTCTCCGTCACCGGCTTCGGTTCCGACGCCTGGGACCGGCTGTTCGCGGGACCGCGGCCGGCGGGCCTCCACCCGTTCCGGGAACTGCGCGGTGCACGCCACCACGCCCCCGCCACCCCGGGGGATCTGCTCTTCCACATCCGGGCCGAACGGATGGACGTGTGCTACGAGTGGGCGTCCCGGCTCCTCGACCGGCTCGGCGGGGCGGTGAAGGTCGTCGACGAGACACAGGGGTTCCGCTACTTCGACCGCCGGGACCTGCTCGGCTTCGTCGACGGCACCGAGAACCCCGTGGGGGCCGACGCGCGGTCGGCGGCCCTGGTCGGCACCGAGGATCCGGATTTCGCCGGTGGCAGCTATGTCGTCGTGCAGAAGTACCTGCACGACCTGGTGTCCTGGAACGCGCTGAGCACCGAGGAGCAGGAGCGCGTCATCGGCCGCACGAAGTTCGCCGACGTCGAGTTCCCCGACGACGTCAAGCCCGCCGATTCCCATGTCGCCCTCAACACGATCACCGAACCGGACGGCACCTCGCGCGAGATCCTGCGGGCCAACATGCCGTTCGGCAGCTTCGAGCAGGGCGAGTTCGGCACGTACTTCATCGGATACGCCGCCGACCCGGGCGTGACCGAGCAGATGCTCCGCAACATGTTCCTCGGCGATCCGCCCGGCACGCACGACCGCATCCTCGACTTCTCGACGGCGGTCACCGGCACGCTCTTCCACGCCCCCCGCGCCGACTTCTTCGACGCCCCGCCGCCGTCGCCCGCCATGGCCGCGGCCGAGACCCTGCCGGAGCCGGCGTCCGCGCCTGCGGTGGCGCAGGCCCCGGCCCCGGCCCGGTCGGACGACGGTTCGCTGCACATCGGCAGCCTGCGAGAAAGTGCCCAGTGATGAACAACCTCCACCGCGAACTCGCCCCCGTCACGGAAGCCGCCTGGGCCCAGATCGAAGAAGAGGCCCGGCGCACCTTCAGCCGCCACCTGGCCGGCCGCCGGGTCGTCGATGTCACCGGGCCGGACGGCCCCGGGCTCGCGGCCATCGGCGACGGCCATCTGCGCGGAATCGACCCGCCCACACCCGACGTGATCGCCCGGGCCCGTACGTCGGTTCCCGTCATCGACTGGCGGGTGCCGTTCACGGTGACCCGGTCGGCGGTGGACGACGTCGAGCGCGGTTCCGACGACAGCGACTGGCAGCCCGTCAAGGACGCCGCCCGCACCTGTGCGTTCGCCGAGGACATGGCGATCATCGACGGGTACGCGTCGGCCGGCATCACCGGTCTCCGCGACGGCTCCTCGCACACACCGCTGCCGCTTCCGGCCGACGCCCGCGACTATCCGGCCACCGTCAGCCAGGCACTGACCCAGCTGCGGCTGGCCGGGGTCGACGGCCCGTACCGCCTGCTGCTCGGCGCGGACGCCTACACCGAGGCGACGGAGACCTCCGACCACGGATACCCGGTGGCCACCCATCTGGCCCGACTGCTCGACGACCAGATCCTGTGGGCGCCCGCCGTCACGGGCGGCGTGCTGCTGTCCACCCGCGGCGGCGACTTCGAACTGTGCCTGGGCCAGGATCTGTCGATCGGCTATCAGGACCACGACGCGACCAGCATCCGGCTCTACTTCCATCAGGCGTTCACCTTCCGGATGCTGACGCCCGAGGCCGTGATCCCGATCATCGCCTGAGAAACCGCTACCGGTGCCCGGTCGGCCTGACGCTCCAGGTGAGGGTGTCGGTGGCCAGGGCCCGGACGGCGGGGTCGCGGATGGCGTCCGTACGGTCCACGGCCTCGGCGGTCACCTTGTGGCTGCGGCCGTCCGCGTGGACTCCGAGCGAGGCCGGGGTCACGGCGGTACGTCCCCGGGCCCAGACCTTCTCGACGCCGTCGACGTACCAGCGCAGATCGGTCCTGGCGAGACCGGTGGCGGCGTCGGGCCGCCCGTGCGTAGGGTGCTTGGCGCCGACGGTGCCGAGACCCGCCGTGGTGACCGCGATACGGCGGCCGCGTCCGACGGCGGCATCCCTGTCGACGGTGCTGCTCAGCGCGTTGCCCGCGCGGTAGAACCCGGCGATCATCGCCTCGCGTCCCGGCAGGTTGAACTCGGTGTTGCTCAGCTCGCGCATGATCGACGAGGCGGTCGGGCGGTAGATGCCGAACGGGTAGTAGGCG
Organism: Streptomyces sp. NPDC057963; assembly: GCF_042887155.1. Lineage (NCBI taxonomy): Bacteria > Bacillati > Actinomycetota > Actinomycetes > Kitasatosporales > Streptomycetaceae > Streptomyces > Streptomyces sp. NPDC057963. The sequence continues at coordinate 576,461 of NZ_JBHVPX010000003.1, forward strand.
CTGCCCTCGTACGTGCCGACCGTGCCGCCCGCCGGGTCGCTCTGCCCCAGCCAGCGGTACCACTTGGCCCGCTTCCTGGTGAGTTGCGCGGGCGTGTAGGTGGTGGAGTTGATTCCGCCCGGCTCGCCTCCGGTCCAGGTGCCGTACGCCTCGTATGTGTACTCGTCGTCCAGCAGGCCCACCGAGTGCCCGATCTCATGGGCGGCGATCAGGCTGGACGCGGCGTGGTCGGAGGAGAGCGTGGAGACTCCGTTGAAGGGGTAGCCCTCGGCCTGGAGTCCGGAGTAGCCCGCGCCGCCGTACTTGGTGGAGTTGGCGATGACGACCACGAGGTCCGCGGCCGGGGCCTTGGCGGCGTAGGCGGCCACCTTGTCGGTGTCGGTGCAGATCAGCCGCTCGGTGTCCGAGCACCAGAAGTAGCTGCCGAGCGCGGTGTCCTTGACGGTGTCCGCTCCGGGGTCTCCGCTGATGCCGGACTCGTTGGAGACGGCATCGACGGTCCAGACATTGAACAGACCCTGGTAGCTCTTGTACGGCTCCAGGCGGGTGATGTCGGCCCACTTGGCGGTGGCGTCCGCGTGGAAGTCGTCCTGCTGGCCGGCCGTGTAGCCGTCGCCGATGATCACGACGTCCAGGCGGTCGTCGGTGGGACCGGTCACCGCCTGCTCGCCCACCGTGCCGTCGAGTGCGGCCTCGGCAGCGCGCAGCGGGGCAGCGGCGCTTCTGCCCCGCTGCACGGGGGAGGTGACGGGGACCTCCACGGTCCTGCCCGGGCCGCCGGGGTCGGGGAAGTACTCGACCTCGACGCGCCGGCCGCCATCGGTGTCCGCGGGGGCGGCTGACGCGGGGGCGGTGGCGGCGGTCGCCGCCAGGAGACCGGCGAGAGCGAGTCCCGCCACCGATACTGCTGTTCGGCGCGTGTGGGGGCGTATGCGCATGGACAACTCCTTCAGGTTCCGGGGCACTTCCCGGGCACGACCATCACGTAACTCGTGAGTTAAGTAGATTTAACTTGGCGCTTAACCTAGAAGGATGCGGGTCCCCGAACAAGACCCAGGGACCACTTGGTCGAGGATTGCCATCGGGCATGGACGATGCATGGGCCGCATTTCAAGGCCGTGCGAGGCAGAAGGGGCGGCGCGATGAACGAGAAGCGCACAACGGGACGAGCTACCGGAGCGGGTTCCGGACACGGGCCGGACGGCGCGCACGGCCCGTGCGACGAGGATCCCGGAGCCGTCGGGCGACGCGTACAACGGCTGCGCTCCGCACGAGGACTGACCCAGCGACAGCTCGCCGAGCCCTCCTACACCCCCGCCTATGTCTCCACCCTGGAGGCGGGCCGGGTCCGCCCGTCGGAGGCGGCCGTGCGCCATCTCGCGGACCGGCTCGGCGTGACGTACGAGGAACTGGCGACCGGACGCCCCGCCCATCTCGCCACCGATCTGCGGCTGAAGCTCGTCGAGGCGCAACGGACACTGGCCACCGGCGCCGCCGAGGATGCCGCCGCCGCCTACACCCGACTGCTCGCCGAGGCGGAAAGGCACGGGCTCGACAGCGAACGCGCCGCAGCCCTGCTCGGGCTCGGCCAGTGCGCACTGGAGACGGGCGACCTGCCCATGGCCCGCGGCCACTTCGAGGCCGCGGAGAGACTGCTCGCCGACGCCCCGCTCCCCCGGCGCGCCCCGGCCGTCCGCGGCCGGGCCGTCGCACATCTCCTGGCGGGCGAACTCCGTTACGCCTGCTACCTGCTGGAAAGCGCCATCGACGAGCTCAACACTTCCGGCCTGCAGGACCCCGGCGCACTCCTGCTGCTGTACACGGCCGCGATCGCACCGTACATGGACATGGGCGCCCACGCACGCGCCGCCCAGGCGGGCGAGCTGGCGCTGGCCCTCGCACCGCAGGTGTCCGATCCGGAGCTGGTCGCCGGACTGCACCGGAGCGTCGCGCGAACGCTCATCGCGGCGGGCCGCACCACGGAGGCGGACGCCTCCCTCGCCAAGGCAGCCGAGATCTACCAACAGCTCCAGATCCGTACGGAGTTGGCGCACTGCCACTGGATGCGCGGCTACGTACACGCACAGGACGGCGACCTGTCCGGCGCCGAGACCGAGCTGTGCGCCGCGCGCGACATGCTGGCGTCGAAACGGGCCGCCCTGTACACGGCACAGGTCGAGGTGGAGCTGGCGGATGTGCTGCGCCGGCGTGGCAAGGCGGACCAGGCCCGGGAGTTGCTGCATCGGCTCCTGGGCGAACTGCACCCCGAGCGGGGCTCGGTGCACGCCGCCGGCGCGCACCGGCTGCTCGGCCTCATCCACGAGGATCAGGGCGATCTCGATTCCGCCGAGGAGCACTACGTCACCGCGCTGGCCCTGCTGGAGCGGGCGGGCGCCGCAGGTGATCTCGCGGACATCTGCCGACTCCTGGGCGATCTGCTGCGACGCCAGGGCCGGACCGAGGCGGCGATGGACGCGTACCGGACCGGGCTCGGGCATCGGGCCTCTCCCGGCAGCACCACGCTGGGACCGGCGCCGGTACGGCCGCCCACCGCCTGAGTTCCGTCCGGTCGAGTCAGATCGTCGGCCCGCCTCGCCCCTGGATGAGGAACGCCTCGACGGTCCGGGTGAGTCCGCCGGGGTCGTCGAGTCAGGGGTAGTGGCCCGCGTCCGGCTGGACGGCCAGTTCGGCCCGGGGGAACAACTCCGCGATGCCGGCGGCGACACGGGGAAGCGGGCCGCCGTCCACTTCGCCCGCAAGGACGAGGACCGGTACGTCCCACGCGGTCAGGGTGTGGATGCGCTGGGGGTGCCGGGCCGCGTGCAGAAGGGCGAGATCGCCGCCCGCCCACGACGGGCAGCTCGAACCCCTCTACCTGTCGAAGCTGGCCGGCACCCTGGAGACCGCCGGCCTCGTCGAGCGCACCACCGGCCCCGGCGACACCCGGGCCGTTCTCGAACGACTGCCGGCCACCACCGGAACCACGTTCCACCAGTCGGTGGCTGTACGCGGGTCTGCCGGCCGAGGACCTGGCAGCGGCAGGCCGCGTACTCGCCGAGGTCACCGCGCGGGCGAACGCCGTCCTGGCCGGGGCCCGACGCGTACCGTCCGAGAGAACAGAGCCCGCGAGGTGCGCCGGTCAGCGGTTATCCGGCCGACCGGGGTGACGGCTCCGGTGCCGGCACCGGCTCGGGTGTGGGCGGCTGCGGAATCGGATCCGGTGACGGGCCGGGCGGGACGGGGCCCGGCGGCGGAGGCGGCGGCTCCGGCAGCGGCGCCGGAGGCCCCGGCATCGGTCCCGGAGTGGGCGCCGGCGGCACGGGGTCGGGGTACGGATCGGTCATCGGTGCCTCCGAGCGGTTCGGGGTGGATCTCCTTCCACCGTCCCCCGAGGGGGCTGCCCTCGCCTGGTGAGTCCACACGTGCAGGTTCCGAATCTTCCGCGCGGACCCGGAACCCGAACGGCAGGTCAGCGCGTGGCGGCGGCCGCGGCGGCGAGACCCGGCCGGGGGCTGGAGAGCACCGGGATCCCAGTGGCCGTACGGGTGACCGCATCGGCCATGGACGCCTGCGCCAGCACGATCACCTCGGCGTCCGTCACCGCATCGGCCGCGGCCGCGATCAGGTCCAGATAGCCGTCACGGTCACCGGCCTCGAAGCACGCCCAGGCTCCGTCGACCATGACGGTACGGACCTCGACGGGCCGGTCCCCCGCCTCTTCGGCGAGCAGCGCGAGGGTCGGCTCCAGGGTGCCGGTGACCGTCGCGAGGACCACCACGCGTTTCCGTTCCGCGGCAGCGGCCGCCATCGGGCGGTCGACACGCAGCACGGGGACACCGAGCGTCGCCGCGGCCGACTCCGCGACCCCGCCGATCGTGGAACAGGTGCAGAGCACCGCGGAGGCGCCCTCGGCGACGGCGCCCGCGAGCACAGCCCGGATCTCGCCGGACACCGCTTCCGGGCCCGATTCCCTTGCCCGGGTGAGCAGGTCCTCGTACACGAGGTGACGCAGGGCGAGTCCGGGATGGTCCGTGTCCCGGAGCGCGTCGAAGACCGGAACATGGACCGGGGAGGTGTGCAGCAGGACGAGCGTCATCGGCCGAACGGTACAACCCCCGGCCGATGGGATCACTACAGCTCGGGGTGGGACTTGAGCTGGACCTTCGCCTGCTCCACCAGTTCGGCCGGGGCTTCGGGAGCCCGGTCGGGGTGGCGCTGCGCCCACTTCGCGGCGTACGAGCAGAGCGGGACGACGGGGACGCCCTCACGGCCCGCCATGGCGTAGAACTCCTGGACGAGGGCGCCGGCGATGCCCTTGCCCTCGTGGCCGGGTTCGACGACGGTGTGCACGGCCACGAGCGCGGCGGGCTCGCCGTCCATCACGAAGTACGCGATGACTCCGGCGGCCTTGCCGTTCTCGTACGCGAGCAGGTTGCCGCTCGCGCGGTCGTCGCGGATGTCGAGTTCGATCCGGTCGGTCTGTTCTGCCATGACGGGTACTCCCTCGGTGGTCGAGCCGGGTCGAGCGGGGTCAGCGCACCGCGGGGACGGCGTGCGGGCTCCGTTCGGCAGCGGTGCCGGGAACGGGCTCGGAGGCATCGGCGCCGAGCGCGACGATACGGTTGCCGGCGTCGACGTGCACGATGCGCGGCGTCAGTCCGCGGGCCTCGGCGTCGTCGACCTGGGCGTAGCTGATCAGGATGACCAGGTCACCGGGGTGGACGAGATGGGCTGCGGCACCGTTGACACCGATGACACCGGAGCCGCGTTCCCCCTCGATGACGTACGTCTCCAGGCGTGCGCCATTGTCGATATCGACGATGTGCACCAGCTCGCCGGGCAGCAGGTCCGCCGCTTCCATCAGCTCGGCATCGACGGTCACGGAACCGACGTAATGCAGGTCGGCCTGGGTCACGGTGGCCCGGTGGATCTTCGACTTGAATACTGTACGAAACATGAAGAAACTCCCGATGTGTCTGCTCCCTGCCTGCTGTGCAGGTCAAGGGCGGTGCCCGCAGCGTACAACCATTCGCATATTCGGTCAGCTGTCGCCGGGCGCCTCAGGACTCACACTGGCCCTCTGCCGACCTTTCTGATGACCGATCACGCCGAGACCGAACTGACCCATGCCCTCGGTTCCGATCGCTGCCCGAGACGTCGACCGGCACCGGCCGCCCCTGCGCCACCGACTTCTCGACTTCTCGACTTCGGTGAGGACCGCCCTGCGGTCGGCGGCGCTGTCCAGGTCCTGGCGCTCGTAGTCACTGCCGGTGGCACTGCCGACGGCGGCCTCGTTGATCCGTTCCTGCCCCTCGGACCCCATGCCGCCCCAGTTCCCGCCGCCGTCACCTTCGGTGTGCAGCCGATGCTGTTCGGCCACCAGCCGCTGCTTGAACGTGTCGGGGTCGTCCTGCTGCCCGTCGGGGCCGCCGGTGAGGTCGAGCGCCACTCGGAGCCACGGAGTCCCGTCGGCGCATGGACGGAGAACTGCCCTAGATGTACTGCCCCGCAGTGTTGTTGGCGCGGCTCATCAGTGGCCGGCCGTTGAGTGCGGTGTGGCAGCGGTGGTTGCAGGTGTGGAGGAAGTCTGCCTGGACACCGGCTCACAGTCGACGCCCGCCCGCCGCAGCTCACGCCTCGATGCCACGCCGTGCGATGTCGGCGGCGATGCCGTCCAGCACTCCGGCAAGGCCTGCGGCGAAGAGGGCGTCGAGATCCCAGGGGTTGGCGCCGGCGAGCATCGCGGGGCCGAGCCGCGGGTATGCGCCGGGCTCGTAGAGCGAATTGTGTTCGCCGTCCGGCATGGATGCCATTCGCCGACCGGTGCTTCGAGCCTGCCGTTCCGCCTCCACGTCGCTGACGTAGGTCAGGGCCACCCCCTGCACGTAGGAGGCGAACATGAACATGTAACGGAACGCGTCAGCGGGTTCGAGACCGAGTCCGTCGAATGCGGAGAAGGCGCTCTCGCTGTCCGCAGCGAGTGCCGGGCTGGAGTGTGTCCAGGCCGTCACCAGGACCTTCGACAGAATCCACGGGTGGCGGTGGTACAGCTCCCAGTCGCGGTGGGCGGCCCGTTCGAGGCCGTGTCGCCAGTTCTGCGGCAGTGTGTCGGGCAGCGGAACGCCTGTCAGCGCGGCCTCCACCATCAGGGCCACCAGGTCGTCCTTGGATGCAACGTACCTGTACAGGGCCATGGTGCTCGCGCCGAGATCCGTGGCGATGCGCCGCATCGACAGCGCGTCGAGCCCCTCCGCGTCCGCGACATCGATCCCGGCCCGCACGATGCGCTCGACGGTCAGATGGGGTGCATTGCTGCCGTCCTCCAGCTCGCCACTTCCCAGAACGCCTCCCTCCGGGAACCCGGTCGGCACTTCAGCCTTTCGCGCCCGGTAGGCCCGCGCCCGGCAGGCATGGGAGCAGTACCGTCGCGGCCGCCCCCGTTCCGCAGGTTCCAGACCTCTTCCGCAGGACGCACAGACCGGCTGCTCGGACATCACCACACTCCTTTTCGACACACGCCTGACATCGTGACGAAAGTCTAGCTCCCCGATGAAGCCAACCCCCGTGAAGTGAGGGGTTAGTAGCCCAAAACACGCTTGCAGCGAAGAGCACCTAGATGCGTATGCTGTACACGCCGTGACGCGTACTGAGTACGCACAGGGTGACGGAATCCGTTCCCGTCCACCTGCCGCAGCCAATCGAAGAGACAAGAGTGAGCGAAGGACATGACTGAAGAGAGCAAGAGAGCCGGAACACGGCAGTGGATCGGACTCGCCGTCCTGGTGTTGCCGTGCGTCCTGGCGTCCATGGACATGTCCGTCATGTTCGTCACGCTTCCGACCCTGACGGCCGACCTCCACCCGAGCAGTGCGGAACTGCTGTGGATCATGGACTCGTACGGTTTCCTGCTGGCCGGCCTGCTGATCACAATGGGCACCCTCGGGGACCGGGTCGGACGGCGGCGCGTGCTGCTGATCGGCGCCGCGGCCTTCGGCCTCGCCTCGATCCTGGCGGCCTACTCGACCGGCCCCGAGATGCTCATCGCGACCCGCGCGCTCATGGGCATCGCCGGATCCACCTTGGCACCCTCCACTCTCTCTCTGATCCGGAACATGTTCCCCGACGAACGCCAGCGGGCCACCGCCGTCGGCGTCTGGACAGCCGGTTTCGCCGGCGGTGCTGTCGTCGGCCCGATCATCGGCGGTCTGCTCCTTGAGCACTTCTGGTGGGGCTCGGTCTTCCTGATCAACGTGCCCGTGATGGTCCTGCTGTTGGTAATCGGACCGCTGCTGCTGCCCGAGTACCGCGACCCCGAGCCGGGCCGCTTCGACCTGCTCGGCGCCCTGCTGTCCCTGGTGGCCGTCCTCTCCGTGATCTACGGCGTCAAGACGACGGCGGAGCACGGCTTCGGCTGGCCCGGCGCAGTCTGCATCGCTGCCGGACTCGGCGTGGGGGCCCTGTTCGTCCGTCGTCAGCGCACGGCCGCCCATCCGATGATCGACCTCGCGTTGTTCCGCACTCGCCGGTTCAACGCGCCGCTGCTCGTCGACGCCCTGGCGACCTTCGCGATGGTCGGCTTCTCGCTGTTCAATTGGCAGTTCATGCAGCTTGTCCTGGGTATGAGTCCGTTCGAGTCGGCCCTGTGGTCACTGCCCACGTTCCTCGTCATGCCCGTGGGTATCGCCCTGGCCACCGCGATGGCACCGCGCATCGGCAAGCCGAACGTGATGGCCGCCGGGCTGGTGGTGGCGGCCGCAGGTTACGCCGCACTGGCTCTTGTCCAGACCGACTCGAGCATCGTGCACCTGGTGAGCGCTCTGGCCGTGGTCTCCATCGGCATCGGTGGCGTGTCCGCCGTGGTCACCGAGGTGATCCTTTCGGCCGCGCCACCTGAGCGGGCCGGGGCGGCCTCCGCCTTGGCAGAGACCTCCGCCGAGTTCGGTGGTGCTCTGGGCATCGCGGTCCTGGGCAGCATCGGCACAGCCGCCTATCGCTCACAAATGGAGTCCCAGGCCCCCGTCGGCCTCACCCCTGAGCAGCGGGCGGGCGCGGAGGAGACTCTCGGCGCCGCCGCCGAAACCGCTGCGGCCCTGCCGCACCAGACCGCAGAGGCTCTGCGCAGGGTGGCCTTCGACGCCTTCAGTCACGAGATGCGGATCGCTGCGGTGGCCAGCGTGGTAGTAACAATCGGCGGAGCGATCCTGATCGTCACCCTGCTCCGTGGCGCAGACAAGCGGTCCGGACCCGTGGCTGCCCCAGCAGTGGATCCGGAGCACACGGCAGGAGGCGGGCGCCTGGACGAGGCCGACGAACTGCCTGCCAGGGCGCCCGCGCCGTGAACTCTCAGGCCGGAGTCATCCCGCTCCCCCGCGTGATCCAGACGAAAGGCCCCAGGTGCTTTGACCGCACAGGTTCGCCGGGTCGGACGATCAAGGCCATGATGACAGGCCGTCGGACTGCCCATCAGATGCCTTGTCCGGCACGGGACTTGGCGCGTTCGCAGCGCCTGCACGGCAGTAGGGTGAAACGGTGACCCCGTTACCGGAAGACTCGCAGCCGCCGATCGGCGAAGACGACCGCGATACGGCCGTACAGCGCCTGCAGGACGCCTACGCCGAAGGGCTCGTCTCGCACGAGGAGTTGGACGAACGCCTCCACCACGCGCTTACCGCCAAGGCGCAGAGCGAGCTCGTGCCGGCTCTGGCCTCACTCCCGGAGGAACACCCGGGCACCACGTCAACGATCGCCGCCGCCGGCGGACGGATCCATCGGCGCGGCGTGTGGCGGGTACCTCGGATTCTCAAGGTCGAGTCCGCGTTCGGAAGGGTGCACCTGGATCTGTCCCGGGCGGTCGTCGAGCATCCGATCGTCGAAATCGAGTTGCAGCTCGGCACCGGCAGGGCCGAGATCACGGTGCCTCGCGACGCGGTCGTCGACGTCGAGGGTTTGCACACGGGGCGGAAGGACCTGCGTGACAAGGCCCGGCGGCGTTCCCGGCCCGGCGGGGCGAAGATCCGAATCTCTGGGGCCATGGGATTCGGACGATTGAAGATCCGCCACGCCCGGCGTTGAGGCTTCATCCGACAGTGGGACCACACGTCCGGAACTGCGTCCCCACCGATTGCCGGTGCCGTTTGCCGGTGCCGTTTGTCGGTGCCGTGCCGGCACAGGTTCGCCAGGCTGGTCGGGCGACGGCTTTGAGAGGGAGTCCGTTCGAGAGGAAGTCCGCCCCAGCGGATGACTTTCTCGCTGCGGATGCGGGCGCGTTCCTTGCGTTCGGCAGCCAGGACGTCGCGGTGGCGATCTCGTTGAAGCGGTGGATCACGTCGCGCACGGTGTCCTCGTCGGCCTGGACCAGCTGGGCGATCACCGGCACCCGGTTCCCGCCGACCGAGGCCGGCAGCAGCATCGCGCGCCGATGGCCCACCGAGGCGGTGCTGCCCCGGCGCACCATTGCTGCGGCTTCCGCCCCTCCTGGTCAGTCGGTCTGCGCACCCGGACAGGCTCAGCCACCGCGTCTCCATCGGTCGGATCGGATGCCACCGCGCATCCAACCGCCATGCACGCGGCCGACGGCCGAGCTGCGACGGGAGCTGATCCGCCGGCGCGCACAGGGCTAGGGGGTGCAGACGCAAGAGGGGTCCGGATCCGATGTGGATCCGGGCCCCTTTCGCACCCGTCCGTCCATCCATTCCCGGGATGTCGGGCAGGTGTCATCACGTCCCGCGCACCGCGGCACAGTGCCGCCTGGAAGTCCACCCACTCCGGCTCCCGGCACCACCCCGCCGGAGGTCCAGGTGATCGCGGCCCAATCCATCAAACAAATGCACCAAAGGGCCCCAAAAGCCGCATCTCAACGTCAGACATTTTCACCAATTTTTCAACAAAATCAAACATTCTCCATCACGCCCGTCATGTCATTAGTAAGCGCCAACATTTCCAATGAATGCCGCGATTCACGCAATCACATTCCCGCCCTCACCGGCGGGCGAGCACCCCCTTGACGGACAGCCTCACGCCAGGTGATGATCATGGAGTTCACAGAAAGCGCTTACCAGCTTTATGACCGAATCTCCTGGCGTGTGCCCTTAGCCATCCCGTCGAAATTCGGAATGAGGGAGTGTCGGCAGGGAAAGGAAAAAGTCCCTTGCAGCCCAATGGTAATCTTCTACGTCGAGGGATCACGGTCCTTTTCACCTCGATCCGGGCCGAGCCCCGAGTCTTCACGGCTGCGGCTGTTGCAAGTGGCATATATGCGCTCCTCACCGTAGCGACTGCGCGGGTACTGGGACGGGTCACGGACGATGTGGTAATACCCGCCCTTCGCAAGGGTTCCATTCCTGGTCCACAGCTGACTGAGGCATGCTTCACGCTCGCAGCGATAGCCGTTGTGTCAACGTTGGCGTTTCTCGTCAGGCGGCTCCTCGGCGGACAACTGCAGTTTCGCCTGCAGGCCACTTACCGTCGACGTGTGGCCCGCCGCTACATCGATGCGCCTTACCCGTGGCTCCAGCGGCGACCGGTCGGTGAAATGCTGGCCGTGGCTAATTCCGATGTTGAGGCTGCATGGTTGCCTATCGCCAGGCTCCCACTATTGTTCAGCGTGGTCGTTCTGCTGGTGGCATCCACCGCGGACATGGTCCTCACTGATCTTGCACTGGCGGGAGTTGGAGTTCTTCTCTTTCCCGCGATTCTATGGCTGAACCGCACGTATCAGAATCTCTCCGCGCAACACGCAATCACGTCGCAGCAGTACCGAGGAGAAGTAAGCACTATTGCCCATGAGAGTTTTGACGGATCTCTCGCGGTCAAGGTGCTCAGAATGGAGGATCGAGAGGCGGAAAGGTTCCGAGAAGCAGTTCTCCGACTTCGCAGGTCCAATATTGCTTTCGGTCGCGCCCGGTCGTTCTTTGAACCGGCATTGGAGTTGCTGCCCAGCCTCGCTGTTCTCGGTGTGATCCTGGTCGGCGCAGCACGAATCCGGAGTGGGCATATTGCTGCAGGTGACGTAGTGCATGTCGCCTACCTCGTCACAGTGATCACCTTCCCTCTGCGGATCATCGGGAACGTCTTCAAGGACCTTCCGCGCTCCGTCGCCGGATTCGACCGCGTTCAAGAGGTTCTCGCTCATGAATTTTCTCCTGAACCGGACGGAGATATTCCTGGTCGCGCGAAGGACATGAATTCGGGAACGCTTGAGCTGGAATCCGTCTCATTCGCGTACCCCGGCAGTCGTTCAAGGGCGGTGGACGGGCTCGGGCTGACAGTGGCCTCCGGGGAGGTCGTCGCACTTGTAGGGCCAACGGGGTCCGGGAAGAGCACAGTGGCTCACCTTGTGGCCGGCCTCATGGATCCGACGGGCGGAGCGGTGCGGTGGTGCGGTGCGGACCTGCGCTCCTTGCCCAGAGAGGAAGCCTGTGGCCGTATCTCTCTCGCCGCGCAGCAGAGCTTCCTCTTCGACGACACCGTGCGAGCAAATATCGCACTGCGGGGAGAGGAGGATGACGAATTGGTGTGGCAAGCGCTGAGAGCAGCCGATGCCGAGGACTTTGTCCGGGCATTGTCTGGCGGTTTGGACGCCTCGGTGGGCGAACGAGGGGGGAGGTTGTCCGGTGGGCAACGACAGCGCCTCAGTCTCGCTCGTGCATTGCTGAGGAAACCGGAACTTCTGATTCTTGACGACGCGACGTCTGCAGTGGATGCGGAGGCAGAGGCGAGAATTCTGCGAAAACTGCAGGAGTCCGGCCTTGCGTCGGCGGTTCTCGTGGTCAGTTCCCGCCGGTCGGCCATTGATATGGCTGATCGCGTCGCATATATGGAAAACGGGCGAATCCTGGATCAGGGCAGTCCGCTTGAGCTCTATCAGCGGTGCTCCCCCTACCGCACACTCATCGACTCCTACGGTGTCTCAAAATCTCCGGGTTCGCAGCAGCAGAAAACGCACACAGCAGGTGGCCTATGAGTTCCGACTTTTCCATTGGAGAAGCTGAGGGGAGCGGGCGGTCGATATTGGTCCGTGGCTTCATGGCTTCACGGCACTTCACTGACGGCATCTTCGTCACGCTGATCCTGGGTGCAATCGGGGCGGCCGGACGAGTCGTCATCCCCATGGCAATCCAAGTGGCAACCGACGACGGAATAGAGAATCCCGGTGGCGTTGATGTACAGATCGTCGCCTTGTATACCACGCTGGCCGGCATGGCGGCCCTCATTGGCGCGCTTAGTTCTGCGGCAATGAATTGGCGCCTTTCACGGCGCAGCGAGGAAGGGCTGGCCGAACTGCGTGTCGAGGCGTTCCAGAAGGTCCATCGCCTGTCTCATCTACGGCTCCAGGGTGACCAGCGTGGGGCTCTGGTTTCGCGCGTCACTGCAGACATTGATGCGGTGGCAAATTTCCTCCAGGATATGGGTCTGGCAGTGATCACCAGTGTCATGCAGATGCTGTTCGCGATCATCATCATATCCACTTACTCGTGGAAGCTTGCCGCACTCGTACTGGTTGGATTTGTCCCGCTCTTCATTCTGGTTCAATCGGTTCAGCAGTTGACGAAAAAACGATTCGATGCCGTGCGCAAGAGCTTCGGGACGATGACATCGGTGATCTCCGAAACTCTCGCCGGTGCGGGCATCATCCGCACCTACGGTATACAGGGGTCAGCCCGTGATCGAATCGACCACGCAGTAGAGAACCTGAAGCATCGGCAGTGGAAGGGACAGCTCACAACAACGCGTACTCTTATCGCTGGAGAATTGACCCCCGGCCTTACGACAGCTGGAATCATTGCGGTGGGGGTAATTCTTGGAACACGCGGGCAGATAACTGTCGGCGCGTTGATCTCGGTGCTCTTCCTTATCCCGCTGTTCGTGACTCCGGTGCAGCTGGGAGTGGAGATCATCAACCAGACCCAAGATGCCATCGCCGGCTGGCGGCGCGTGCTGGGCCTTCTCGACACACCCATCGACGTCACGGAGCCCGAGGCGTCTGCCCGTGACACTCCCCGCAAGGCGGGAGCGCTCGAGTTCCAAGGTGTCACCTTCCGCTACCCGGACGGGACACCGGCGCTGCGGGACGTCTCGGTGGCCATCGCGGGAGCAACCAAAGTAGCCGTCGTCGGACACACCGGATCCGGCAAGAGCACATTCGGGAACCTGATCGTTCGGCTCGCGGACCCCAGCTCCGGCGTCGTGACGCTCGACGGCGAGCCACTCGGGGCTATTCCTCTGCAGGAGCTCCGACGTCGCGTGGCCCTGGTTCCCCAGGATCCGTTCCTGTTCGACAGGACGATCGCCGAGAACGTGCGCTGTGGCAGCCCGGGTGCGGCGGACGACGACATTCGGGCAGCGTTCGCGGAGTTGGGTCTCACCGACTGGCTCGCGACCTTGCCGGCCGGGCTGGGCACGGCGGTCGGTGAGCGAGGCGCCGGGCTTTCCGCGGGAGAGCGCCAGTTGGTGTCACTGGCCCGGGCGCACATCAGTGATCCGGATGTCCTGGTCCTGGATGAGGCGACGTCTTCGGTGGATCCTGCGACCGAGGAGCGTATCCGACGTGCCATGACGCGACTGGTCGATGGACGCACCGCCCTTCACATCGCCCACCGGCTGTCGAGCGCGGAGGACGCCGACCACGTCCTCGTCTTTCACTCAGGGCGCATCGTCGAGCAAGGGCCGCATCACTCGCTGATCCAGCAGGGCGGTATCTACCGGGGACTGCACGACTCGTGGGTCAAGAACACCGCGTAGTAGCGCCTTTGATCGAGAAGTACCTCAACCCACTCGCCCATACGAAGGTCTTCAGCATGCCCATTTCTACCGAGCGGCCAAGTGTTGCCGTGATCATCCCCGTGCGCAACGGAGCGGCATTCATCGATGCGGCACTCGCGTCCCTGGCCGCGCAGACCGCACCGCCGACCGAGGTCATCGTCGTGGACGACGCCTCCGAAGACGACACCAATGCCCGGGTTCGCCAGTGGCAACAGGTGCTGCCGCTTCGCCTGATCACGTTCGCGGAACGGTCCGGGACGTGGCGGGCGCGGGACACCGCCATCTCCGAGGCGACATCGGAGTTGATCGTCCAGCTCGATGCGGACGACATCCTGTTGCCGCAGCATGTAGCTGTCATGACCGAGGCGTACGGACGGGCCCCGGGCCTGATCGCCCCCAACCGAATGCTCCTCTCGAGTTCCTCCGGCGGCGTCCCGGAACCCATCACCGAACGGCTTCCCGGCCCCGACGAGCAGCTTGCCCAGATGCTGATCCTGAGTTTTCTCGGTGTGGGAACGCTCTTCAGCAAGGAGCTGTACGAGGCTGTGGGCGGCTACCGTCCCTGCAGCTGCGCCGAGGATTGGGATCTGTGGATCAGGATGTCCGCAGCGGGCGCCCTCATCTCCAGGCCGGAACAGGCCACCTATATCTACCGGATGCACCCGTCGAACATCTCGAGCAATGTGCGTCGCAGGGAGACGGATCCCGAGATAATCCAGCGTTTCCTGGACACCTGTGACGACCCGGCCTACCGACAGGTTGCCCAGCTCTCCCTGCTGGTGCGCGGCGGCACGAAGCACCTGACAGGCTTCGCAAGGAAAGCAGCCCCGGCCGGCGACTCCTTCTGGGACCCCGACCTGGGCACTGTGCTTGTCAGCGAGGAACGCGGGAGCACGCCGCGGCTCCTGCGGATCACTTCCTCTGAGGGGCAGGCGCCCTTCTTCACCGCGGAGCTGGACAGTCACGGGTACCTGACGCATTGCCAGATCAGTGATGCCTCACAGCTGCTGACCACCTGGCCCGATTTCGGTGAGCACTTCCAACGAGGCCGTTCGCAGGGCGCCCGGTGAAGCTGTGGCACGTCAACACGACGGCTCGTGGCGGCGGCGTGGCCGAGATCCTCGACGCGCTGTGCGGGTATACACAGCCGGTGTCGCCGCTGGCGCACTGCCGCTTCGTGACCAGCCAGAGCGCCGAGGTGTTCGCTGCGACGAAGCGGATCCATCACCGCCTGCACGGAGTGGACCGAGGGGATCTGCCCGACGAGCGTGAGCATGCTGTCTTCCTCGCGTTCGCCGAGGAGAATGCGTCCCGGCTGCTGCAGCGCCTCACAGCGCGGGACGTCGTACTGCTGCACGATCCGCAGACGCTCCCTCTGGCGCCGATCCTTGCGGAGGCAGGGGTGCCTGTGGCATGGCGCTGCCATATCGGCACGTCCGCCATCAACGCCGTCGCCGACGAAACCTGGCAGTACCTCAGCCAGTTCTGGCCCCGGGGCATCACGCTGATCTTCAGTCACCAGTCGCTCGTGCCTGCCCAGGCAGCAGGGCATCGCGTCGAGATCGTCCCACCTTCCATAGACCCGACAGCAGCGAAGAACAGGCCGATGAGCACCGCCGAGATCAGCGATGTTCTGGCATCGGCGGGGCTGATCGGGCCCCGATCAGCCCCGGAGCAGCACCGCCACGAGCTCATTTCCGAGGGTCGGTTGGACTCTGACCCGGTGATTCTTCAGGTGTCGCGCTGGGATCCGCTGAAGGACATGGAAGGGGTGCTACGGGCCTTCGCCGACTCCGCGTTGCACCGCTCCGCCCAACTGGTCCTGTGCGGGCCGTCCCCGCAGAGTGTCGCCGACGATCCCGAGGCCAAGTCGGTGCTTGAGGGTGTCATCGGGCGGTGGAGAAGCCTCCCCACCGCGATCAGACGCCGGGCCCATCTGATGTGCACCGCGCTGGACGACTCCGAGGGCAACGCGCGCATCGTCAACGCCCTGCAGCGCTGGGCGACCGTGGTCACCCAGCGCTCCGTACAGGAAGGCTTCGGACTCACCGTGACGGAGGCGATGCTCAAGGCCCGTCCCGTCGTGGCGACGCGTGTCGGCGGCATCCCGAGCCAGATCACACACAACGAGACGGGTCTCCTGCTCAACGGGTCAGCGGGAGACGGCCAGTTCTCCAAGGCGGTGGCCTGCCTGCTCACCGACAAGGTCAGGGCGTCCACGCTCGGCAGAGCGGCTGCTGCCCATGCGACCCAGCACTTCACCACCACGCGCGAAGCATCCGACCACTGGCGGATCTTCGCCCCTTCCGTCCACGGAAACGAGGAGCGCATTGACTGACGCCGGCACCACCCGCCCAGCCCCCAGCGGGCCCGTCCTGGTTCTCGGAGCAAGCTCCGGATTCGGATTCGCGCTCGCCGAGCGCCTGCACAGGAGCGATACGCCGGTCATCGGCGCTGCTCGTTCGCCGGTCCCGACCGGCACCACCTTTGACTACCGGCAGGTTGACGTCACCGACGACGACCAGATGACGCAGCTCGTGGACAGCGTCGTCCAGGACTACGGCATCCCGTACGGAATGGTGTACTGCCCTTCGAGCACCGCCGCCGTCGGCCGTTCCTGGGAACTCGAAACGGAAGCCCTGTCCGCGCTGTTCGACGTCACCTTCCTCGGGTTCGTCCGTGCCGTGAACCGCTGTCTCCCGCTCATGGCCCAGAACGGCGACGGCAGCATCGTGCTGGTCGGCTCCCGAGCCGCACGGGTGCCCGTGGAGACCCTCGCCGGCTACGCCTCGGCCAAGGCCGCTGCGGAACAGTACGCGCGTTGTCTGGCCCACGAGGCCGAACCTCTGGGCGTACGTGCCAACGTCATCGGCATCTCGGCGGACACCCCGCTCGCTCGCAGGCATCTCGACCTGCGAGCGGCCACGCTCGGCCGCACCGAGGCGTTCCCCGGTCTCCCGGCGGTGGAGGACAACCTCGCACTCGCTGAATTCCTGCTCACCCCACAGGCCCGGTTCGTGACGGGACAGACGATCGAAGCCCGCCAGCCGCTGTGGACCTGACCGCCCTGCAAGGAGCTTTCCATGACGCCTTCCCCCTCCCTTCTCAGCCCCCTGCGCCCGCTCGAGGAACCGACGCTGACGGGCTCCCCCACCGGATCCAGCTGGCGCGTCTCCGCGGCTCTGCCCGTCTCGTACAGCGTCCGCACGTGCCAAGACCTGCTCGATCCCGACAATGACGACCTTGAGCGCGAGGCATTCGGCGGGCCTTCACGCCGACGCTTGATCATCGTGGAACAGAAGGTCTTCGACCTGTACGGAACACGGCTCCTGGCCTATCTGAACCACCGGGGCCTTCCCGGGCACGTGGTGTCCCTGGCAGCTGATGAGTCGGTCAAGAACCAACATCTGGCCAACCGGGTCGTCGACGCCATCGATGGCTTCGGAATCGACCGCAAGCGCGAGCCGATCGTGGTGATCGGCGGCGGTGTCCTGCTCGACGTCGTGGGCTGGGTGGCCAGCTCCTACCGACGCGGTACCCCCTACATCCGCATTCCGACCACCCTGATCGGACTGGTGGACGCGGGTGTAGGCATCAAGACCGCCGTCAACCACAACGGGCACAAGAACATCATCGGCTCGTACCACCCGCCTGTCAGCGCACTGCTCGACTCGCGCTTCCTCGTCACCCTGCCCTCTCGGCACGTCAGCAACGGCATGGCGGAGATAGCGAAGATGGGGTTGATGTGCGATGTGGCCTTGTGGAAGCTCATCGCCGCACAGCCCGACGAACTCATCCGCACGGGTCTCGGGTCCACGGATCTCTCGATGAGGCCCGGCGGTCAGGAGATCCTCAGCCGCGCCATTCACAGCATGCTGGCCGAACTTCAGCCGAACCTCTGGGAGAAGGACCTGCACCGTCTGGTGGACTTCGGTCACACCTTCTCTCCCGTCCTAGAGATGGCGGTGCTGCCGGAACTCCTGCATGGTGAGGCCGTCGCTCTCGACATGGTGATCTGCAGCGCGCTGTCCAACCGGCGTGGCCTGCTCGCCGACGGCCCCCTCGAAGAAATCATGGCCACTCTGTCCAGGCTGGGCCTGCCCGTGGACCATCCGGCAACCACCCCGGAACTCCTCGACCGCGGTCTGGCCCAGGCCACGGCGCACCGTGGTGGGATGCAGCGCATTCCGGTACCGGTGGAGCCCGGTTCCGCGGAGTTCCTCGAAGGCGTGACGAGCGACGAACTCGTCGACGCGCTGGACCGGGTCCGGCGGATCGCGAGGGACCTCTGATGTACATCGTCGACGGCATCAACGGCACCTGGGCCACGGTGACAGGGGTCCATGGCGCGGCCGGCAAGAGTGGTTGGCGCCAGCTCGTACCAGGACGTCCCCTGCGAGGCCCGTGGGAGGGAGTGGAGCTCGCTCGCCTGGCGCCCGGTGGAGTCAGCGGACTGCACCGGCACACGAGAACGAACGAGATCTATCTGGTGATCGGCGGCGAGGGTGAGCTGTCGCTCGACGGCCGCACCTACCCCATGCCCGTTGGCCACATGGCACTGACGACCTTGTCGAGCACCCACGGCATCCGCAATACCGGCTCGGGCGACTTCCACTGGCTCGTGATCGAGGTGCCGGCGGCGGCCGCTCTCCACCTGGTGACCAATCCGAAGGAAACAGCAGACGTGACTTCTCCAGCCGCTCGTATGCACCCCGTCGACCTCGCGGCCCTCCGCCACATCGACCTGAGCCCCTTCGGCGCGGCTCCGCTCCTCGACGCTCACTACGAGCAGCTGGACGAGGATGCCGTGGTGGACCTGCAGGCAGAGGACTGCGAGATATTCGGCTACCTCGTCAGCGGAGCGGCCACCATCTCCGACGCCGACGGCAGCCACGCGCTCACGGCTGGCGTCGGCGTCACCCTGACGCTGGGTGAGAAGGCCGAGCTCCGGGCGTCCGGCGAAGCCACTTTCTTCTGGGCCCGCTCCAAGGTCGAGGGTGCGGACCAGTGATCATCACTCCGGTACCCCATTCGTTCCCCGAGCCGGCCGGAACGCACTGGGCCTCCCTGGCACGCCGAGGGATGCTCTGGTCGGAGGTCCAGGTCATGGACGTCACGACGGCCGCCCCGGGAGAACCAGGTCCCTTCCTCGACCCGGACTGCCTGGAACTCGTCTACTGCAGCCAGGGAACCGCAACGTTTCGCGCCGGAGGCGCCTGCGAAGTCACCCTGCTCGCAGGGCAGCTGATGCTTGTCGCTCCTGGAGAAGAGCCCGCCCGCGCAACAGCCGGTGAAATCGGCACTGAACTGGTCCGCATTCGGCTTCTGCCGGACGCCGTCCGCGCGCGGATTCCCGCACGATGGCCAGGACTTGACCGGCCGTCATCTGCGGCTTCCCCCGGGCCCGACGAGGTCGTCGCGTGAACATCGACGAGATCAACTCCCTCAAGGGCGACGGAATCCCGTCGGCGCGCAACGTCGACCATGTCGCCTTCACGGTGCCGGACCTGGAGAGTGCCTGCAGGTTCTTCGTCTCTCATCTGGGCGCCTGCCTGCTGTATGTCGAGGGACCGATCCGCCGGGGAAAGTGGATGCGGGAGCACTTGAACGTGCATGCCGCCGCAAGCTGCCGGGTGGCTCTGCTCAGGATGGGGCCCACCTTCAATCTCGAACTCTTCGAGTACCAAAGCCCCGACCAGAACACCGGCATGCCCCGCAACAGCGACATCGGCGGGCACCATCTGGCGCTGCACGTCGAGGACATCGACGCGGCTTTCGCCCACCTCCGGACGGTGGACGGGGTCACCTGCCAAGGCGCCCCGGATCTCATCGAGGAGGGACCGATCGCGGGAAGCCGGTGGCTGTACTTCACCACCCCTTGGGGGCTGCAGATGGAGCTGTGCAGCCCCGCGTCCCGCATGCCGTACGAGGACGACGTCGCGGCGCGCCGCTACGGCCCCCATCGCGGATCCTGGTCCGACGGCGACCTGGACACGCCTTGCCGGGAGACGGCCGGATGAGCCGCCCGGATGCCGGCGGTCAGCTCGAACTCGGCGTCGCCCTGCCCACCAACCGGAAACGACTCACCGGCCGGGAACTGCGGGACATCGTAGGGAAGTTGGAGGACGCCGGCTGTACCGCGCTGTGGGTGAACGACCACCTGGCAGCGTTCCCCGTAGGGGCGGAGACCTACCCCTACTCCCCGACTGGCGAGATCACCTGGGATCCGAAGCTGCCGCAGTACGAAGCGCTCACCACCTGTGGCTACCTCGCCTGTGTCAACGACCGCATGAAGATCGGCACATCAGTACTCGTGCTGCCTCAGCGACACCCTGTTGAAGTGTCCAAGGCAGCCGCCTCACTCGCCGACCTCAGCGAGGGAAGGTTTCGCCTCGGCGTGGGTGCGGGCTGGTCCCGCAAGGAGATGGCATTGCTCGGCTGGGACCCGGCCACGCGCGGCCGGCGTATGGACGAAGAGCTGGACATCATCCGTGCGAGCTGGGGTCAAGGACGCCGGGCGGCCCGGTGGGAGCACTACGACATTCCTGACGACGTCATTCACGAGCCCCAGCCCTTGCCCGGGACCGCGCCTCCCATCCTGGTGGGCGGGATGTCCGAAGCGGCAACCCGGCGAGTCCTGAACCACGGCGACGGCTGGCTGGCGGTCGCCCCCGGCAACGACCCCACCGCCGTCGCGCGGGCAGGAGCGAAGCTTGCCAGGCTTCGCAGCAGTTGCCCGCGCCCCTTGCGAGGCGTACTCAAGATCGCGCTCAGCCGCCCCGGCGGCCAGAACGTGGCGCACATCGTCGAGCAGGCGGCCGACGACGGCTGGGACGAGATCTCCTTCGAATTCGACGAGTGGGAGCTCGACGAAACCTGCTCCCTTCTGTCCACGTGCCGCTCCCGAGGAAGGACCGCGCCATGACCTACCCCGAGCCGTCATCGGAACACACCCCCGGATGCCTGGTCATCGGGGCAACGGGAGCTATCGGAGGAGCCGTTGCCCAACACCTTCGCAACGCAGGCACTCGCGTGACGGCGACCGGCCGTACGGTGCCGAACGTCGCTGCTGACGATCCCGCCGCATACCGCGGTGTCGAACTCGACGTACGCGACCCGGAGGCCATCGCACGCACGGTGGACGAGGCAGCCGCCTGGATGGGCGGGTTGGACGCGTTGGTGTACTGCCCGGGCGTCGCTCACGTCGGCCCCCTCGAAGATCTCGCACCCGGCCAGTGGGACGAGATCTTCGAAGTCAACGTACGCGGCTTCGGCCTGGCCGTCGCCGCGGCACTCCCACACTGGCGGGCCGGCAAGGGCGGCGTCGCAGTGGCGATCTCCAGTCAGGCCGGGCAGCGAGGACAGTCCCTGATCAGTGCATACTCGGCCTCCAAGGCGGCACTCGACGGCATGGTCCGGGCCCTGGCAGTCGAACTGGCGCCGACGGTACGGGTGAACGCGGTGGCACCGGGGATCGTCGCCAGCGACATGATCGCGGACGACTTCCGCCGGCAGGCGGACCGCGAGTCCTGCTCCGAGGACGAGATCGAGGCACGCACGCTCCGGCGCATTCCGGTGGGCCGGTTCCAGACGCGCGAATCAATCGCTGCTGTGGTCGCCATGCTGGTGACCGGAGAGGCGGCCGCAGACATCACCGGACAGACCCTGGTCGTCGACGGGGGCATGACCGCGTGATCGAGACACTGAGCAGCACCACCGCGTACACCAACCCCTGGATGACGGTGCTGGAAGACCGCGTCGTGCACGCATCAGGGCACGAAGGCATCTACGGCTACGTCGACAAGCCGGACTTCGCCCTGATCATCCCGCGTACCGACACCGGCTTCTGGCTGATCGAGGAGTTCCGGTACCCCGTGCGGGCACGCCGATGGGCCTTCCCTCAAGGATCCTGGCCCTCCGGAACCTCCGGTGACAAAGCTGACCTCGCACGGGCCGAACTGGTCGAGGAAACCGGCCTGCACGCCGAACACCTCTGCTGGCTGGGGCGCTTGGACACAGCCCACGGGATGACCAGTCAAGGCATGCACGTGTTCGTCGCCGAGGGGTTGCGCAGTGGAACACCGCGGCGTGAGGTCACCGAGACGGACATGATCCACGAGCACGTCACCGATGAGCAGCTCGCCGAGATGATCAACCAGGGACGTTTCGTCGACAGCGGCAGTCTGGCCGCGTACCTCCTGTACCTGCACTGGCGGGGGAACCGCCACACCACCTCGGAAGGACCCCGACATGACTGACGCCCAAGAATGGCCCACTCGCGATCTGCATCGAGCCGCGGTCACCGGTGGAGCCGGCTTCGTCGGCCAGAACCTGATCCGTACGCTCCTCGCCGACGGGCTGAGTGTGCGCAGTGTCGACAACCGTCCCGCACCGCCGATACCCGGTGTCGAGGCGATCACGGCCGACCTGCAGGATCCGGCCGCGGCCCGTGACGCCCTGGCGGATGTGGACGTCGTCTTCCACCTGGCGGGCAATCCCAGCGGAACCGTCTCCGTGCAGGACCCCCTGTTCGACTTCGCGTCCAACGCCACCGTGGGCATCAACGTCCTGGAAGCCGTCCGCCACCACGTCGGCACACGGCTGCTCTACCTGTCGTCGGCCATGGTCTATGGCCGGCCCGAGACCTCGCCCTGCGAGGAGAGCGACCGCTGCCGGCCCTTCTATCCGTACGGCGCCAGCAAGCTGTCCGTCGAGCACTGGCTCAACTCGTACGTGGCCACGTACAACATCGATGCCAGCTCGGCCCGCGCCTTCGTCGTCTACGGACCGGGTGAGGACCCGCGCCGCGCCGGAGCGGAGGTCGGCCAGTTCCTGAGGTGGCAGCTCAACGGCATGCGGATTCAGGTCGTCGGTGATCCGGAGACCAAGGTCCGCGACTTCGTTCACGTCGATGACCTCTCCCGCGGCCTGCTGGTCGCCGCCCGCGCGGGGCGACCGGGGCTCGTCTACAACGTCGGCTCGGGTACCCGGCACTCGTTGCGCGAACTGATAGCGCTGATCGAGGCAGCCACCGGGACCACCGCAGACGTCACCGTGGACCGCACCGACCTGACGGACAGCTACGCACTCGTCGCCGACATCACCCGGCTGCGGGAGCTGGGCTATGAAGCGCAAGTGCCCCTGGCGGACGGGATCAAGCAGCTGGCCGACGAACTCGGCCCGGCACCTGCTCCGCCGCAGCTGGCCACGGTCCTGACCGCCGAGGGGCGCTGACGTGGACGCCGCGGCTGCCGCCGACTGGTGGCGAAACGCCGTGATCTATCAGGTGTATCTCCGCAGTTTCCACGACTCCGACGGCGACGGCGTCGGAGACCTGCGGGGCGTGCGAAGCCGGCTGGACTACCTGGTCGACCTCGGCATCGACGCGCTGTGGATCACGCCGTTCTACACATCGCCGATGGCCGATGCGGGATACGACGTCGCCGACTACCGCGACGTGGACCCTTCGTACGGGACCCTGGCGGACTTCCGGGATTTGCTCGCCGATGCCCATCGACGAGGGCTCCGTGTGATCGTCGACGTGGTACCCAACCACACCTCCTCCCAGCATCCCTGGTTCGTCGAAGCACTGGCCGACAAGCCCGGCGGCGGGGCCCGCGGCCGATTTCACTTCTGTGAGGGCAAGGGCGAGCACGGGGAACTGCCCCCGAACAATTGGCCCTCGATCTTCGGTGGGCCGGCCTGGACCCGGGTCACCGAGGAGGACGGGCGGCCCGGCCAGTGGTACCTCCACCTGTTCACACCGCAGCAGCCCGACTTGAACTGGGAGAATCCCCAGGTACGTACAGAGTTCGAGGACATCCTGCGGTTCTGGCTCGACCTGGGTGTGGACGGCTTCCGTATCGATGTCGCGAACGGATTGGCCAAGGCTCCCGGGTACCCGGACCGCATCGAGGGACGCCTTCCCGAGGACCGGTCCCTCTACCTGGACCGTGACGACGTCCATGACATCCACCGCGCGTGGCGGCACGTACTCGACACCTACGGCGACGACCGCATCGCCGTCGCCGAGGCCTGGGTCCCCATAAACCGTCTCGCCCTGTACCTACGGCCGGACGAACTGCACCAAGCATTCAACTTTCCTTATATCAAGGCGGGTTGGTCGGAACGCGACGTACGCCGGGTCATCGAGGAGTCACTCGGAGGACTCGGCGCCTCGGCGAGCTGGGTGCTGTCCAACCATGACGAGGTGCGCCCCGTGACCCGGTTCGGCGGGGGCGCTCACGGCCTGCGCCGCGCGCGGGCCGCGGCCCTGCTCATGCTCGCGCTGCCGGGCTCCGCCTACATCTACCAGGGCGACGAACTCGGGCTTCCGGAGGTCGTGGACCTTCCGGAGGAGGCGCTACGGGATCCGAAGTGGGAGCGCTCGGGGCACACCGACCGAGGGCGCGATGGCTGCCGAGTCCCCCTGCCCTGGTCAGGGACCACCGCTCCGTACGGATTCGGACCCGATGATTCTGCTGCCACCTGGCTCCCGCAACCGGACGAGTGGGCGTCGCTGGGGGCACAGCTCCAGGCCGCAGATCACGCATCGCCCCTGAACCTGTATCGCAGGGCACTGGAGCTGCGGCGCGTCCTGAACCGTCACGGAGACGGGTTCGAATGGCGGGACAGCAGGGACACACCACCAGGGCTGCTGAGCTTCCGCCGTGGCGGAGGGTTTGTGTGCACCGTCAACTTCGGCCCCCATGACATCACGACGGAGCGTCCGGGCGAGCTGCTCCTGGCCAGCGCGCCGCTCCAACTCGAAGGCGGCCTCTGCGTCATGCCGGCAGACACGGCGGCGTGGTGGCGGACGGACAGCGAGAGTTGGGGGACGGAACAGTGATCAGGAAAGCGGTCATCCCGGTAGCCGGCATCGGCAGCAGAATGCTGCCGCCTACCCGCGCCCTGCCCAACGATGCTCAGCTGCTTCGAAGCCCGGCCGACCTGCATGGCTCACCACCCGACCTACGGAAAAGTCCGCGACCTGGCCCTGCGCCTGTGCACGTCGGAGAACTGAGAAAGGCATCATGACCAGCATCACTGTGATCGGCACCGGATATCTCGGAGCCACACACGCCGCCTGCATGGCCGAACTTGGATACGATGTCCTTGGAATCGATCGGGATGCGCAGAAAATCAGTGAACTCTCCCAGGGCTGCGCCCCGTTCTACGAACCGGGCTTGAACGAACTGATTGCCAAGCACACGGCGAGTGGGCGACTGCGCTTCAGTACCTCCTTCGCAGAAGCAGCCGATTTCGCCGACGTCCACTTTCTCTGCGTCGGCACACCCCAACTTCCGGGAAGCGACGCCGCGGACCTGCGTCATGTCGACAGCGTCATCGACGAACTGGTTCCACTGATCGACGGACAGGCGCTGCTGATCGGAAAATCGACCGTGCCGGTCGGGACGTGTGCGCGACTGGGGGCCCGGATAGCTCAGCTGACTGCCGCCTCGGACGCTCGAGTCGAACTCGCCTGGAACCCGGAGTTCCTCCGGGAGGGCAGTGCGGTCAAGGACACCCTGACTCCCGACCGCCTCGTCGTCGGGGTGGGCAGCATCGCTGCCGAGGACACGCTCCGGGACCTGTACCGCCCCCTGATCAATTCCGGGATCCCTTTCCTGTCCATGGACTTCGCGACGGCAGAGCTGGTCAAAGTAGCGGCGAACTCCTTCCTGGCGACCAAGATCTCGTTCATCAACGCCATGGCCGAAGTCTGTGAAGCGGCGGGAGCCGATGTCACCCAGCTGTCCCAGGCACTCTCGCACGACCCGCGGATCGGGGGCCGATTCCTGTCTCCGGGCCTCGGATTCGGCGGGGGGTGCCTGCCCAAGGACATCCGCGGATTCGTCGCACGTGCAACCGAGTTGGGCGTAGGTCACTCGGTCACCTTCCTCAAGGAGGTGGATGCGATCAACCTGCGCCGTCGGACCCGCACGGTTGAACTCGCCCGAGAACTGTGCGGCGGGACATTCGAGGGCAAGCGCATCGCGGTCTGGGGGGCCGCCTTCAAGCCGGACTCGGACGACATCCGGGACTCACCGGCACTGGCCGTGGCCGACGCGATATCCGACCTGGGAGGTCACATAACGGTGTGCGACCCTCAGGCCACCGACAACGCCCGTCGGCGGCACCCCAGCTTTTCGTTCACCGAAGACCCCCTCGTGGCGGCCAAAGACGCACACGTCATCCTTCACCTCACCGAATGGGCGATGTTCCAGGACGTCGATCCAGATCTGGCAGCTCAATATGCCCGTCGTCTGTGTATTCTCGACGCCCGCAACACTCTCGATGCCGCACGCTGGCGACTGGCCGGCTGGCAATGTGCGTCCCTGGGGCGGCAGGCCCCGAAGCCCGCACCGGCATTGACCTGAGCTGTCCAACAGCTTGGGCGCGGGTTTCGCACCGGATCACTCGCAGCATCCATGGACCTTCTTGCGACGGAGCCGGCGGACAGGGCGACAACTGGTCCGGTGCCGGCGAGGGCGCGGAGTCGACCGGGTGGAGAACCCGCCGTCGAGCGCAGCGGACAACCACCACCACGGCGAGTCGGAGGCGGGGATCCATGTGGTCGGCGGCCACCCCGTGGGCCGCGAGACGAGTAGGTTCGGGGTCACGCCGTATTGCAGGGCTCAGGCGGCTGTCGGCGGCCTGAGAACGAGGGTAGGGGGAAGCGTGGCCAGGATCGCAGCACTGTCGTATTACCCCATCAAGGGGTGCGCCGGCACCTCGGCCGACGTCGCCATGCTGACGCCCGCGGGACTTGCCTACGACCGGAGTTTCATGGTCACCGGTGCGGATGGCGTCTTCCGCAGTCAACGCCGCCATCCGCAACTCGCGCTGATCCGCCCGGAGGTCGGCGCCGGCGGTGCGCGTCTCACCTTGCGCGCACCCGGCCTGGGCCGGCTGGCCATCGACGTCGACACCTCCGGCGCGCGCCGGGACGTGGAACTGTTCGGGGCCCCGTACAAGGGCATCGATCAGGGCGACGAGGCCGCCGGATGGCTGTCGGAATTCCTCGGCTCGCCGGCCCGGCTGATGCGTGTGCCGCCGGAGCACAACCGGGTAACCGACGGCCGGACGCCCGGCACCTCCGGATACGCCGACAGTTGCGCCGTACACATCCTTTCCCGGTCCACTCTGGAGCTGCTCAACGAACGGATGGCCGAACGAGGAGGCGCGCCGCTGTCCATGGACCGATTTCGCCCGAACATCGTCATCGAAGGCTGGGACGAGCCGCACGTCGAGGATCGGGCACGCCACATCATCATGGGCGAGGCGGAGTTGGGCTACGCCAAACTGGCCATCCGCTGCGCCGTCACCATGGTCGATCAGAGCGTTGGCGCCAAGGCGGGCCCCGAGCCGCTCCGCACTCTCGCCGGCTACCGGAGGGCGGCCGAGGGCGGAGTCGCCTTCGGTACGAAGTTCGCCGTGCTCCGGCCGGGAAAACTGTCCGTGGGCGACCAGGTGATCGTCGGTTCCTGGGGCGAGCCGGAGCTGTAGGCCCTACGCCGGGCCGGAGCGTGTCGCAGGCCGGGAACGGCGGTCCTCCCGCCGGGTGCTCCTCGCCGATGGTTCCAGCACGGCCCGGCGGACGGCGACAGGCTCCGGGGCGAACTCGCGGGCGCCGTCGGCCTCCCCGCGCATCAGGGACCGGCTGCCGCCCCGGCGTCGACGAACTGACCTCACGTCATCGCGGAAAGGAACGCTGCCCGTCGGCCTCGGGATGCCGCGCGACAGCCGCGCCGGAGGGCGGCATGGTGTGCAGCAGTTCCAGTCGGCGCTGAACAGCCTCGACCGCCCCGAAGCGCCGGCCAGGAACGTGGCGGCGCAACGAAACCAGGGGCGGGCCCAGTTCCCGGGCCCGAACCTGGTCGCGAAGTTCCAGCCACTGGTGGTGGGCCCGGTCCACGGCACTCTCCACGGCAGGGTCGTCCGGGGTCTGCTGCCGGGCAAGGCGGGCGTCCGCGGAAGCCATCCACAACTCGCAGCTGCGCGCCGGATCACCGGCGAGACGAGCGAGGTCCGCCCGTACCTCCAGCCAGTGGATCGCCTGCGCGGAGCCCGCGCCGTAGGTACGCAGAGTCCACCCCTCCCACATGGCTGCGAGTGACACGGCCTCGCTGTGCCGCCCCGCGTGGGCGGCGGCAAAAATCGCAGGCAGCGGATCCTCCTCGGACACCCCGGTGTTCTCCGCGTTCGGGGCAGGTGCCGTCGGAACCGATGCAGGCTCCTCGTGTGGCCGGCTCGGTGCGGGCACAGTCGGCGCCGCGGGGACGGGGAGGGCTGTGTGGTCGAAGGCCAGGAGCAGCGCGTCGGCGGGGCCGGTCTGGATGACGGCCTGCTCGTGGAGCTGGGCGAGCGGCGGGTTGGCGCCACTGCGCCAGGTGGCGGCAAAGGCCCTCAAGTAGGCCGGTTCCACGATCCGGTGGCGGGGCGGAGGCGGGGTGATCCGGCCGTATACGCGGATCCCGTGGCCGAGGACGAGGCCCTCGGCACGGAGCTGCTGCCAGGCGTCAGGGGCGGCGACCAGGTCGGTGACGACCGTGGTGGTGTCCGGGCGGCGCAGTCTGAGTTCGCCGGCCAGCCAGTGCCAGGGCAATGCGGTGTAGCGCAGGGTGGCCGGCGTGGTCCGGGCGAGCGCGAGGTGGATCAGGCGCTGCTTGTGGTCGAGATGGAGCTGTCCGGTGAGGTAGAGGGTGAGTGGGCCGGATGTGGCGGCCGCGGCGCGGAGGTGGGTGAGGACGGTCTGCGGGTCCGTCGGATCGGCGAGTTCGACGATGGTGGCCGCCGTCGTCCGGGTCAGGATGCTGGGCGGCACCGCCGCGAGCGTGGGCAGGACACTGGTCGCGTCGATGAGGCGGCTCTTGCCGGCCGGCGCTGCCGCGAGCAGCAGCGCGGTCCCGGATGCCGTGTCCTCCCCGTTGATCATCACAACAGCACCGTATCCGCTCCCGGTGGTGAATGGAGCCGTCTGCCGACTCAGGACGGGCCGCCTGCAGTGCGCACGGCGCGGAGGACCGGCGCGGCTCTCCGGGCGGTCGAGCCGTTCGTGGAGTGCGCGGCGCGACTTCATCGCCGCAGGCGGCCGCGCCGACCGCCAGGGGCATCCGCTCTGGCCGAGGTCAGCCGGTCGGGACTTTGCGGGTGCTCTGAACCGTGCCTGGCCGGTTCTGGCGTTCGCCCTGTTCCCGGCAGACGGCTTTGGGCGTTGACTCTCCCCGGAATGCGTGTTCGGATCGCGGGAGAGGGACATCGGATGACCCCTGCACAGCCGAAGGGCCAGGCACTGCCCGCAGTAGGCAACTCCCCGGGTGGGGACGGATCCGCTGCCGGGGGCATGACGCCGTTCGACGAAACGTACGACCAGCCGGACCCACGCGCGTACTTCCGTGCGCTCGGCCCTTGGGAATACCAGACGCCTCACCATGCGCAGAGCGTCTTCCGGCACCTGCTCAGTACATGCGGTCCCTCGAAGGACGCGGCGGGCCCGGCCGCGGTGCTGGACATCTGCTGCTCGTACGGCTTCAACGCCGCGCTGCTCAACCACCATCTCACCTGGAACGACCTGTACGCCCACTACACGTCTGCGCACGCCACCGGTCTCAGCACCACCGAGCTGATCGAGTGGGACAGGGAGTTCTACGCGGCTCACCGGCGCCCGGACGCGGTCCGCGTCGTCGGGCTCGACGCCGCCCCCCGTGCCGTCGCCTACGCGCGCGCCGTGGGCCTGCTGGACGAGGCGTTCGCCGAGAACCTGGAGACCGCACCGGCCGGCCCCGCCCTGCGCGACGCAGTACGCGGTACCCGTCTGATCACCCTCACCGGTGGAGCCAGCTTTCTGTCGCCCCGCACCTTCCAACCCCTCCTCGACAGTGTTCGCGGCCCTGTACAGGTCGCCGCGTTCGTGCTGCGCACCGGCTCCTACCAGGCCATCGCCGACTGCCTGGCAACGTACGGCCTCACCACCGAGAAGTCCGTCGAGCGCACCTACCCGCAGCGCCGCTTCACCGGTGCGCGGGAGCAGCAGTACGCCGTCACCGCGGTCCTGGCCGCCGGTGAGGACCCGCGCGGCAAGGAGAGCGACGGCTACTTCCACACCGCGCTGTACCTGTCACGCCCCGCAGCAGACGCGGTGCGGACTCCGTAGGGGCACGCGCCTGCGGGGCAGCGCAGGGGAGAGCGCCGGCAGGTCGGGGCCGGCAGGTCGGGGCCGGCCGGTCGACGCACCGAGACGCGGCGCCCCGGCCCACGGACACCCCTGCGCGCGCCAGCCCCCTCGGTGATCGTGGCGTACGCCACCACCGGCCACGACGGCCGGTTCCAACTGCCCGGCCTGCCCCACGGCCTCTCCGCGGCAACCAGGCCCGAAGCCCCGCAGGCAGTGCCGGACACCCCCGGTGGGCCAGGCGGCTCCTTGCACCTCAGTCTGGACAGCGCATGGTCATGAACGAGCCGCGGCGAGCTGTGCCCGGAGCCTCGGCCCCGCCCTCGGGCCGCGACGAGACCGCGGCCCGGCTGCGGACGGCGGTCTTACGTCTGGCCCATGGGCTGCGCGCACCGGCGGAGCGGCACGACCTGACGCCAAGTCGCCTGACCGCGCTGGGCGTTCTGTCCGCGCACAGCCCCCTGCGGGTCGGTGACCTGGCGCGTTCCCGCCTCGGGTGACCTTCCCCGGGGCCGGCGGCCCCAGCCGTTCCCTGCGGCACCGGGGCACCACCGCCTCCGCGAGCCGGTCGCGGGACAGCTCCACCCCGCGCGCTCCGCCGAGTGCCACGCGGCGAACTGGGCCGGTCCACCTCTCCGTGCACTCGCGGAACCCGAACCCGCCCCGCCACAACGGCCGTGCGGCCGTGCGAGACGCCGCCTCGCGGGGCGCCGCCGTACGTCTGCGGTCGGCGTTGTCAGTGGTCGCAAGTATGTTCAGTCGTGTCCCGCCGCTGTGGCGCGGAAGCCCCCTTGGTGCATTGGAGATGGTGCGTTGTCTGACTGGGAGAGGTCGAGCACAGTGCAGGTGATTGCACCCGCACGGCCGCGCAAGCTCGCCAAGGTGCCGTTCGTCGAGCTTGCCGACGGACGCCTCCAGGGCGTGGTGTCCAGCGGCTCGGACATCGAGCGGGTCTATGTCTCGTCGGTCGCCGCGGGCACCTACGCGTTTGCCTGCAGCACCAACAACAACCGGCCCTGCGGCGGCGCTCGGGGCTCGTTCTGCAATCACATCCGTGCTCTGATCAACGAAGCGGTGCTGCAGTACGGCGCCGAGCGCGTCGCCCGCTACCTGAGGGTCGAGCGCGTGGACGAGGCGCCGAGCGCGCAGTCCCTCGCCGCCGGCATGAGCAGCGCACGGCCGCAACAGGGGGACGCCAAGGCTGCCGCGCCTGTCTTCAGCCGGTTCCTGCGCCACCTGGCCTACCTGGAACTCGCCCCGACCACGGCGCCGTTGCCGGAGATGCAGTGGTTCCCGCCGACCCGGGCGGTGGCGTGATGCGCGCCGATCTGCTGGCCGAGACCGTCGACGGACTCGATGAGGCCCTGGCGGCCGTCGACGCCTTCGACCGGGCTCTCGTCACCGGTCTGCTCCGCCCCCAGCCCGCCCAGACCGCCGGCCTGACGGCGCTCGCGCACGCAGTCGCGGGTACGCCGCTGGCCACCAGGGTCGCCGAGGCGGCCGGGAAGGCGGCGGCCGGAGCCGCGAGCGAGGACCACTTGGCCGTCCTCGCCGCCGCCCGCACCGCACTGCTCGGATCCGTCCACGACGCGCTGACGACCCGCATCGAGGCGGCGATCGGGCGGCCCCGCAGCGAGGAGGCCCTCCCGGCGCCCGGCGGGCCGCAAGCGGGGAACCTGCTCGTCGCCGCCCGCTCCTGGCTGTCCGATCTGGCGCGCTCCGGGTGGCAGGGCATCGATCACGACGTGGTCTCGGGGGCGGCGCACGTCGTCTCCGCGATGCTTCCGGACCCGGCCCTCCGCCGCCTCGCGACGCTCCTCGACGGCTTCGCCGCCGAACTCGCCGCGTCCTGCCCGGGTACAGCCCTGGAGCGTGTCCCGGCACGCCGCTGGGCCGATCTGTGGTCGCGCGCGATGCTGCTGACGTTGCCCGGTGCGGCCGACGTGCCCGTGACCGGTACCGCCACCGGCCGGCTCCTGCCTCTCGGTGTCGACGTGCAGGAACACGCGACCGCCGTACAGGCCCAGGTGCACGCGGTGTTCGAGCCCGCGGACGGCGCCGCGCCCCGCCTGGTGCGTGCCAGTGTGTCGGGGCCGAAGCCCGACACGGTCGTCGGAGTCGGCCTCTGGCAGCTGCTCCGCCCGCACATGTCGCTCCTGGCAGCCGCCGGCGAAGGCCGGTCGATGGACCTCGCGGGCATGCCCGTCACCGCCGAGGGCGACCTGGTCTGGAGCAATGAGCACGCTCGCCCGAGCGGGCCCGCCGACGCCTTCGCCACCGCCCGCGTCGCCCTGCCCACCGCCACCGACGCGTCGACCGCGCCCTTGGACCGGCACCCTGCACGCATCGCCGTACCGGTGTTCCTGGAGGGCTACACCGCCCATGAGGACGGCGGCGCACTCACGTTCACCGTCGCCGGGCACCCCTTGGTCGTCGACACCGACCGCATTCCGACCGCCGGTCCGCTCACTCCCGAGGCCGTCGCCGCGTCGAGCGCGTGCATCGGGCTGCTCCGCTGGGACGCCGGGACGTACCGCGTCCAGCCTCTGGCCGTCGAGACGACCGTGCGGAAGAAGGCTGTCGCGATCCACGCCGGAGGATGGATCGGGGGCACGACCGACAAGGCCGGGCTCAAGGCCGAGAAGACCGCCACCGACGCCGTGGCCGTGCTGCGGGAGCGCGCCGGAAGGTTGCTGCGGAAATGACGGAGCACACGACGGGACAACCGGCCGAGTACGCGGGCCGGTCGGACTTCGGGGTGGACCCCCACGACAACCGCCGTCAGGTCCTGTACTGGCGGCTCCTCGCCCGGCTCTTCGACCACGAGGAGCAGGCCGCACTGGAATCGGCGAGCCTCGCCGTCGTCGAGGACATCGGTCTGCCGTCCGCGCTGCTGGACCCGCAGGCATCCGTCGACTCGGTCGTGCAACGCCACCCGGACCTGGCCGCCGAGTTCGACGGTCTGATGGCACCCGATGCCGACCCCGCCGACGGGGCACGTGACCGGGCAGCCGAGGTGCGGCGCGCGGCGCTGGTGTCGAAGGTGCTGCTCAACGTCTTCGCCACCGGATCCGGCGCGGTCGACGCCGGACAGCTGGCGCGCTGGCAGTCCGACGCGGGCTGGCTGGAGCGCGCGCTCGGCTGCGCACCGGGTGAACTGCGCGGCACGACGCCCGCCCCCGGCCGGCTGATTCCGCCGATCGGCCCGGAACTCGGCGCCATCGAGGCGGACCTCGTCCAACGGATGCACTTGCGCGAAGTGCTCGCCGACCCCGCGCTCGCCGCGCAGCTGATCCCGAGCATGTCGCTGATCGAGCAGCTGCTGCGGGACAAGAACAACCTCTCCGGCGTGGCCCTGGCCAACGCCAAGGCCCTGATCCGCCGTTTCGTCGACGAGGTCGCCGAAGTGCTGCGCACCCAGGTGGCGAAAGCCACGGCGGGCGCCCTGGACCGCTCCGTCCCGCCCAAGCGGGTGTTCCGCAACCTCGACCTCGACCGCACCATCTGGAAGAACCTCACCAACTGGAGCCCGGAGGAGGAACGGCTGTATGTCGACCGCCTCTACTACCGGCACACCGCCCGCAGGACGACGCCCCAGCGGTTGATCGTCGTCGTGGACCAGTCGGGCTCGATGGTCGACTCGATGGTGAACTGCACCATCCTGGCGTCGATCTTCGCGGGGCTGCCGAAGGTGGACGTGCACCTCATCGCGTACGACACGCGTGCCATCGACCTGACCCCCTGGGTGAACGACCCGTTCGAGGCCCTGCTGCGCACCAACCTCGGTGGCGGCAACGACGGTCCCGTCGCGATGGCCATGGCCCGCCCGAAGATCACCGACCCCAAAGACACCGTGATGGTGTGGATCTCCGACTTCTACGAATTCGACCGTTCCCAGCCGCTGTTCGAGGGCATCGAGGCCGTCCGGCGGTCCGGGGTGAAGTTCATCCCCGTCGGTTCGGTCACCAGCTCCGGGCGCCAGGAGGTCAACCCCTGGTTCCGTGAACGCTTCAAGGCCCTCGGCACGCCGGTGATCTCCGGCCACATCCGCAAACTCGTCCACGAACTCAAGACGTTCCTCACCTGAGACCTACCTGGAAAGGCCCTGTTGTGTCCGATCTGCTGCGAGCCCCTGCCGAGATCAAGTACGCGGAGGAACTGGACTGGCTGGAGTCCATCGACGACAACCCCAAGCCCTTTTCCTGGCGCCTGTCCCCGAAGATGGTGCGCCTGTTCGTCCTGGGCTCCGAGCGCTCCGACGGCCTGGACCGCGAGATTTCCCAGAAGTGGTTCGGCGACCGCAGTTTCGTCGAGCGCTCCATCGTCACCCTGGCCTCCGACCGCGGCCTGCTGCTCATAGGCGACCCCGGCACCGGCAAGAGCTGGCTGGCCGAGCTGCTGTCCGCAGCGATCTCCCGCAACTCCACGCTGGTCGTCCAGGGCACGGCCGGCACCACCGAGGACCACATCAAGTACTCCTGGAACGTGTCCATGGTCATCGCCAAGGGCCAGTCGCGGGAGTCGATGATCCCCTCACCGATCATGACCGCGATGGAGACCGGCGCGATCGGCCGTTTCGAGGAGCTCACCCGCTCCACCAGCGATGTCCAGGACGCGCTGATCTCGATCCTGTCCGAAAAATACATCTCGGTTCCCGAACTGGACAGCGACAGCATCGTCTTCGCCAGGCCCGGCTTCTCGATCATCGCCACCGCCAACAGCCGCGACCGAGGAGTGAACGACCTGTCCTCGGCGCTCAAGCGCCGCTTCAACTTCGTCCGCATCCCGGTGATGACGAACAAGAAGAGCGAGACGGAGATCGTCCGCTTCCGTACGGAGGAGCTGCTGCGCCGCCACCAGCTGGAGCTGGACGTGCCGCCGACCCTGCTCGACGTGCTGCTGCAGAGCTTCGCCGACCTGCGCGCCTCGGCGGCGGCGGCCGGCAGCGACGACGAGAAGCTGGAGTCCGCGCTGTCCACCGCCGAGCAGATCGGCGTACTCGAGGACGCGATCCTGCACAGCAACTTCTTCGGCGAGCGCGCCCTGACCGCCCGCACGCTGGCCTCCTCCCTCGTCGGGTCCCTGGCCCGGCGCGACCCTGAGGACCTGGCCATCCTCAACAAGTATCTGCACGGCGTCGTCGAACCGCGCAGCAAGGAAGAGGGCGGATCCTGGCCGGAGTTCCTGGAGGGCGGCCGCGACGCGATCGCCACCCTGTCATGAGTGACACGCACGAGGAGACGTTCGATCCACTGCGCGGGCAGTTGCAGGAGGCCGCCGCGGCGTTCGCCGACGGACCCGACGCCCTGGAGGGCATCCTCCTCGGGATCGTCGACGACGTCGACCGCGCGGTGCGCGAGCCACTGGAGATCTTCCCCGTCTGCCACCACTCTCCCGCCTCGGCCATCGCGATGGCACGCCGCCTGCGCCAGAAGCAGCCGAAGGTCGTGTACCTGGAGCTGTGCGAGGACATGGCGCCGCTGCTGACCGAACTGCGCAACTGCAAGCTCCCGGTCGCCCTCCAGGCGTTCGCGACCGACGTCGACGGCTTCCCGGCCGAGTGGTCCCCGCTCTCGGTCGTGGCACCGATCACCGAGGCCTCCGCCGAGTACCAGGCGATCGCCTACGCACTGGACACCCCGGGCGTCGAACTGGTCCTCGTCGACCGCTCCTCGGACCACGTCTTCCAGTGGGACGCGCGCGGAACGCAGTCCGCCGACCCCGCCGATCCGGACACGCCGCCCGCCGAGGAGGAGGACGCGTTGCACGGCGACGCGGTCGGCGTGGAGATCGGCGACGTACGCCCCCGCTTCGCGGAACTGGAGGAACACCTGCTGCGCCACGGCCGGGTGCGGCACTGGTCGGAGTGGTGGCACCAGTACGTCGAACTCCCGCTCGGCGACAGCGACCACGACACCTACCGCCAGGTCATGTTCCTGATAGGAAGCCTCTTCCGGCGCCTGGCCCCCGGAGCCCCCCGCCGGGTGCGCGTGGACGAGGACCGCGAACGCCACATGTGGACCAGGATGCGCCGGCACCTGGCCGCGACCGGCACCGATCCCGCGGACTGCCTCTACGTGTGCGGCGCCTTCCACGCGGCCAGCCGCGTTGCGGAGTTCGGCGTCCACGGCACCGACACCTTCGAGATCGGCCCACGCACTGCCACCAAGTGGCTGCACGGCCTCATTCCGTCCAGCCACGCGGCGATCGAAGCGCAATTCGACCTGGCCGCCGGCTCGGTGTCGATCGCCGCGACGGTCTGGGCGAAGAACGTCAGGCGCACCCGCGTGGAGCCGTACCGTCTGGCGGGACAGGCGGGCGCGAAGAAGTCGAGGGCCAAGAAGACCGCGGCGGCCCTGCCCGCGCCGGCGGTCCCGCCCTCGGACAAGCTGACCGGCTTCCTGCGGCAACCGCCCGTCCTGGACCGGCTGGACGAGGCCGAGCTGCTCGGCTGGTCGGTGGAGATCGTGCGCGCCGCGCGCCGCAGCGGCTACCTCGCGTCCACCGCCGACGCCATCGCGGTCTTCGAGACGTCGATCCTGCTGGCCGGGATGCGCGACCGGGCCAGGCCCACGCCGTACGACTTCCAGGACGCGGCCGTCACCTGCATCGAGAAGGACAGCGTGCCCGGTCGGCGCGACGTGCGCCGCCTCGTCGAGACCCTGATGGGCGGCGACCGGGTCGGACAGGTCGGTTACGACGCGCTGCCGCCCCTGGCCCGCGACGTGCACGACCGGCTCGCGCCGCTGAATCTGAAGCTCCAGCAGCGTGGCGTGCAACGGGCCCTGCTCGACATCGCCTCCCAGCCGGAACTGGAGCGGTGCTCCGACGTGCTGTGGATGCTGCGCCACCTGATGCCGCGGGGCGCCGCACGGCCGATCATGGGCGAGCGGCGACTGGGTGAGCGGCCGATCCAGGAGTCGTGGGACCTGGCGCTGGGCACACACGAGCGCGCGCTCATCGAACTCGGCTACGAGGGTGTCAGCGTCGAGCAGGTCCTGGAGCAGCGTCTGCGCCGCACGGCGTACGGTCCGCACGCCACCACGGCGACCGTCCTGGAAGCCGTCGAGGACGCGACGTCGTACCTGCGCAGCCGCCGCCTCGCCGACGAACTGGGCAGCCGCGCCCTGGAGGTGCTGTCGGCCGAACGCAGCGTCGACGGCGCACCGGAGGTGCTGCGCCGGGTGCGGCGGCTGCTGGCGTACTACCGCACCAGCGAGCCGGTGCTGCCGCCGTGGATCGAGTCCTTCGTCAAGACCGGTTACGCCCACTACTGCACCCTGCTGCCGACGGCGTTCACCGACAGCGACGCCACGGTCCGCCAGGTGGCGGCGATGCTGGGCTTCCTCTTCAGTATGGAGAGCCTGGCGCTGTCGCTGGGCTGCGACCGTACCCAACTGGAGCTGGCCCTCGCCCAGTCGCATCCCGAGGACCCGTCGAAGACGGCGCTGCTGTGGGCGGCTCAGGTGCAGCTCGGGGACCTCTCCCGGGCGGACCTGCGGGCGAAGTGCGACGAACTGCTGGGCAACCCGTTGGTGCTGCCCGCCTATCCGCGCTACCTCAGCGGCTTCGTACACGCCCTGGAACCCGTCCCGGGCCTCACCGACTTCGTCGTGGAGGCGGTGTCGAACGCCTTCGGACGGCTGCCGGACCCGGTTCTCCTTCCGTGGCTGCCGACCCTGATCACCACCCTGCGATCGGGCGGGGCGGAGCTGGCGCCGCTGCTGATCCGTGAGTCCGGGCGGATCTTCCCCGGCCGGCTCCCGGCGCTGGACGGGTGGGTGCCGCCGTGGCGGGCTCAGCCGGAACCGGAAACCGCGCATCCGGCGCGGCGCACGGACGGCAGTCGCGGTTGCACGCTGCTCGCCGCCCACCCCGTGGCGTGCGACGCGGTGGCGGGCCTGCTGGGTTGTGACGACACGTGGGAGGCGGCGGATCCTGTGTCGCCGGGCGCGGCACTGGCGGGCCGGTTCCCGGATACGGCGGTGGCTCTGGGGGTGCTGCTGGCCGGCGCGTGACTTCGGCGGGGCGCAAGCCCACGCGGCGGATCCGCCGTCACGTCGACCCGGTCGGCCTGAACTCAGGAGTTCGGGCCGCGCCGGGTAGCTCCGGACACACCGGGCAGCGGTGTCACGGCACATGGCGGCGGTGCCGAACGGCGTCCGCCACGTGGCGGCCGACCTGGCCAAGCCAGTCAGCCTCAAGCCCGCGCTGGCCGGGGCGAAGGCGTTGTTCCCGCTGCTGTCCGGCGACCTGCACGCCGCTGGAGCCGGCCCTGCCGGCATCATCGGCGAAGCTGCGGTCAGCGGGGTCCGCCGGGTCGTCCTGCTCTCCACGCCGGACGTGGTGACCAGGCCCTTCGGCCCCACGCGGATCGCGATGCGCGCGCTGGAGGACATGCTGCGGGAGTCCGGCCCGGTGTGGGCCATCCTGCGGCCGGGCGGCTTCGCCTCCCACGCTCTGTGGCGGGCCGAGTCCGTCCGCGCGCAACAGGTCGTCGCCGCACCCTTCGGCGACGTCGGGGTGCCGATCACCGACCCGGCGGACATGGCCGCGGTCGCGGCGGCCTGCCTGCCTGCCTGCCTGCCTGCCTGCCTGCTGGACGACCGGCACACCGGCGGCGTCTACGAGCTGACCGGCCCGGAGGTGATCACTCCGTGCCGGCCGGCGGAGGCCTTGGGGCCCCCGCCGGCATCGGCGTTCGCCGGCCCCGTCGTTCACGCTGCGCATAATCCGCCCGCAGCGCAAAGCGGCCGGCCGCTTCTCGGCCGACCGTTAGCGTCGCACCATGGAACTCATTCGGATCACCGCCGACATCTGGCAGCTGCCCTTCCCGCTCGGGCACGTCCACCTCGTGCGTCTGCCGGACGGTTTCGCCCTGATCGACACCGGCATGCCGGGGTCCGCTCCGGCGATTCTGGACGCCCTGGATCAGCTCGGCGGCCGCCCGCAAGACGTGCGGCAGATCGTTCTGACCCACTCGCACGTCGACCATGCGGGCTCGGCTGCAGATCTCGTCGCGGCCACCGGCGCCCAGGTCCTGGCCGGTGCGCTGGACGCTCCGTTCATCCGCGGCACCGCACCCGAGCCCGAGCCCCGGCACACCGCCTCGGAGCGCGCCCTTCATGAGCAGATCGCGGCTGGATTCGGGGACGCCGGCATGCCTCCGGTGAAGCGTGTGCCGGTGGACACGGAGCTGCGCGACGGCGACACCCTCGACGGCTGGGCCGAGCCCGTCCGCGTCCTGCATGTTCCGGGCCACACCCCGGGAAGCATCGCCCTCCATCTCCCCTCCAGCGGCGTGTTGTTCCCGGGTGACCTGGTCGCCACCGCGGAGGGCCGGGCGATCCTCGGTCCGTTCAACGTGGACAGGGAGCAGGCCATCGCCTCCTTCCGTCGGTTGGCCGCGCTGGAGGTGGAGACCGTGTGCGTGCCCCACGGCGAGCCATTGACGGAGAATGCGGGCGCGGTGCTCCGGGCAGCCACTCCGGAGAGCGACTGGCCGTGAGGCGAGGATCAATGTGCTGATGCCGGATCAGCCCCTTCCGAACCAGTCCCTTCCGCTGCCGAAGCCGGGGCGATGAGTCACGGTCCACGCCGTACGACGCCCCGTTCGGCAGCATTCGTCTCGGCCGTGGCAGCCACGCGCTTCCCGAGATGAGTGAGCGCCGCGGCAAGAGCGGCAGCCCCATGGCGCAGCCGCGCTCGACGCGCTCGACGCGCTCAAACAGAGGCCATGCCAGATCCTTCTCCAGTCGGTTGATCCGGATCACCGACGCGGGCTGACCGGTCCGCACCCGCACAGCGCCTCTGGCCCGCCCTGCACCAGCGCAACAGCCGCCACGGTGCTGCCGCCACCGCCTGCTCATCGGCCGACACCACTCCCCCACCCTCGGATCCCCTGGGCTCGGATCCCCCTGCCCTTGGGGGGCATGCCTCGACGGCCTCGGCCAACCGCTCCCGTTCGACCGCCTCAACCCCTTCGCGATATTTGTATACCAAGAGATGCGAGGGGAATGTAAAATCGAAACATCTACCCCCATACAGCCCGTGTCGATACGGGGGCCTTGCCTCGGCTTCTCATTTTGGTATACAAACTGGAACCGGTTGTGCTTCAAACGGCGAGGAGCCCCTCATGCGTGTCGAATCCGCCCCGCCGCAGCCCTGTCGGCGGAACCGTCCGCAGCGGCGGCACACGGAAGGGCTCCGGCTCCAGCGGGCGGTGGGCCGCCTCGTGCGCGGCTTCGCGGGAGACCTGATCACGTGGACGGCGCCCCGCTCACCGATGTGTCCGTACTGAAGCCGCCGCTGTACAGAATGCGCGCGGGCCTGACGCACCAGCCGTACTCCTGCCTCTGCCCCCCGCTTCTGCCCGCGCGTCGCTTCCGAGGCCGAAGACCTTGCACCCCTGCGGTAACGGGCCGCCGCCTACGGCTCGTTACCGCATCTGCCCCTGCTGCCTCTCCCCAGCCGAAGGAGTCCCCATGACGTCCCCTTCCTCTCCGGTGCCCCACCGTGTCGTCCTCGCCGACGCCGCCTTCGCGGCGGGCACCGGCTCCGCCGTGTCCGCCGGAACGCCGTCGGCCCTGGCCGATGCCCAGAACGGGCCGCGCGACGTGGTCGTCTTCCGTGATGTGCGGCCCCTGGGCGCGGCGGACCCGGTGGAGCTCACCGTCGTCGACGGCCGCATCACACGCGACCCGGCTCCCGCGGACGCGAAGGTGATCGACGGCGGCGGCCGCATCGCCCTCCCCGCACCGGTCGACGCGCACATCCACCCCGACAAGACGACGTGGGGCGGCTCATGGGTCTCCCGCGAACCGGCGAACGGCATCGCCGGCCTCGCCGCCCAGGACGTCGAGCTGTTCCGTGGTCAGCGTCGGCCGGTGGCCGAGCGGGCGTACGGACTCATGGCGCACGCCGTGACCCGCGGGACGCGGGCGATGCGCGCCCACGCCGACGTCGCCCCGGCCTACGGCTTGGCCTGCGTGGAGGGGATCGGAGAGGCGAGCGAACGGCTCGAGCACGCGCTCGACGTGCAGATCGTGGCCTTTCCACAGCACGGCGTCGTTCGCGCCCCGGGGACGGCGGAGCTGCTTGAGGAGGCGGCCCGCAGCGGGATCGTGGACATGATCGGCGGGATCGACCCGATCAGCTTCGACCACGCCTTGGACGAGCAGCTGGACCTGGTCTTCGACCTTGCGGACCGATACGGCGTCGGCCTGGACATCCATCTGCACGACAGGGGCGAGTCCGGTCTGACGGTGCTGCGCGCCCTCATCGACCGCACTCGGGCACTGTCCCTGCAGGGCAAGGTGACCGTCAGCCACGTCTTCTGCCTGCCCGGTCTCTCCGACACCGAACTGGCCGAGGTGGCCGAGGACCTGAGCGACCTGGACATCGCACTGACCACCGTGGCGCCCAGCAGGTCGCTCGTCCTGCCGATCGCGAAACTGCGGGA
This sequence comes from Streptomyces sp. NPDC057963, assembly GCF_042887155.1. NCBI lineage: Bacteria > Bacillati > Actinomycetota > Actinomycetes > Kitasatosporales > Streptomycetaceae > Streptomyces > Streptomyces sp. NPDC057963. The sequence goes on from NZ_JBHVPX010000003.1 coordinate 617,857, forward strand.
GCACGGGGTGCGGGTCGGGCTCGGCTCGGACGGGGTGCGCGATTCCTGGAGCCCCTTCGGCAACGCGGACATGCTCCACCGGGCCCACCTGCTCGGCTGGATCACCGGCGCGCGCCTCGACGAGGAGCTGGCAGCCTGCTACGAAACCGGCGCGCACGGTGGCGCCGACGTCATGCGGCTGCCCCGCGCCGACCTCTCCCCCGGCTCCCCGGCCGACTTCGTCCTGCTGCGCGCCGAGTGCCTGCCGCAGGTCGTGGTGGACATGCCCGCGCGCGACATGGTGGTGCATGGCGGCCGAGTGGTGGCGCGCGACGGCGAGCTGATCTGACAGCCCCTCCGGCCCTCGCACCCCGGCGGCGCCCCGTCACCTCACCCCACGCATAGGGTGACGGGATGCCCGGTGGCCCACGAGACCCCGATGACTCGCGAGTTCCGGGACAGGTCAGCAAGGGCCCAGGAAGGACGGCACACGTGACGGCAAGCACCGGCTGGAAGGGAGACGGAGGGCAGCCGTCGGCTCCGGCACCGCGCACACCACTGAGCGAGCTCGCGCGCCGGGCCATCAGAGAACGCATCGTCGACGGCAGCTACGCCCAGGGCACCCGCGTGGTGGAACGCGAGATCGCCCAGGACCTCCGGATGTCGCGGGTACCGGTGCGAGAGGCCCTGCGGGCGCTGGTGGAGGAGGGCCTGCTGGACCTGCTGCCGCACAGCGGCGTGCGGGTACGCCGACTGGAGCGCGCCGATGTGGAGCATCTGTACGACGTGTGGGAACCACTGGCCATCCAGGCGTCACGCCTCGCGGCCCGCCGTGTGGCCCTCGCGGCCCCGGAGGAGGCCACCGCCGTTCTCGGGGACCTGCGGGACGTACTGGACCGGGCCGAGGCCGCAGCCGCCGCGGGGGAACGGACGGCGGAGAACGACGCCGGCACCGCCTTCCACGACCAGATCGTGGCCCTGGCGGACAACCCGTTGCTGGCCCAGCTCATGCAGCGGCTGAACGGACAACTGCGGCTGCTGTTCGGCCTGAACACGGAACCCGCCCCCATGCGCGCACAACACAGCGAAATGTACGAACGCATCGCGGCGGGAGACGCCGACGCCGCCGGGGCGATCACCCTCCTGCACGTTCGCAAGAGCCGGGAACTCGCGCTGCGGGCAGTGACCGCGCCAACCACCCGCTGAACGGCCCGCACGCGCGACCTCGTGGACCTCGTGTAGCGACAGACCGGACAGGAACTGCCATGCGCACGACACTCCCCCCAGAAGGCTGAGATCGCGTAGACGCCCGGCGACCGACGACCGGCGGCCGCAAGCACGTCGAACGCGACCTCCCTCTACGGTGGGCGTTCCCCGGGGCCGACTCGTGCGTCGCCCGGGGACGGTGCACTGTGGAAGACGTGGGCCTCAGTGAGCGGTTTACGGGTCTGCGGGAGCCATTGCGGCCGAGCCATGCCCTGCTGGTGATTCCCCTTGCGCTCATCGTCGTGATCACAACGGTGGACATCCTGGCACCGGAAGACATCCGCCTGGGGCCTCTTCTGGTCATCGCGCCCGCGATCACCGCCTCATTCGCCGGCCCTCTGTCGACCGGAGTCATCGGGCTTCTGGCCGTGGCGACCCAGGCGTACATCGGCCTGTACTTCGGTGTGCTGTCCTCCCGCAACACACTGGTACAGATCGTCGCCATCGGTGTGCTCTCGGTCCTGACCGCGTTCTTCGCCCTGATACGCGAGCGGCGCGGACGGCAGCTCGCCCGGGTGCGGTCGGTGGCCGAAGCGGCGCAACACGTCCTGCTGTGGCCGCTGCCGGACCGTATCGGCCCACTGCGCGTGGCCTCCTTGTACCTGGCCGCCGAGGACGAGGCCCTGATCGGGGGCGACCTCTACGCGGCCACCCGTGTCGAAGGCGGAACCCGGGTGCTGATCGGTGACGTGAGAGGCAAGGGCCTCGCCGCCATCGGAGAGGCCGCCCTTCTGCTCGGCGCCTTCCGCGAGGCCGCCCACCAGCACACCGGCCTGCCCGCACTCGCCGCGGCCCTCCAGAAGAGCGTCCGCCGCTACGAGGACGACTTCGAGTCGGAGGACGCGACCGGGGAGTGCTTCGTCACCGCGCTGCTCCTGGAGATCCCGGACGAGGACCAGGTCATCCGCATGACCAGCTGCGGGCACCCCCCTCCCCTGCTGCTCACCCCAGGGCGTTCCGTGAGCGTGCCGAATCTGCACCCCGCGCCACCGCTGGGGATCAGCGGCACCGGGCCCGCGTCCCACAGCCTGGACGTGTCCGTCTTCGAGGACGGCGACACCCTGCTCCTCTATACCGACGGCGTCATCGAGGCGCGCGACCGCAAGGGAGACTTCTACCCGTTCGCGGAGCGGGCCGAGCGGTGGACCGAGAGTTCTCCCGAGGCACTCCTGCACCACCTGCGACGGGACCTCCTCGCCCACGCCGGCGGACGGCTCGGCGACGACGCCGCGGTCATAGCGATCCAGCGCGACCCCACCGCGCGTCCGGGACACCATCGCGGGAAGACCAACCGGGCGCCCGGGAACTCGTCCGGAGACCGCCTTTGACCTCGGCCGTGGTTCGGTTCTCACCGTGGCGGCCGAGCGGCACCGGTGGCGGCCTGCCCTCGACGGGCTGGAACGCCGCGACCTGAGAAAGGCTTCGACCACCTCTGCCGGGGAACAACACCTCTACGAGAGGTCGGCAGAACCTCGTGACCGCGCGGGCCGACGTGCTCGGGCCGTGTCCGTCGCGCGCCGCGTCCCGCGGGATCCTGCGACGCCATGCTGGGCACGCCGTACGACGGCAGGAGGTTCCGCCCTCCGCAGAGCCGCTCCTCGGAGGAGTTCTCCGATGACCACCACATTCAAGGTGACGTCGCTGACGCCCACCCACCGCGACCATCTCCTGAGTCTTGCCGACAACGTATGGTTCCCCGCCGCGCACCGGCTCTTCGAGGAACACACGGCTGCCGACCGTTTCTGGATCATGAAGACGGGCACGGTGACCCTCGACTCGCAGCTTCCGCGCCGGCGTCGCGCGGAGATCGAGTCGCTGGGGCCGGGCGAGCTGGTCGGACTGTCCTGGCTCTTCCCGCCGTTCGAGTGGGAGCTCGGAGCCGAGACCGTGAGCCCCGTCCGTGCCTTCCAGTTCGACGCGCCGCAGGTCCGCGCGCTCTGCCGGTCGGACCCCGCGTTCGGATTCGCGATCAGCCAATGGGTCGGCCTGGTGCTCACCCAGCGGCTGCACGCGACGCGGGGCCGGCTGCTCGATCTCTACGAATCCGCCGCCCGCATCTGACGTCTCGACGTGCTGCCCGTGGACGGCACGTCTCGATGTGCTGCCTGTGGGCAGCGGGGCGCCGAAGGTGCGTGCGATGTCGCACCACCGTCGAAATCCGGACCGGCCGACCGCCGTCAAGACCCGGCCGGGAGTCGTGTGCCCCGCCCTGTCAGGCGTCGGACACGGTGAAGAGGCTGCCGTCGGGGTCACGGATGATGAAAGCGCCCTTCGCCTCATCGGCGAGTGAGGGGACCGCCGAGGATTCGCCTCCGGCGGCGACGGCGGCCGCCGCGGCCTTTTCGCTGTCCCTGACGTGGAAGTCGACGATCCAGCGCGGACGGATCTTCGGATCCGGGGCGGTCTCGATGCCACCGCCGCGCAGGGTGGCGACAGTGTGCCCGGCGAGCTGGATGACGACGTGGTCCTGTGCGTAGTCGACCATGCAGCCGCCGGGAGGCTGGGCCCAGTCGAAGACCTCGGCATAGAAGATGGCGGCCTCGAACGCGTGGCGGGTCTGCAGGTCCAGCCGGGCGGGAGCGCTGCCCCGTCCCACCGACCAGGCCAGGGCCGGCCCCTCCCAGAAACCGAACATCGCCCCGTCGCGGTCGGCGGCGATCCCGGCGCGCCCCGCACCGAGCTTCAACGGGCCGATCGCGAGCGTGGCGCCGCGCTCCCTGACCCGGGCGGCCGTCTCGTCGGCGTCACGGACAGCGAAGTACGGGGTCCAGACGGCAGGAGGGCCGCCGGGTGAGCAGGATCCGATTCCGGCGACCGGTTCGCCGTACGCCATGGCCACCGAGAAGTTGCTCCCGAGGCTGCTGTCCCGGAATTCCCAGTCCATGACCGCGGTGTAGAAGGACTGCGCCGCGTGCAGATCGTGTGCGATCAGGTTCACCCAGCAGGGCGCCCCGGCCACCGGCATGATCCGTTCGAAGGACGGCATTCGATGCTCCTTCCGGTGGACCGGTCGTCGACATGAGGGGCGGGGGCCCGACCGGGTTTCAGGCTTTGGTGGTGCGGCCGCTCAGCAGGCCGCGTACCCGGTCCGCCAGCCCGGCGTTCTCCTCGTGGCCCCTCGCCGGGTGCCGCCCGCGCCGTCGCGAAGGTGTCGGCGCACCACCGGGTGCACGCGCGTCCCCTCGCCCACCGAGTGACGCACGGCACGCACCCTGCACCCGCGGCCGCCGGTTCTCCGCTCCTTCCCGTAAACGGAGCCGGCCCTTCGGCGCTCGTTGGGTGAGCACATGCGCAGGACGACCGGCGGGTCGGCCTCATGCCGTCAGCGTGTACCCGGCGGGATTCCACCGCACGCCAGAGCCGCTCCGTCCACGCCCGATCCCGCAATTGCCGGGAACGTCGTCCCTCACGCGGCGGGCCCGCACGCGGGCTCCGCCGGCTGCGGCGAACGCGGACAGTGGTCCCAGGAGCCCCCGTGCACCGGTGACGCACCGGGTCGCCTCGAAGCCGGCGGCCGCGGCCACGGGAACCCGTACCTCCCAGCGCCCGTGAACCGCTCGGCATCTTCGGTGCCGAGACCTCGCCGTCGTCGGCGCACGAAGCACCGACGACACCGCCTTCCTCGCCGTACGGCTGCCCGCACACCGCCGTCACCGGCCGGACACCCGGGCGACGCCGAACGACTGACGGACGCTGTCTGCCGCTCCCGCCACGAACGCCGCCACCGCCTCGATCCGGCCATGCGCTCCTCCCCGATCCGGTTGTAAAATGTCGTCCAAAAGATGACAAATGCCATGTCATGCGGACGATGACACGCAAAGGAGGCAGCGATGGCGCGGGCAGTGGGCATTGACCTGGGAACGACGAACTCGGTGGTGGCCGTGCTCGAGGCCGGCGAGCCGACGGTCGTCGCGAACACCGAGGGTGCGCGGACCACTCCGTCGGTCGTCGCCTTCGCGAAGAACGGCGAGGTGCTGGTCGGCGAGGTCGCCAAGCGGCAGGCGGTGACGAACGTCGAGCGGACCGCGCGGTCGGTCAAACGGCACATGGGAGACGCTCAATGGCATTTCCCCGAGTCCGGTGACATCGACGGCAAGCGGTACACGGCGCAGGAGATCTCCGCGCGGGTGCTGCAGAAGCTGAAGCGGGACGCCGAGGCACATCTCGGGGAGGACGTCACGGACGCGGTGATCACCGTCCCGGCGTACTTCAACGACGCCCAGCGCACCGCGACCAAGGAGGCCGGCCGGATCGCGGGCCTGAACGTGCTGCGGATCATCAACGAGCCGACGTCCGCGGCGCTCGCCTACGGCCTGGACAAGGAGAACGAACAGACGATCCTCGTGTTCGACCTCGGTGGCGGCACCTTCGACGTATCGCTGCTGGAGATCGGTGAGGGCCTGGTGGAGGTGAAGGCGACCAACGGCGACACGCAGCTCGGTGGCGACGACTGGGACCAGCGGATCGTCGACCACTTGGTGAAGCAGTTCAAGAACGGCTACGGCGTGGACCTGTCCAAGGACAAGATGGCTCTTCAGCGGCTGCGTGAGGCCGCGGAGAAGGCGAAGATCGAACTGTCGTCCGCGACCGAGACCACCATCAACCTGCCCTATGTCTCGGCGTCGGCCGAAGGCCCGCTGCATCTGGACGAGAAGCTGACGCGTGCGCAGTTCGAGCAGCTGACGGCACCTCTGCTGGAGCGCTGCAAAGGGCCTTTCCACAACGCGGTCAAGGACGCCGGGATCAAGGTGTCGGACATCGACCATGTGATTCTGGTGGGCGGTTCGACGCGGATGCCCGCGGTGACCGAGCTCGTGAGGGAGCTGACCGGCAAGGATCCGCACAAGGGTGTGAACCCGGACGAGGTCGTCGCCATCGGTGCCTCGCTCCAGGCCGGTGTCCTCAAGGGCGAGGTCAAGGACGTCCTGCTGCTCGACGTCACCCCGCTGTCCCTCGGTATCGAGACCAAGGGCGGCATCATGACGAAGCTCATCGAGCGCAACACCACGATCCCGACCAAGCGCTCCGAGATCTTCACGACGGCCGAGGACAACCAGCCGTCCGTGCAGATCCAGGTCTTCCAGGGTGAGCGCGAGATCGCGGCGTACAACAAGAAGCTCGGCATGTTCGAGCTGACCGGCCTGCCGCCGGCCCCGCGTGGCGTCCCGCAGATCGAGGTCGCCTTCGACATCGACGCGAACGGCATCATGCACGTCGCCGCCAAGGACCTCGGTACCGGCAAGGAGCAGAAGATGACCGTCACCGGCGGCTCCTCGCTGCCGAAGGACGACATCGACCGCATGGTGCGCGAGGCCGAGCAGCACGCGGAGGAGGACCGGCGGCGCAAGGAGTCCGCCGAGACCCGCAACCAGGCGGAGAGCCTGGTCTACCAGACCGAGACCCTGCTGCGGGACAACGCCGACAAGATCCCCGCGGATGTGCGTTCCGAGACCGAGGCCGCCCTGGCGGAGGTCAAGGAGAAGCTCAAGGGCGAGGACACCGCCGAAATCCGTACCGCCACCGAGAAGGCGGCAGCCGCCGCGCAGCGGATCGGCACCGCTCTGTACGCGCAGGCTCAGGGCGGCGAAACCGCCGGGGGCGGTACGACCGGTACCGGCACGCCCGGAGGCACGAGCACCGGTGACGACGAAGTCGTCGACGCCGAGATCGTCGACGACGACCAGAAGGGGGGTACCGGATGAGCAAGGATCCGCACCTCCCGCGCCAGGGCGAGCGGCCGCTTGTGCTGGTGCGCGACCGGAGCGCGGCCATCCCGGCCGCTCTTCCGCCCCGGCAGCACCGGGACGCGGGAACCGACCGGGCGGAGACAGAAGGCGAAGGGCCGCACGAGACACGACTGCGCGAGCAGATCGCGGAGTTGACCGCGGACCTGCAGCGGTTGAAGGCCGAGTACGACAACTACCGCAAGCGGGTGCGTCGCGACCGCCTGGCGGTGCAGGAGATCGCGGTGGTCAACGTCCTCACCGGTCTGCTTCCGGTCCTGGACGTCATGGAAGGGATCCATCGGCAGAACGACGACCACGGCGCGGCCGAGGTCCTCTCCGCCACGTTCCAGGACCAGTTGGCGGGGCTGGGACTGCGGACCGTCGGTGCCGCGGGTGAACCCTTCGATCCCCACACGCATGAGGCGATCGCCTACGACGCCTCCGGCATCGCCCGCGAGGCCGTGTGCACCGAGGTGCTGCGGCGGGGCTACCGGGTCGGCGACCGTCTCCTGAGGCCGGCCCAGGTGACGGTGACAGGACCCGCTCCCGCCGCATAGTCCTGCGGGGGCGGCTCCCCGGACGTCGGGCCGGGCGGTACCGGAAGGGCCGGTACGGACACCACCGGCCGGACACCACCGGCCGGAGACGACCGGTCGGACACCACCGGCCGGATCGGACGCGGGGGAGTTGACCGCGCGGGCGAAAGGACACGCAAGCGACACCGAAAGACATTCATGATCGCTTCATCGGAAAGTCGATCGGACCGCCCCGCCACCTGACTCACGACACCTAACGTCTTTGGTTCAGACCGGTTATTCACCCGTTATGACGCCGGACCAGGAAACCCGGATCAGAATTCCGGACCAGAGAACAGGTGCCCCCGTGAGACTCACCCCTCTCCTCGTCGCCGCGACGTCCGTCGCGCTCGTCTCCCCGACCGTCGCACACGCCCACTCCCCCGGCCGCCCCACCCCGGCCTCCCCCGGCGTCAGCGTTCCGGGTGGGCGCTACGACCACGCGGTCGAACTGAAGTTCCGGGCCGAGCGCGGAGCCACCGTCCGCTACACGCTGGACGGCACGACCCCGACCCGCGACAGTCGCGTCTACTCCCCCGGCCGCCCGCTGCGGATCAAGAAGGACACCAATGTCACGGCGGTCGCCTTCCGCGGCAAGCAGAGCAGCGTCCCGGTGTCGTACGGCTACCTGATCAAGTCCCGGGAGAAGCCGCTCGCCCGCCTCGTCGTCATGTCCGACGTGCACGTCGGCAGCCATGCGAGCGCCGACAAGAAGTACGAGAGCTTCTTCGACACCATCGGGTCGATCTTCCCCGAGCCCGACGCGATCCTGTCCAACGGCGACATGATCAACGACAACGGCGACGGCAAGGGGCCCGATCACAAGATCGTCTCCGAGATCTTCCAGGCCAACCTCGCCCGCAAGGGCATGACCGGCACCCAGTTGCTGATCTCCAACGGCAATCACGACGCGAGCCTCGACGCGATACGGGCCGGATACCCCAGGGCGTGGTTCCCCGACTCGGGTGGTGGCTACTACGAGTCCGAGGTGAAGGGCCTGCACGTCCTCACGGTCAACACCGAGACGTACGACTCCGACACCGCCCAGCGCGCGTGGCTGAAGGGGCGGATGGCCGCGATCACCGCCGACCCGGCGTACGCGGGCAAGCCCGTCCTGGTCCAGGGGCACCGGCCCACCACGGGCACGACCATGGACGGTCAGCAGGCGTCCAACCCGCGGCTGGCGGAGGATCTGAGCGCCTTCCCGCAGGCCGTCCTCTTCTCCGGCCACTCCCACCTGAACGTCAACGACGACCGCTCGATCCACCAGCGGGACTTCACCTCGGTCAACGACGGTTCGATGTCGTACGTCGAGATCGACCACGGCTACCAGATGGTCACCGAGGACGGTCTCGCCGACCGCTTCGAGTCGCCGACCGCACAGGCCCTCTTCGTGGAGGTCTACAAGGACCGCACGGAGATCGCGCGGGTGAACATGGCCGCGGACCAGCACGACATCTACACCGGTGGCCAGTGGTCGGCGAGCTGGCAGCCGCCGTACGCCAGCGCGGGCACGCTGAGCGGTGCCACCTGGACCGTACGCCTGAAGGGTTCGACGAGCCGGCAGATCAAGAAGAACTTCCGCTACACCGACGCCGAACGCAACACCTCGGCACCGCGGTTCACCACCCGTGAGCCGCTGTCCCGGGTGCACGACGCGAAGGGCGGCACGGCGCTGCGGATCGCGCAGGCCGAGGACGACCAGATGGTGCACCACTACAACGTGGACATCACGGACGCGTCGACGGGAGCCCCGGTGGTCTCGTCCAAGGTCCTCTCGGACTTCTACTTCATGCCCCGCCCCAACACCCTCGACATCCCGGTGCCGGGTGCGGTCGCGGGCAAGCGGTACGTGGCACGGGTGGTCGCCGTCGACGCGTACGGGAACGCCTCCCCGGCCGCGTCGCTGACGTTCCGCAAGTAGCCGGGCAGTGCGGCCGGGACCGGGCGGCTCCCTCCCTGGGGTGCCGTCCGGTCCCTGTCCTGCCGGCTGGTCAGGTCGTGTCGGGGTCGACCACGGCCCGGCCCTTGGCGCGCCTGCCGACGACCGCGGCCGCCGCGGCCGCGCTGCCCGCGAAGGCGAGGGCGACCATCCACGGCTGGTTGAAGGCGTGCCGGGTGACGTGGTCGACGGAGTACCGGCCGGGTCCGATCAGGCCGATCGCCGCGGCGGTGAAGCCGAGGAAGGCGGGGTACTCGTAGCCGCCGCCCTGTGCGAAGAATCCGGCGGGCGCGTGGACGGCCACGGCCCCCGCCATCGCCCCGGCCGCTGCCGCACCGGCCGCCGGGGTGGCGAGTCCGAGGGCCAGCAGGGCGCCGCCACCCGCCTCGCCGAGCCCGGCGGCGACCGCGCTGTGCTTCGGCGGGTGGAAGCCCATGGCCTCCATCGCGGCGGTGGTTCCTTCGATGCCTCCGCCGCCGAACCAGCCGGCCAGTTTCTGGGTGCCGTGCGCGGCCAGTACCGCGCCGGTGCCGACGCGCAGGACGAGCAGGCCGAGGTCACGCCGGTCGAGGCAGGCCATGGGGGTTCTCCGCTGGGGTTCGGGGCCGGGTGGGGGCGGCGGGCGGGGCCGGGGCCGGTGGGGCCGGGCCCGCCGGCCCGATCCGCGTGGCGGGCGGGTGCCGTGGTTCCACTCTCCGTGGCGCGGGGCTCCGACGTGTCCCGGTGTTACGCCGTCCGGGGGACGGCCGCACGCGCGGCCCTGCGACGCACATCATTGTGCAACTTGTTGCACAATGATGTCGTGTTCGTCTACAACTGGCGCAACGACACTGTGTGAGGAGCCGCCGCATGAGCCCGTACCCGAATCTGCTGAGCCCGCTCGACCTCGGGTTCACGACCCTCCCCAACCGGGTGCTGATGGGATCCATGCACATCGGCCTGGAGGAGGTCGAGGGCGGCTTCGAGCGGATGGCCGCCTTCTACGCGGAACGCGCCCGGGGCGGCGTCGGCCTGATGGTCACCGGCGGCATCGCCCCGAACGCCCGGGCCTGCTCCTTGCCCGGCGGCGCAAAGATGACCACCGAGGCGGAGGCCGAGCAGCATGCGCGGGTGACCGCCGCCGTGCATGAGGCGGGCGGCCGGATCGCCATGCAGATCCTGCACTTCGGCCGGTACGCGCACCATCCCGACCTGGTCGCGCCGAGCGCGATCCAGGCGCCGATCAGCGCCTTCACCCCGCACGCCCTCACGGACGACGAGGTCGAGGAGACCGTCGAGGACTTCGCCAGGGCCGCCGGACTCGCGCGGCGCGCGGGGTACGACGGTGTCGAGATCATGGGCTCCGAGGGCTATCTGATCAATGAGTTCACCGCCGCCGCGACCAATCACCGCACCGACCGCTGGGGCGGCTCGTACGAGAACCGCATCCGGTTCCCCGTCGAGATCGTGCGCCGAGTCCGGGAGCGGGTCGGCAGCGACTTCATCCTGATCTACCGGCTCTCCATGCTGGATCTGGTCCCCGGCGGCTCCTCGCTGGAGGAGGTGGTGCGCCTCGCCCGCGAGATCGAGTCCGCCGGCGCGACGATCATCAATACGGGGATCGGCTGGCACGAGGCCCGGGTCCCCACCATCGCCACCTCCGTGCCGCGCGGTGCCTACACCTGGGTCACCGAGCGGGTGCGCGGTGCCGTCTCCGTACCGCTGGTGACGAGCAACCGCATCAACACGCCCGAGGTCGCCGAGGCGGTCCTCGCGTCGGGCCGGGCGGACATGGTGTCGATGGCCCGGCCGTTCCTCGCCGACCCGGACTTCGTCGTCAAGGCGGCAGAGGGCCGCCCCGACGCGATCAACACCTGCATCGGCTGCAACCAGGCCTGCCTGGACCATGTCTTCAGCGGCCGCGTCACCTCGTGCCTGGTCAATCCGCGCGCCTGCCACGAGACCGAACTCACCCTGGCGCCGACCCGCACCGTCAAGCGGGTGGCGGTCGTGGGCGCCGGGCCCGCCGGTCTCGCGTGCGCCGTCTCGGCGTCCGCGCGCGGACACCGGGTGACCCTCTTCGACGCGGCCGAGGAGGTCGGCGGGCAGCTGAACGTGGCGCGCCGGGTTCCCGGCAAGGAGGAGTTCAACGAGACGCTGCGCTACTTCCGCACCCGCCTCGCGGAGGAGAAGGTCGAGCTGCGACTCGGTACGCGGGCCACGGCGGATGTGCTCGCGGGCTTCGACAAGGTCGTCCTCGCCACCGGTGTCACCCCCCGCTCGCCCGCGATACCGGGCCTGGACCATCCCAGCGTGGTCGGCTACCTCGACGTCCTGCGCGACGGGGTCCGGGTCGGTGACCGGGTCGCGATCATCGGGGCGGGCGGGATCGGCTTCGACGTCGCCGAGTTCCTGACCGACCCGGGCGATGCCGCGAGCCTCGACCCCGAGGTGTTCTTCCGGCGGTGGGGCGTCGACACCGGCTACCGCGATCGGGGCGGTCTCCGCGCACCGGAACGTCCGAAGACGGCGCGCACCGTCCACCTGATCCAGCGCAGCACCGGCAAGGTCGGTGCGGGGCTGGGCAGGACGACCGGCTGGATCCACCGCACCGAGCTGCGCCACCGCGGCGTGACGATGATCGCGGGCGCCGCCTACGACCGGATCGACGACGACGGACTGCACCTGACGGTCGACGGCGAACAGCGCCTTCTGCCGGTCGACACGGTAGTGCTCTGCGCGGGCCAGGAACCGCGCCGCGAGCTGTACGAGGAGCTGCTCGCCGCGGGCCGCCCCGCACACCTGATCGGCGGCGCCGACATCGCCGCCGAACTGGATGCCAAGCGCGCCATCCAGCAGGGCACGGAGCTCGCGGCTTCGCTGTGACGGACCCCGGAAGCCCCCGCCCGGGGGCTTCCGGCCGGCCCGGTCCCTCCGTCATGGGGCCACTGCCCGCCCGTCCTTAGGATGCACTCCATGTCACTGCCGCATGCGATCCTCACCGCCCTGCTCGAAAAGCCGTCGTCGGGGCTGGAGCTGACCCGCAGGTTCGACCGGTCGATCGGCTACTTCTGGTCCGCCTCGCATCAGCAGATCTACCGCGAGCTGGGAAAGCTGGAGCGGGCCGGGCAGATCCGGGCGCTGCCGTCGGAGCAGCCCGCCCGTGGGCAGAAGAAGGAGTACGAGGTGCTGCCCGCGGGCCGAGAGGCGCTGTCCGCATGGGTGGACCGCTCCGAGGACCCCAAGCAGGTCCGGGATCCGCTGCTGCTGAGGATGCGGGCGGCGGCGGTCGTCGGAGCGTCCGGGCTGGACGCCGAACTGCGGCGTCATCTGGGGCTGCACCACCGGCAGCTGGCGGAGTATCTGGAGATCGAGGAGCGGGACTTCCCTCCCGAGCGGAACTCCGAGGAGGACCGGCTGCGGCACCTGGTGCTGCGCGGCGGCATCGATCTGGAGAACTTCTGGATCGGCTGGCTGACCCGGGCACTGGCGCACGACGAGGAGCCGGCTCCGTCGGGCGGCTGAGCGCGGCGCGGCGGTCGTGCGACGCGCTCCCGACGGAGCGCACGGTGCCGCGGGCGTCGCGTCACGGGCCGCCCGCCGGGGCCCGGACCGGTTCCGGTCGCAGCGTCGGCCGGTCCGACGGCCCCCGGCTCCCGATCACGACCCGGGACGGTGATCCGGCCCCGTGCCCGGGTTCGGCGGGGGCCGCGGCCCGTTCGGCAACGGCCTGGGCCCCGGCCTGCGCGCGGCTGAGCAGGATCACGCCCCGTACCGCCGCGGCCGTGCCCAGCAGTGCCAGGACCAGGCTGACCGCGCCGCCCTGGAACCGTTCGCCGAGCAGGGCCAGACCAATGGCCGCCGCGGCCACCGGATTGGCGAGGGTGACGACGGCCAGCGGCGCGCCCAGGCCGCCCCGGTAGGCGGTCTGGGAGAGCAGGAGCCCGCTCATCGCGAACGCGGAGACCAGGAGCGCGACGACCACCACGCGCCAGCTGAGCAACGGGCCGGTGTGGTCGGTGACGGAGACGGTCAGGGTCTGGGTGAGCGCGGAGGCGACTCCGGAGGTGATGCCGGACGCCGCCGCGTGCCGCAGGCCGGGGCGTGCCCCCGGGCGGCTGAGTCCGGCGACGACGGCCATGGTCCCGGCCCCGACGGCCAGCGCCTCGGGGAGGCTGAGCGTCTCGTGCGGAGCGGTGCCGCCCGCGGTCGTCAGCAGGGCGCCGAGGCCCAGCAGGGTGAGGATCGTGCCGCGCCATTCGACCGGGGCGACCCGGCGTCCGGCGGCCCTGGCTCCCAGCGGGACAGCGGCGACCAGGGTGAGGGCGCCGAGCGGTTGGACGAGCGTGAGCGGACCGTACTTGAGGGCCGCGACGTGCAGCAGCGCACCGCACGCGTTCAGACCGACCGACCACCACCAGGCGCCGCGCCCGAGGAGCTTCAGGACCCCCGCGCCGGGCTCGGTGCGCCCGGCGAGCCGGGACTGGGCCACCGCGGCCGAGGCGTATGCGGCGGCGGAGACGAGCGACAGCGCCACGGCGATCGCCGTGGCGTTCATCGCCGGGCCCCGGACGAGGCGTACGAGGGCGCGGGGTGGGTCTGCGGTGCGGCGCCGGCGGTCGAGGCGGCGGGTTCGGCGGGCCGCGGCACGGCCGCCGGCGCGGGCGCACTCGCCGGAGGGTGCCACGGAAGGTGTGCTCGCACGCGCTGCGTGCGCCGGAGCGGCAGGGCCGCGAACGCCAGGGCGAAGAGCGCGGAGACCACGATCGAGTCGAGCCAGTAGTGGTTGGCCGTGCCGACTATCACCAGCAGCGTGACCAGCGGATGGAGCAGCCACAGCCAGCGCCACCGGGTGCGGGTGGCGACGATCAGCCCCACGGCGACCATCACCGCCCAGCCGAAGTGCAGCGAGGGCATCGCGGCGAACTGGTTCGCCATCGAGTCGGTCGCCGGCGTCGCTCCGTACACCGTCGGCCCGTACACCTGGCCGGTGTCGACGAGTCCGGCGGCGGCCAGCAGCCGCGGCGGGGCGAGCGGGAACAGCAGATGGAGGGCGAGCGCGGCGCCGGTGAGCGCGGCGAGGATGCGGCGCGACCAGACGTAGTGGCGCGGGCGGCGCCAGTAGAGCCACCCGAGGAAGAGCAGCGTGGCCGGGAAGTGCACGGTCGCGTAGTAGGTGTTCGCGAGGTGGATCAGTGTCTCGTCGTGCAGCAGCAGACGCTGCACCGCGCCCTCGCCCGGCAGGTGCGCGGACCGTTCGAAGTCCCAGACGTTCCCGGCGTTGCGGTACGCCTCCTCCACGTGACCGTTCGCGGCCTGCCGGCCGAGCTTGTAGATCACGAAGAGTCCCACGACGAGAAGCAGCTCGCGGACGAGGGGCGGTCGGGCAGAACTGTCCGGCTCCCGATCTGCGGGCTCGCTACCGGCGTACCTCATCCGGCGCCCCTTTGCTGACTAAACAGTGTTGCGGCGGCATGGTCCGGCCCACGCCATATCGATACGCCAGTGTACCGATACGTGAACGTATCGGTACACGCGCGTTTCGGTACACTGGCGTATCGATGGACCTCGTCGCAAAATCGCTGAGAGGGAGAGCACATGCCGTCGCAGGAAGCCGCGCAGGAACCGGCCCCCACGCCACGCCGCTCGAAGATCACGCCGGAGCGGGCGCAGGAGCTCTACGCGGCCGTGCTCGACATCCTGAGAGAGTCCGGCTACGAGGCCCTCACCATGGAGGGCGTCGCCTCGCGGACGCGTTGCGGCAAGTCCACGCTCTACCGGCAATGGGGCTCCAAGCCCGAATTGGTCGTGGCGGCACTGCGCGGCACCCGGCGGGTGCTGCTGCCGCACATCGACACCGGCACACTGGCGGGGGACCTGTGCGAGGTCGCGCGGGCCATCGGCACGGCCTCGGGACGTGACACCCCGCTGATGCACGCGCTCAGCCATGCGGCGCTACAGAGCCCCGAACTGCTGTGCGCGCTGCGCGAGGCGCTGATCGTGCCGGAGATCGCGGCGATCGAAGCGATGGTCCGGCGCGGCGCGGAGCGCGGCGAGATCCCGGCGGACTCCCCCGCGGCGGAATTCGTCTCCGTACAGCTGCTGGGCGTGATGCGCGCCCGGCCCCTGCTGGAGGGGAAGCTCGCGGACGAGTCATATCTCTCCCGCTTCGTGGAGAACGCCGTGCTCCCCGCACTCGGACTGGACGCACCCGCGCCGTAGTCCCCGAAGACGCGGGTCGCCGTCCGAGCGGATGACGACGACCCGCCCGCGCCGCACCGTGGGGACGGGGGCGGCGTACCACCCGGGCGGCCGGTGACTCCTTCGGGAGCCACCGGCCGTCCGCGTCCGTCCTGGCGGCCAATCCTCCGTGGCGACCGATCGGTGACGGCCGAACAGCGGCCGTCAACCGGTGGCGACCGGTCGTCGGCGGTCAATCGGCGGCCGTCAATCACCAAACAAACGGTTGGTAGTTTCGCTAGACTGACCGAACTGATCGGCTTGCCCCTACGGCTGCGGCAGAGGCGGACCATGGACATCGGCAATCCCCTCGACTTCACGGGGCGGGCGGTGATCGTCACCGGTGGCACCAAGGGCATCGGCGCCGCGATCGCCGGGGCCTTCCTCGCCGCCGGTGCGGAGGTACTGGTGTGCGGCCGCAACGAACCGCCCGAACTCCCGGCGAGCGGCGCCCGGCAGGCGCACTTCCGGGCGGCCGATGTACGCGACCCCGCAGCCGCCGCCGCGCTGGTCGACGCGGCGGTGGAACGGTTCGGGCGGCTCGATGTACTCGTCAACAACGCGGGCGGCTCCCCCGACGCCGACGCGGCCACCGTGTCGCCGCGGTTCGTCGAGAAGATCGTCGCGCTCAATCTGCTGGCCCCGTTCTACGCGGCGCAGGCCGCCAACCGGGTCATGCGGGTCCAGAGCGAGGGCGGCTCGGTCGTCAACATCGGCAGTGTCTCCGCGCACACCCCGC
This sequence comes from Streptomyces sp. NPDC057963, assembly GCF_042887155.1. Taxonomy (NCBI): domain Bacteria; kingdom Bacillati; phylum Actinomycetota; class Actinomycetes; order Kitasatosporales; family Streptomycetaceae; genus Streptomyces; species Streptomyces sp. NPDC057963. The sequence continues at coordinate 634,303 of NZ_JBHVPX010000003.1, forward strand.
AGCCCGGCACGGCCGCCTACACGGCGGCGAAGGCCGGACTGCTGGGACTGACCCGCGCGCTGGCCCTGGAATGGGCGCCGAAGGTGCGCGTCAACCACATCACGACCGGCCTGATCCGCACCGAGAGCGCGGCACCGGTGTACGGGCAGGACGGCGGCGCCGCGGTGGCCGGGGTCATTCCGATGCGGCGGATGGCCGTACCGGACGACGTGGCGCGCGCCTGCCTGTATCTGGCGGGCGGCCTGGCCGGGTACATCAACGGCGCCGATCTGGCCGTGCACGGCGGGGGCGAGGTGCCGGCCAGATTCCTCGCCGCACAGGGCGAGTAGGCAAGCAGGACCGGCAGCGACCGGCGGCCGCGGTCGGGCGTGACGCGGCGGCAGCGACGGGCCACCGCGCCCCGCCCCACACGGGCGGCGGGATGCCGACGCCGCACGGCCCTCGCGCGGCACGCGAGCGAGTGGCACCCGTCCGGCGGGCGCGCCGGAGTCCGACGGGCACACGGGCGATCATTCTCGTCCCCTTGACGATATCGACCGAATCCCCTTATCGTCCTCGTGACGAGAATAAGGGGGCCCCGACATGGCCGACATCACCAGGCGCTTCGGCTGGCGCCATCTGCGCTCCGCGCCGACCGCCCACATCCGCCACCACAAGCGCGGCCGACTCGCCCACGACGGACCGGGGCTCAGCTTCTGGTACCGGTCACTGACTGCCGCGCTCTCCGAAGTGCCGGTCAACGACCGCGAGTTGGCGATGGCCTTCCATGCCCGTACGTCCGATTTCCAGGACGTCACCGTGCAGGCCACCGTGACGTACCGGATCAGTGACCCGGCCGAGGCCGCCGCCCGCCTGGACTTCTCCGTGGACCCGGACACCGGGGTCTGGCGGGGCGCGCCGCTGGAGCAGATCGCCACCCTGCTCACCGAGACCGCCCAGCAGCACTCGCTGGACGCACTCGCCCGGACGACGCTGGCCGAGGCCCTGGTCGACGGTGTCGCGTCGGTGCGCGACCGGGTCGCGACGGGGCTCGCCGCCGAACCCCGGCTGCCCGCCACCGGCATCGACGTGGTCGCGGTGCGGGTCGTCGCCATCCGCCCCGAGGCCGAGGTGGAGCGCGCCCTGCGCACCCCCGCCCGCGAGCAGATCCAGCAGGAGGCCGACCGGGCCACCTACGAGCGCCGCGCCGTGGCCGTGGAGCGGGAACGCGCCATCGCCGAGAACGAGCTCGCCAGCCAGATCGAACTGGCCCGCCGGGAAGAGCAGTTGGTCGAACAGCGCGGCACCAACACCCGCCGCGAAGCCGAGGAGAACGCGGCAGCCGACGGGGTGCGCGCCGAGGCCGAGGCGGCCCGCACGGTGCGGCTGGCCCGCGCCGAGGCCGAAGCCGCACGTGAGGTCGGCGCCGCACGCGCGGAGTCCCAGGCGGCCTGGCTGCGGGTGCACGGCGAGGTGGACGCCGCGACCCTGCACGCCCTGGCAGCGACCGCACTGGCCGAGAACGTGCCGCACATCGACAGCCTCACCGTCTCCCCCGACGTCCTCACCGGCCTGCTCAGCAAGCTCGGCAGGGCCGCCCCGGAGTCCCCGGCATGAGCCTCGCCCCACGTGCGGTCCTGGTCCACCGCACCACGGAGTACGAGGAGTTGCTGGCCCGGCACGGCACGCACGGCCAGGCCGCGTTCTTCCTCTCCAGCCGCGGCCGGTCCATCGACGAGGTGGCCCGGCGGCACCGGCACACCGAGCAGGCGCTCGCCGATGTGGCGGCGGCCGTACCGCTCCAGTGGCGCCGGTCGCGAGTAGAGCGCGCCGATCTCGACCGATTCCTGTTCGCGCCCGAGGACGTGGTGGTCGTCGTCGGACAGGACGGGCTGGTCGCCAACGCCGCCAAGTATCTGTCGGGCCAGCCCGTCGTCGGCATCGACACCGACCCCGGACGCAATCCGGGCGTGCTCGTACGCCACCGGCCCTCCGACGCGGCCGCCCTGCTCCGGGCGGCCGCGTCCCCCGGCGGCGCGGCCGATGAACTCACCATGGTCGAGGCCGTCGCCGACGACACCCAGCGCCTCCTCGCCCTCAACGAGATCTATCTCGGCCCGTCCGGCCACCAGACCGCCCGCTACCGGCTCGGCCCCGACGCACCCGATGGCGCTCCCGCCGAACCGCAGGCCTCCTCCGGCGTCCTGGTCGGCACGGGCACCGGCGCCACGGGCTGGCTCCGCTCCGTGTGGCAGGAACGCCGCAGCACCCTGCGGCTCCCGGCCCCCACCGACGCCCGGCTGCTCTGGTTCGTCCGCGAGGCCTGGCCGTCACCCGCGACCGGCACCTCGCTGGTCGCGGGCGAGCTGGGGCGCGAGCAGGGACTGAGGCTCACCGTCGAGTCCGACCGGCTGGTGGCCTTCGGCGACGGAATGGAGGCGGACGCACTGGGACTGACATGGGGTCAGACGGTACGTCTCGGCATCTCGCCGACCTCGCTGCGCCTGACCGTCTGACGGCCCGGCCCCCGAAGGCCGGGCATGCCGGCGAACAGGACGGCCGCGGCCGGGCCGCCCGCCGGCGCGATGCGCCGTGGTGGGGGCGGTGGGCGAGGGGGCCGTGACGTCCGCCGCGGGCGGTGCGCACGGCGGCCGCGGCGACGACGACGGCCGGCCACCGGTGAGGAATCGGCCGTACATAGGCTTGCCTCCACGCACACCGGACTGCCGAGGCCCCGCGCCCGTAGCACCCACGCCCATCCGCGAGGAGCACCATGGACACCACCCCCACCGACACCCTGTCCCGCAACACCCGTCCGCCACTGGCGCAGGCGGCGCTCGGAGTGGGCGTCGTCGTGCAGGACACCCAGGGGCGCGTACTGCTGGGCAGGCACCACAGCGGAACCTGGGAGCTTCCCGGCGGCAAGGTCGACCCGACCCACGAGTCGATCGCCGCGGCTGCCGTCCGTGAACTCCGCGAGGAGACGGGCCTGGAGGTCGACGTGGCCGATGTGACGGTTTTCGCCATGCTTCATGACGTGATCGCGGGCATCAACCGGGTGTCGATGGGTGCGGTGGTGACCCTGGGATCGGGGAGCCCGCGGGTGACCGAGCCCCATCTGATCAGCAGCTGGCAGTGGGCCTCGCCCGACGCGCTGCCGGGGCCGCTGTTCGGCCCCTCGGCACAGGTGCTCGCGGCCTGGCGCCCGGACCTCTCGATCGAGCACCCTCCGGCGCACCTGCTGACCGTCTCGGCCGGCAGGGACCACGCGTGACCCGTGGCTGAGCAAGCCGACGACCCCTGGCCGGACGGACGCCCCTAGCCGGGCGGACGGCCGCCTCGGCGGGCGACGGCGAGGATCGCCATGTCGTCCTGGTGGCCGTCGCAGGTCCAGCGGGCGACATCCGCGGTCACCGCCCGGACCAGATCGCCGGGGTCCATGAAGCGGCCGGTGAGCGTGGTGGACGCGCAGGGGTCGTAGAACGTACCCGTTCGATCGCGTGCCTCAGTGACGCCGTCGGTGATCATGAGAAGCAGCGCGCCGGACGGCAGCCGGAAGACATCGGTGAGCGCGTCGCCGTCCGGTGCCGCGACCGTCCCGAGCCCCATGCCCAGGGGCAGCTGCGGGCGGGTGGCGTCGAGCCGTTCGATCACGCCGTCGTGGATCAGGTACGGGCCCGGGTGACCGCGGTTGACCAGGCGCAGCAGCTTGCCGTCGCCGGGTACTTCGGCCAGCACGGCCGTGGTGAAGTCCTCGTCGGACGCCTCGTTCCCGCTGCGGCTCGCCTCCCGGGTCAGCGCGTCGTCCAGGCGCCGAGCCAGTTCGGCCAGTGTGGGGGCGTTCTCGGCCTCCTGGCGGAACGCGCCGATCGCCACCGAGACGGACGCGACCGCCTGGACCCCCTTGCCCTTCACATCCCCGATGATCATGCGCACGCCGTAGGGGGTCTCCTGCACCGCGAAGAGGTCGCCGCCGATTCTGGCCTCGACCTGCGCGGCGGTGTATCCGGCGGCGACGGCCAGCGGCCCGGCCCGTGGCGGCGGGTCCGGGAGGACCGCCAGTTGCACCGCCTCCGCGATGTCTCGCGCGCGGGCCAGATCCCTCCCTTGACGGCGCAGCAGCAGATTGACCCCGAGGGCCAGGATCCCGATGAGGCCGATGACGGCAAGGTCGACGACGGTCGCCGACGCGGAACGCCCCCGGATGAAGTCCAGCACCAACGAGACCGCGCAGGCGGCGCTCGCGACGAGGACGCAGGCCCGGTACGGCAGCATCGCCCCGGCGATCAGCGGCGCCGCGGCCAGCAGGGGCAGGCCCGTGTACGGCTGGGGTGCGAGAAGGTTCAGCAGTACGCCCGACGCCAGGACCGGCACGACGAGCAGCCAGCCCGCCCATGCCGCTGTGCGCCGATTCTCCTTCACCCGCACTCCCTGTCGCTCCCCCGCCGGGCTCCCCCGACTTGAACGTATCACCCAAAATATCCGCATATGCATGGCTATCGGTTCGTCCGCCCCTCGATCACCGCTCCGGTGGCGAGTCCGGCAGCCGGGATCGAATCCCCCGGTCGTCCGCCCGGTCCCGGTCGTCCGGCCGGCCGCAGGGCGTCGTTCCCGGCCCCTGTCCGGGCTACGCGCCGGGCGAACAGTTCCACCCCTCGGCCGCTTTCGCCCCACAGTCGTGACCATGCTGAATCGAGTAGCCGTACTGTCCGACATCCACGGAGTCCTTCCGGCCCTGGACGCCGTGCTCGCCGAACCGGACGTGAGCACCGCGGATCGCATCGTGCTCACCGGAGACATCACCGCCGGCCCGCAACCGAATCAGGTTCTCGACCGGCTGACCGGCCTCGGCGACCGCGTCGCATGGATCAGCGGCAACGCCGATCGTGAACTCCTCGAACACCGCCGTGGCCTGCGCGACTCGATCCCCGATCCGATCGCCCCCTGGGCCGCCGGGCAACTGCGCGAGGATCACCTCGACCTCCTCGCCTCGTTGCCGCGCTCGCTCACCCTGTCCGTGCGCGGACTGGGAAAGGTGCTGTTCTGCCATGCCACGCCCCGGGACGACGAAGAGGTCGTCCTGGTCGACTCCCGCCTCGACCGCTGGAAGGAGGTCTTCGGCGGGCTCGGCTCCGACGTCCGCACCGTGGTCTGCGGCCACACCCACATGCCGTTCGTCCGCCTCGCCCACGGCCGGCTGGTGGTCAACCCCGGCAGCGTCGGCATGCCCTACGGGCGGCCAGGAGCCCACTGGGCCGTCCTCGGCCCCGGTGTCGAACTGCGCACCACGGACTTCGACACCGCGGCGGCCGCGAAGCTGATCGGCCGCGACTCCGCCTACCCCGGCATCACCGAGTGGGCCGACTACTTCCTCCACGCCCGCGCGACGGACGAGGACGTCCTCGATGCCTTCGCTCCCCGGGACGGCCGCGACAGCGCGCCGTGACGCGCACACCTCTTCCGGAAGCGGCCCGGCCCCGCAACGTCCGTGCCACCGCCCGGACGCCGGCATCCGTCCTGCCGGCACCCCGCCGTCAGGTGTCAGGGGCGCCGAACCGCCGTGCGGCCTCGTGGAGTTCCGGTCTGTATCGTTGCTTCTTTGAAAGTCCAGCACCATGGGGGGAGTTGCGATGAGCCCTGGCTCCTTGCTCGGACAGGCGGTCGCCGCGGACATGAGGCACATCCCTGCCGGGGAGATCGTCCTGCGGGACGAGGGCACGCGGACCAACTGGAAAGTCGAGGTCGGGGCCTTCCGGCTGGCGCCGTATCCCGTGACCCGTGAGCTGTACCGCGCCGTACGGGGCGAGGCGCCCGTGTCACCGGCGGGGCCGCGGACACCGGTGACGGAGGTCTCCTGGGAGGACGCCGTTCGATTCTGCAATCTGCTCTCGGGGGCGGCGGGACTCGAACCCTGCTACTCGACCGGCGGCGGTCCCGACGGGCTGGACGTGGTCTGCGACTGGACGGCCGACGGCTACCGCCTCCCGTCCGAGGCGGAGTGGGAGTACGCCTGCCGGGCCGGGACCTCCGGCGACCGCTACGGAGAGCTGGACGAGATCGCCTGGCACCGCGGGAACTCCGGCGGCGCGGTGCACGATGTCGCGACCAGGGCGCCGAACGCGTGGGGCCTCTTCGACACGATCGGCAACGTGTGGGAGTGGTGCTGGGACGTCTACGACCCCCGGGTCTACGGCCCGTACCGCGTGTTCCGTGGTGGAGGTGGATACGACCGTCCCCGAGGCTGCCGGGCCTCGTGCCGCCGAAAGAGTCATCCGACGTTCCGCATCGACGATCTCGGCTTCCGGCTCGCCCGGTCGCGGTGAGCGGGGCGGCACGGCGCCGCCGGTGCGTACGCCGTGCGCTATCGGTCCGAGGCGCCCGCGGTGAACGTCACCGGCAGGTGTTCGGGGCCACGCAACCCGCCCGGCCGCCACCGCAGTTCCTCGGGCGGCACGGCCAGCGCGAGGCGGCGCAGGCGGCGCAGGACGGTGGCGATGGCGATCCGGCCCTCCAGCCGGGCCAGCGGCGCACCCAGGCAGTAGTGGATGCCGTGCCCGAACGCGAGGTGGGCGTTGTCCCGCCGGGTGATGTCGAGACGGTCGGGATCGGGGAAGTACTCCGGATCGCGGTCGGCGATGGCGGAGGCCACCAGCACGGTCGCCCCGCGCGGGATGTCCACCCCGGCGATGGTGACGTCCTCGCGCGCGAACCGGGCGATGCCGGGGTTGACCGGTCCGTCGTAACGCAGGAACTCCTCGATCGCGCCCGGCAGCAGCGCCGGATCGTCGCGCAGTTTCCGCAGCTGGCCGGGGTGGGCGAGGAGGGCGGCGATGCCGCTGCCGATCAGGTTGACCGTGGTGATGTATCCGGCGACGAGCAGCAGGAAGGCCATGGAGATCAGTTCGTCCTCGTCCAGCCGCCGCTCCTCGTCCCGGGCGACGATCAGCGCGCTGAGCAGGTCGTCCCCCGGGTGCGCCCGCTTGGTCTCCAGGAGTCCGGCCAGGTATGCGCTCATCTGCTGCCACGCCCTGTCCAGCCGGGCCCGGTCCGGCAGCTCGGCCCCCTGGAGGATGAGGTCGTCGGCCCACCGCTGGAAGTCGTGCCGGTCGGTCACGGCCACCCCGAGCAGTTCGCTGATCACGGTGACCGGGAGCGGCAGAGCGAAGCTCTCCACCAGGTCGGCGCGGCCGGCCGGCACGATCTCGTCGAGCAGCCGGTCGGCGATCTCCTGGATCCGCGGCTCCAGCCCCGCCACGTGGTGTGCGGTGAACGCCTGGGAGACCAGGCGGCGCAGGCGGGTGTGGTCCGGCGGGTTCGTGCGCAGCATGGTGTGCAGCATGGACCCGCGGTCGGTGGCGGGCAGCCGCTCAAGGAGCCGGGGGTCCGACGCGTCGCGGGCGTCGCTGCTCAGCTGCGGGTGGGACAGTGCCGAGAGGCCGTCCTCGTACCGCGTGACCACCCAGGCTTCGATACCTCCGGCGAGGATGGCACGCCGTACCGGGCCGTCCTCGCGCAGTTGCCGGTAGAGCGGAAAGGGATCCGCCACGAAGGCCGGGTCGGCGTAGGGCAGGAGGACCGGCTGCTGGCTCATCATGGCCTCCCGTGGGGCATCGCGCCTCGTTGCGCATACATGACCGATTTCGACTGATATGTCCAGCGTAAGGGGCCCGGGGCTCAGTCGGAGGGAAGGACGGCCCGAGCCCCGCGCGGGGCGACCTGTACGGCGGGTCGCAGGTCGGGGCCGCCCACCGGGAGGCACCCCCGAGTCGGGGCGGCGACGAGCGGGCGGACCGGCCGGGGCGGGGGCCCGGCCCCGCGCGCCCCGTACCCGACCGGCGGACCCCGTTGGCAGATCCGCTCCGGCGGAGCTGTCCGGCGGGGCGGAGCACTCAGCCCCGTGCGGCCGTACCGGGCCGGCGCGTGCGGCCCTCCCGCTGACCGGCCTTGAAGCCCGGCCCCGTGTGGCCGTGTACCGGGGCCGGACGCGGCCCCTCCGTCCGCCGCGTCGGGCAGCGGTACCGGGGCGGTGCGCGGAGGCTCTCGTCTCCGTCCGGAGCCGACAGGGCTTCCAGCTCGACCGGTTCGGATCCTTCCGGACGATGCCGGGAACATGGCTGCCCGGCGTTCGGCGAACGGCAGCTCCCGGCGCCCGTCCCGATCGACGGCCTGACGCTCCGCCAAGTCTGCGACGGACGCCCGGAGAAGAGCCTGGCGGGTGCCGAAGTACTGGTGGATCCGGCCGCGGTCGGCCCCGGCCCCGGTGGCGACCTCCCGCGGAATGCCCCCTGCGAGTACCCCGCCGCGACACCGGTCATCCGGCGATCGGCGTCCCGGCGGGGCTGGGCCCGGACGGACTCCTCTGTGCGGTACAGCTCGTCGCCCCGCATCACCGGGACGACCTCGTGCTCGGCTCCGCGCTCGCGGAACGGCACCACGGCCGCACACCCGCCGGCGTCGTCACCGTGTCATGCAGCGCATCCTCACACTGACCACCGTCATCCGGCACAACGACCAGAGCGGACAACCCGTCCTGCGCCCACTGACCGCCTACGACCACTGACCCTTGGGACCCATCATGTGGTTGGACGGTGCCAGGCTGCGCAGGACATCGAACTCGTTGCCTCCCGGTCGGCCATGACCACCCAGCTCCGGCCGGGTCCCCGGCCCACGTCCACCTTGGCGGCGCCGAGGCCGAGCGGCCTGGCCACCTCGTCGTCGGTACTGCCGTCGATCGGGCTGACGTCCAAATGGAGCCGGTTCTTCACGGTCTTGCCCTCGGGTACCCGGATGAACATCAGGGTGGGCGGCATCAGGCGGGCCCGGACCTCCTCGACGGTCGGCTCCCAGGAGCCGGTCTCGACCTTGCCCTCGCTCCGGTCCATCACCTTGAAGTCCAGGACCGCGCACCAGAAGCCCGCGAGCCTCTCCGGATCGTGGCAGTCGACAACCAACTCGGTGAACCTACTGGTCATTACTCGCCCAGACAGTGCGGACGCGGGCTCAGTTCATGAGGCCGCGCCGCCCGCCCGGCAAGTCCGGGAGTATGCCCGGCCGGGGACGTCACGACACCAGGCCAGCCCCCTCCAGCTCAGTCAGCCGTACGGTGCACAGACCCCCACGCTCGGCCTTCACCTCCGTCACCTTCAGCTGCGTCCCCGGCGCGAGGATGTACTCCTCCTCACCCGTGAACGCGGAGAACCGCCGGATCCCCACCGCCCGCGCGGGTGTCACCTCGAACAGCGTCCGCCGGCCACGCCCGCCGAGGAACGCGCGGGCCACACCCAGCTCGGACGTGCACGACGACACGCCCCACCACGTCACCGTCCGCCCCAGCGGGTACTGGGACCGCAGATCCAACGCCACACCACGCCACAGCGGCCGCGTCTGCGCCGGCAACGCCTCCATCGCCGAGAAGAGCAACCGCAGGTACGGCAGGTACGGCACCACGCGCTCGCGGTCCGACGAGCGCAGCACGGCGTTGATCTCGCGGTAGAAGCCCGACTCGCACGTGTACAGGTGGAGGGCCGAGATCGCGTCGGCCGACAAGGCGCCCACGGCCTCCCCGGACAGCGCGCCCGCGGACGCCGCCTGCGCGGCCTTCGTCTCCCCGAAACGGCTCGACAGATCGATATGCCGATCCAGGTGCGCGAGCACCCGCGAGACCGGCTCGACGGCCTTCCGGAAGTCCATCAGCGGCGTGTCGAACACCCCGGTGACGGGCGGCAGGACGAGGCCCTCGTCCTTGACGCTGGTGAGCCGCTCCAGATACAGCTGGTGCAACTCCATCGTGGACGCGATGAACGCCCCCATCCGCTGCGCGACACCACCGTCCTCCGGCCCGCCGGCCCCGTCGGTCCCCTGGTCCCAGCCCTTCTGCGGCAGCCAGTCGACCGGCTCGGCCCCCACCGCCGCCAGGGCGTCGTTCACCTGGGCGAAGTGGTTGCCCTCGCAGAACAGATCCCCCTGCGCGGCCGGATTGGCGTGGTCCAGGTGACGGACCTGCACCCCCGGGTACTTCTTCTCCAGCCGCTGGACGACCCTCTTCAGACTCCGGGCGTGCGCGCCCCACCAGGCGAACACCACCCCCCGGTCGTCCTCCTCCACCGCTTCCTGCTTCGCCCGGAGGATCTCCTCGACGATCTGCTCGGCCACGGGGCGCCAGAACGACGTGTGCCGATCGGTCGCCATCGCACCGTCCGCGCTCGCCGTGAGGGACGCGTTCAGCAGCAGCACACCCTGGGTGAGCATCGCCTGGAACCACTCGGGCGGCTGAACCGTGCCCTCCTTCTTCAGCAGGGCGCGGACATCGGCGATCGGGGTCTTCTTGACGATGCCGTACTTCCACATCGCGGCCGACTTGATGAGGCAGCGGATGCTGACCACCCGGCCGAACTGGCTGTCCTTCCAGTCGGTGAAGGTGTTGTCGAACATCGCGATGCCGGTCGCGCTCTCCGCCCGCGGATAGGGGTTCTGTCCGAAGACGACCACCTTCCACTTCTCCGGCGGATGCGGCTTCAACGCCTGGAACGTCAGCTCACGCACCGGAACGACCTCCGGGCTGCGCTTCGGGCCGATGAAGTCGGCGGCTTCCGGCTGCGCCTCGATCACCGGTCCGAGCAGCGGCAGCCACGGCTCGCCGCCACCGGTGAACAGGCCGGCCAGTCCCAGCGGATCCCCGGCCGGGGAACCGGCATCGCCCGCGGCCGTCACGTCGACATCACTCACGAGGGTGGAACTCCCGATACTCGAACCGGACGCCTCCAACGGCGCCCCGGCATGCTGAACAGATGCGGCAGGGTCGTCGCCGGTGTCCGCGCCCTGGGCGGCACCGGCCTGCGAGGTCTTCGGGTCAGTGACGAAAGGAAGGCCGCTGCGGCACGTTGATCCGGACCCGCCGTGCGGACCCCGCTCCCTCGATGTCGTCGAGCTGCCCCAGTACGGCGGCCCGCAACTCGTCGTAGTCCGCGAAACCGTGGTCGTGGAAGAGGGTGTAGCCCGTCCACATCAGGTTGGCGCACACCTTTGCGGGCACCTGCCCGGTCTGCGCGCCCATCCCGACAAGGGCCACCGACCGGATGCTGCCCGGCTTCGCCCGGTTCTGTAGATGCACCGCCTGGAAGGCGGCTGCGCAGGCCAGGGCCACGTTCATCGTGTCGCTGACGTTCTGCGACGACTGGCGCATGGTGGGCGTCGAGATCAGGTACCGGGGTACGTCCGCCCCGGACGGGACGCACACCGCGCTGCCCACCGGCAGCCGTCCACCGAACCGGTCGCGGATCGCCCGCTGCACCCGCACCTGGATGCCCGCACCGAGGTACCGCTTGACGACGGCGTCGACCCCACCGTCCATCCGGCCACGCTCGTTGGTAGGGGAGACCCAGGCGTCGGCGTCCACATCGAGAAGGGAACCCCGCCTGATCCCGACCTCCGGCGTGTCCGCGAACGCGGACCGCCAGGCCGTCACCACCTCGTCGTTGACGTCGACCAGGACGACGCTCAACGCATGCCTGACACCCACGAATTCACCCCTCTCACCCTGTGATCTCGAACAGTCCCGAAGCTACCGCGCACCACTGACAGTGCCGTTCGACAAGGTTGTTCGAGCACGGGAACAGGGAGAGGGAAGACAGGCACACCAGTACAAGTGAAGGTGGCGGGGCGGTGGTGCCGGCCACCGCCCTTTCCCTGCTCGGACGACTCGATCCGGTGTCGTCTTGTCGGGTCAGCAGTCCAGGTGTGTGCTGGTGTCCCGCAGAGCGGATCGCCGCTCGGCGATCCGGACGTGCGGTCCGTAATCGCCGTGACCTGCGATGACGTACTGGAGTCGGCCGACCGATCCCCGGGCGCAGCAGGTAATTTGACCCCGTCAACACGTTGACCTGCGCATTTCTCCGACGTCAGGATCCGTGAACTCGCTGTTGGGCCCGACGAGGGGGTGCTGGGCCTTCTTCTGCCCACAGCGCCACCCGTGCGTAGGCCAGGCGATCCGGCCCCTGTGCGGTCAACGGACACCGGCGAGAACGGGCCTTGCCCGACCGACGAATTCCGCTACCCCGTGGGAGCGGCGGTAGGGCCCGAGGCCGGAGACGAGGCGGGCGAGGTGGCCGACGCAGCGCGGGGAGTCGACCTCGCCCGTCAGTGAGTCGATGGCGCGGTTGCCGTGGACAAGGGCCTGTGTCGTCCAGGCGGCGCAGGCCGGCGGTGATCTCGTCGAGGTGGTCGACGGCCTCGGCGGTGATGACGGTTCCTGGAGATCGTGTGACGACCTCGGCGGGGTGGGCGCGGAGCCATTCGTGAGCAGGCGTGGCGATCGAGGTCCCCAGCAGCTGGAAGAAGTGGCGACGGTACACATGCCCAGCCTCGGTGGGCGCGTGCAGGGCGCGCAAGGCCCCGTCGGTATCCCAGGCGTTCCGGTGGATGATGGCCGACAGCCGGTCGCCGCGTCGCCGTTGGCCCCCGCACCGAGGCAAGCCGAGGTCAAAGATGCCGGCCACGGGGTCAGGTAGCGGGTGGACCGGCTCCGTTGCCGGCGCGGAGGTCTCCCTGGGCGCTGTCTCCCGTACCCGTCGATACCGGGATCGGGACACCGAAGACGCCTCCCGAACTCGTCGAGAAGCGCCTTCAGCGCTGTCGATAAGGCCAAGCGGCTATACGGACAGTCGCCGGAGCCATTCCATCAGGAGTTGCTGTTCGGCGTCGCTGAGGGCGTTCTGGCCGGGCAGTGCTGCGCGCAGGGCGCGGGCAGCGCCGGCCGGCCCCGGTTCCTGCACAGCCGGTTCCCGGGTGGTGATGGTGGTGATCATCGATTCGCGCAAGGCGACGAGGAGTGCGGGGTCCCGCTCGGGCTCGCGTACGGACAGCCAGGTCAGGATGGCGCCGCCGGCGGTGGCGTGGACGATCTGGGCCGCGAGGCCCTCTTCCACACGCAAGAGGCCCGCGGCAGCGATGCGGCGGATTCGGTCCATGAGGAGTTCGAGGCCGATCTGGAAGACGGCGGTGGACCGGGTGGGTTCGCCGTACATCAGCGTGTACAGCGCGGGGTTGGCCAGCCCGAACTCGACCACGGTGTCCCAGCCGTCACGCAGTTCCTTGACCGGGTCCTGCGGGGCGGGATCGATCTGCTGCTTGGCTGCCAGGAACCGGGTGAAGCCGTACTCGGCCACCGCGTCCAGCAGCCCCTCCTTGTCACCGAACAGCCGGTACAGGGCCGGCGGCTGCAGGCCGGCGGCGTCGGCGACCGCCCGGGTAGTGACCGCATCGCGGCCCCCACGCTCCAGCAGGTCTGTCGCGGCGTCGATGACCCGACGGCGCGTCTGCTCGCGCGCGGGGGTGCCGGGCTCCGCGGCACGCCGCGTAAGGGTCGGTTCAACAGGCATGGATCAACGATATCGTCATCGGGACAGAGTCGCTATCGCCGTTATCACTTTCATGTTGACGTCGATAGTATCGGTGGTGGCTTTAGAACAGTTCCACTGGAAACATCGCTGCGAGGAGAACCATCATGTCCGACCGTTTGCGGATCACCGGGTTGGAAGAGACCGTCGTGGTGCCGGCCGTCCACGAGGCGTACCAGCGGGCCGGATCGCCGCAGATTTTCTCGCGTGGCTTTGGGGACGACCCGATCGCAAAGAATCTGCACGAGGTTGGTGAGCAGCGGCTGGCGCACATGGACGACCAGGGCATCGATGTCGCCGTGCTGTCCCTGTCGTCTCCGGGCGTGCAGGACCTGCCGGAGGCCGACGCCGTCGCGGTGGCCCGCGAAGCCAATGACCAGCTTGCCGAGATCGTCGCCTCCCGGCCCGACCGCTTCCAGGCGTTCGCCGCGATACCCACCCAGTCACCGGCCGCGGCCGCGGCCGAGCTGGAGCGCGCCGTGTGCGAGCTCGGCTTTCCCGGGGCCATGCTGTACGGCCGCACCGGGGACAAGCTGGCCGACCACCCGGACAACGACGAGCTGTACGCGACCGCCGAGCGGCTGGCCGTGCCGTTGCACTTCCACCCGCAGACACCGGTCCAGCCCGTCATCGACGCCTACTACTCCGACCTCCCGGACCCCATGGGCCCCGTGCTGGCCGGGGCCGGACTCGGCTGGTACTACGACCTCGGCGTCCAGTACCTGCGCATGATCTTCTCGGGTGTCTTCGACCGGTTCCCCGACCTGCAGGTGATCGCCGGACACTGGGGCGAGGTCGTGATGTTCTACCTCGACCACACCGGCTTCTTCGGCGAGGCAGGCCGCTTGCGGCAGCCCCTCGCCGACTACTTCAAGCAGAACTTCTGGGTCGCCGGCAGCGGTACCAACAGCCCCCGCTACCTGCGCTGGACCGCCGAGGTGATGGGCACCGACCGGATGCTGTACTCCACCGACTACCCCTTCACCTACGGCTTCCGCCCCGGCGGCTTCCCCTACGTCGACACCAGCAACGGTGGAGCCCGCTCCTTCCTGGAGAACTCGCCCTTCACCGACGAGCAGAAGGCCGACATCGGCCACCGCAACTGGGAACGCCTCACCGCCCGCGCCAAGCGCCTCTCGGCCTGAAGCACCGCCCACAGGGGCCGGCCAGACCGCCAACGCGCGCTCGATGCACCTCGCGGCAAAGCTGGGGTTCACCGAAGTGGAGCGGTACGAGGACTTCGGCGCCGAACAGTGGTTCGGCGTGTGCACTTCGGCCACGCCGCCCGGTTGAGCTCGTGCTCGACAGCGCGGATCCTCGGCGCCATCGAGCGGTGGTCGGCCTCGGCGCGGACAACAATCGAGTACGCCGGAGCCGCGCGAGGGCGGCGGCAGGTGACGTGGACTACTGCTCAAGCGGTGTTCCGAGAGAGGCTCTGGCGGCGTCGGCGTCGCGCATCGCGGCGCCTGATCGATCGTGTGGGGCCATCACCGATGGCGGTGGCGGAGGTAAGCGTTGATGATCTGCTCGGTGAGCTTGTCGAGCCGGCGGGGATGGCCGCCGATGGGCAGGCGGGGCTTGTCGAGGTCCACGTCGTCGAGGCCGAGTTTCTGCAACACGGTAGGACGAGCGGCGTGCACGGCGGTGAGCGCGAGGATGAGCCGGCGGATCGGTGTGGTGGCGTGGGCGACGAGCGCGTCAAGCTGATCAGGCTCCAGCCGTTGCGGCATGCTCGGCTCGACCGGTCCGCGCTTGACGCGGGCGGTCGGGTTTCGGAAGAGCCGTCCGGCCGCCTTGTGGAACTGAAAGATCGACCTTGGAGCGACCAAGACGCGATTGCGCTGCAGGCCGGTCAGGGCCTTCACAGCCTCTTTGACGTCCTGGCGGGTGACCTCGTGCAGGTGCTGATACCGGCCTGACCAGTCGATCAGCAAGGGCAGGGCCGCACCAAGGTAGTCGCGGATGCTCTACGAACGCCGGCTCGCCGAGCGCCTCGCAGCCGTCGAAGATCCCACACGACACCAGCTCCTGCACCGGTTCGCCACCTGGCACCAACGGCGACGCCTTCGGGCGAAGGCCGACGCCGGTCCGCTCGGACGCTCTCGTGGCCCAGAAGAGCATGACTCCGTGTATCCATGGCCCGTGTTCCAGGGCCGGGTCGCCTTCCGTCCAGTACAAACCGGTGCCGCCGGACTCGTCCCATCGCTCGGCCGGAACAGTCGTGTCCCTCAGATCCTGTCAGCCCGCCCCTGAACCACACCTGGGCCAGGGGCGCGGGCCCCCGGGCGGATCTCTGCGCGCGTTCGACGCGCGAGCAATGCGGCCGCCGATCGGCGTCGCGCACCACACAAGTGCTGCCGCTAGGTGCCGTGACCGGCAACGTTCACCGGTTTGCCATAGATGAACGGAGAGCCAGGCAGAGCGGAACCGATGTCTGGACTACTGCGCTGAGGGAGCGCGCTGTGCGGTGAGCACGGGCTGGCAGTACCCGCTGGAGGTCGGACTGTGCCAGGTGATGTCGGTGAAGCCGGTTTCAGCCACGAACTCTGTCAGCTGCGGGGGCGTCAGCGCCCAGTAGGTGCTCCGGCGGACTCGGACATGCCAGGTGTTCTCCGCAGGGATGAGCTGGAAGTGCTCCAGGTCGTAGCGCTCGCCGTCTTCATGCCAGTGCCACAGCTGGAAGGTGATCACTTGGCCGTCGCGTGTCTCCGAGACCTGGGGAGGTGTCGCCGTGGGTCTGGTCTGGCGCGTCTCGTCGTAGGCCCGGACAGTGATCACCAACAGTCCGTCGTCTCGGAGCACCCGTCTCATGCCGAGGAGTGCCGCCCGGAGATCTTGCCCGGAGAGCAGGTGCGGGAGCGAGTTGTCCGCGCAGAGGACGACGTCGAATGACGTCTCTCTGAACGGCAGTTGGCGCATGTCAGCCGCAGCGACCGGAAGCCGGCTGCCCCGGGCCGCCGCTTCGGCGGCGGCGCGCGCGGCGGCGACCGGGCTCAGGTCGCTGCCGACGACCTGGTGCCCGGCCAAGGCCAGCCCGATGGCCTGGGTGCCGATCCCGCACGAGCAGTCCAGGACAGTGTGCGGTCCGGCGCCGAGAGATTTACGGACGAGCCCGCCCAGTACCTCGGCCTGGTAGGCCATGCTCGCGTCCCAGTCCCGGAACATCAGATGGTAGTCGTGGGCCAACTCGTCGTAGAAATTCCGCACGGAGAGCTCGGACATGTGTCCCACCGTAGTGCGTGGCTGCCAGGAAGGACGAGCAGTTCAGGCAGTAGCTGGCAGACCTTCGGCCGCCCCAGCGGATGCCCTTCTCGCTGCGGATGCGGGCGCGTTCGCGACGCTGCGCCGCGAGGACGTCGGGGTGGGTGGGCGTTGGTGTTGCGCCAGCGCGGATAGGCATGCAGGGCCCGGGTCTGCACGCTGTGGTTGCGGTGGTGGGAGTTGGCGATCGTGAACTGCCGCAGTGGCCCGAAATGGGCTTCGATCGGGTTGGCCCAGGAGGCGTAGGTCGGGGTGGAGCACAGCTCGACGCGGTTCTTCTTCGCCCAGCGACGGTTCTTGTCGCCCTTGTGGGCGGACAGGTTGTCCAGGTTGATGTAGATCGGGAGTCCACGATCCACACGTCATCACTCCGTACGGAGGTGTCGGTTGCCAGCACCCGGGTCACCCGCCGCAGCAGCTCGGTGGCCTTGTGCAGGCGCTTGTTGTAGCCGGGCTGCTTGGGCAGGTAGGGGAAGAGATGCCGCAGGTGGGCGCGGGCGTGGCGGAGCCACTTGGCCTCGGAGGTGAAGCCCAGCACGGCCTGCATCATCGCGAGCGTGACCAGCTCGGCATCGGTCAGTTGCGGGGCGATCCCGACCGCCGGACGCCAGGGCGCCAGGTGCGGTGAGTCCTTCAGCAGGTCGTCGGTCTTCACATAGAGCGCGGTGGCGAGGGAGTCCAACTCTGTCTTCACACACTGACGTTGGACTCCCCCCTTCCAACCCTGCGGGCGATTCTCCGGAACGGATCAGCATGTGGAGATCGATGGCTCGTGCGGACTCAGGCGCCCACGGTCCCGTCGACACCTTCGCGCAGAAAGTCCGCGTGCCCGTTGTGGCGGCCGTACTCCAGAAGCACGTGCGTCATCACCATCCGCAGCGACACCTCCTCGCCCCATCGTGGCTGATACCCGGCCTGGTCCAGGGACTCAGCCTCCCGCTCGATACGGCGCGAGTGCTCCACCTCGGCATCCCAGGCCACGAACGCCTCGTCCCTGGTCGACGCACTCGCGTCGTACGCTGCCTGAAAGTCGATCTTGTCGGACCAGACCATGGGCGCGTCGTTGTCCTCGAACACTCGACGGAACCAAGCACGCTCCACCTCCGCCATGTGCCGCACCAGACCGAGCAGCGAAAGCGTGGACGGCGGCATCGACTGCTGCCGCAGTTCCTCGTCGGTGAGCCCTTCGCACTTCAGGACGAGGGTTGCGCGGTGGTAGTCGAGGAAAGCCCGCAGCATGTCGCGTTCGCTGCCAAAACTGGGCGGTCCTATGCGATTGTCGCTGGTCATTGGCCGTGCTCCTCATCCGTGCCTGCGTTGAGGGCCAGTATCTAATCCCGTCGACCGTCCCCCTACGAGGCCGTCAACCGGACCTGATTGTTCCCACAGAGGTCGCCCAACACAGGAATGAGAAAGGCTCATTGGACCCCGCGCCACAACTGCCCCTTGGAATCGATCATCTAGACGGGCTCTGGCCGCGATTCCGTGAAGCCGCAGGTCAGCGGCGGAAATACAGGAGGTCGCGGGCTTGGCGGGCGAGTGTGGTCTTGCCCGCTGCGGTCGGCATCCCGCCACGGTCAGGCAAGCATCCGGATCCTTTGGCGCCCTTGCCGCCCGAGTTCGGGCGACCGGGTCAGGGTGGGCAGCCAGCCACAACTGCGGTTCACGATGCCGGAACCGAGAGGGAGGTATGCACCTCTTTGCCCGGTTCGCTGTTGTGTGTGGACGAGGCACAGTGATCAGTGGTTTGGGGCGTGGCCGATACCGGGTGCCGAGCGACGTAACTCAGTGGGCGGGAACCGGCTCCGACGACGGCCGCCACTCCCGCCTGATCAGCCCGTAGACCCACGAGTCAGAGACCTCGCCGTTGACTACGCAGTCCTCCCGCAATGTCCCTTCACGCGCGAAGCCGAGCTTCTCCAGCACGCGGGCAGATGCCACGTTGCGCGTATCGGCCTCAGCTTGGACGCGATTTAGCTCCAGCGTGTCGAATGCCCACCGCAGCAAAGCGCGCGCGGCCTCGGTCGCGTAGCCGTGGCCCCACGCTGCATCGTCGAAGCAGTAGCCAAGCGACGCGCTGCGGTAGTCCGGATTCCACCTGTTCAGGCTGCACCAGCCGATGAACGCCCCGTCGGAGACACGATCCACGGCCAGCCGCGCCCCGGTGCCCTCCTGTGCCATCTGCCGGCAAGCCGTGATGAACTTCTCGGCGCGCACGCGTTCGCTCCACGGTGGCGCGTCCCAGTAGCGCAGCACGTAGGCGCTGCTGTGCAGTGCGAAGAGGTCGTTCACATCCGCGTCTTCGAATGCACGCAGTCGAAGGCGAGCGGTGTGCAACGAGGGGGTGGGCAGCGACATACTCACGTTCTCTTCCCTGATCGGTGGCCGATCAATCAGACATCCGATGCGGGTCACTCGCAATGGGTTTTCTCGGCGGGCCGACAGAACGACGTGTCCCCTCATCGGCGCGACCGAGCCTCTCTCCGTGTGGTTGGGAGCGGACCGCGACGGCGTTCCCCGTCCCCGGCACCGTCCGTGGGCAGGTACAGAGCCCGGCCGGTCACCATGTGGCCGCGGTCGGTGGCGAAGGTGAGGTGGACGGCGACCTGGCACACCCCGACCCCGCCCAGCGCGCCGGAGTACTGCGGGCCGGCGCCGACCGCGTCCGTGGAAGACTTCTCGTCCCCGGCCCCCACCTCGCCGACCAGCGCCACCCAGATCACGAACTACTGCTGCCGTGAGAACACGGAAATCCTGCTCAGCAACCAGAAAGCGCTGCTCGTGCCGACGCCGTAGGCGAGGTGGGCGGTCAGATCATCACCCAGCGTCTTGGCGTCGTATGTCCAGATGGGTTTGTAGAGTCCCGCGATCGGAAGCAACACGTATCCGCTGAGCCACACGAGCGCACCGTACGGGAGCCCGTAGAGGACATGGGGCTTGCCCAGCGAGGCGCAGACGACGCCGTAGAAGGCCGCGTTGCCCACTCCATAGGCCCAGTGCATGAACGTGCTGACGGGGAACGCCGCACTGTCCGGCAGCTCGCGCAGCGTGAATGCCTCGGCCAGGCGCTTTCCGACCTGCCCGGGATCCGGCGCCTCCTGCCAGGTGCGGACCGGGGCGAACTCCCAGCGCAGGGCGTTGTGTTCGCCACCGGCCCGGCGCTGGCGCAGGAACCGCACGGTGTCCATGCAGACGGTGCCGATCACTCCCGCCGCCAGACCCGCACCGACAGCGCCGAGCGGAGCCGGCTGCTTGCGAGTGCGCATAGGTCGATCACTCCCGATCCCGGTACTTTCAGAAGCCGGCGCTCTGGCCGCCGTCGACGTGCAGGATCTCGCCGGTGACGAACGATGCCTGTTCGAGGTACATGATCGCCTCGACGACGTCGTCGATCTCGCCCATCCGCCCGAGCGGGTGCAGCGCGGCGAGCGTGCCGCCCGGGTCGTCCGGGTGCATCGGAGTGCGGATGACGCCGAGTGAGACGGCGTTGGCGCGGATGCGGCGCGCCGCGTATTCGATGGCCAGCTCCTTCGTCGCCGCGACCAGGCCGCCTTTGGTCAGCGAGGCGAGCGCCGCGGGTACGCGCGCGTTGGCGCGGTCGACCAGCGACGTCGACACGCACAGGACGTGCCCGCCGTCGCCGCCCGCGAGCATCGCGGGAATGGCGCTGCGCGTGACGTCGAAGAAGCCGCGCAGGTTGACGCCGGTCACCAGGTCGTAGTCGGCGTCGGTGTAGTCGGTGAATGGTTTCTCCCGGTAGACGCCGGCGTTGTTCACCAGCGTGTCGATCCGGCCGAAGCGGTCCAGCGCCTGCTCGACGATCTGCGCACCGGTACCGGGCCGGCTCAGGTCGCCGGGCACGGCGAGTACGTCCGGATCGTGCGACGAGGGGATGGACCGGGCGGTCACGACGACGGCGTACCCGCGCCTGCGATATGCGTCGGCGACGGCCGCGCCGATGCCTTGTGAAGCACCGGTGACGATTGCCACCTTCTTCTCCGAGCTCATGGGTATGTCCAAGCTGAGGTTCTCGCGTGGGTATGTCCAAGCTGAGGTTCTCGCGCTGGAAGTCTCCGGCTCACGGCGGGCCACACGCGGCGGCGGCGCCCACCGGTTCTCACTCTACGTGTCGCCGAGCCCCGGCGCCGCGTGGAGCTCTTCGGGTGCGGTCGGCGGCCGACCGTACGACGCTGGAGACACCGGCCTGTCGAGCGCGGGAGGAGCACAGGTCATGGCCGCTCTGATCGCCGTGAACGTCGGCATGCCCAAGGACGTCCCCTGGCACGGCAGGACCACCCGCACTGGCATCTGGAAGCACCCCGTCACCGGGCCCGTAATGGCACGCCGCCTCAACCTGGACGGCGACGGGCAGGGTGACCTCGCCGGGCACGGCGGCGAGCAACGTGCCGTGCTGGTCTACCAGTTGAGCTCCTATTGCCATTGGCAGGAGTACCTGAAGCGGGACGACTTCACGTACGGCCAGTTCGGCGAGAACCTCACTGTGGACGGACTCGCCGACGACGAGGTGTGCATCGGTGACCGCTACGAGATCGGCGGCGCGGTCTTCGAGGTCACCCAACCCCGCGTGACGTGCTACCGCGTGGGGTTGCGGCTCGGCGAGCCGCAGATGGCCGCCCTACTGGTGTCCCATCGCCGCCCGGGCTTCTACATGCGGGTGCTGACTGAAGGGCGGGTGCGGGCCGGGGACGAGATCGTGAAGATCGCCTCGGGCCCCGAGGAGATGACCGTCGCGGAGATCGACGCGCTGCTCTACCTGCCCGGCCACGCCCGACCGCAGCTCGAACGGGCCCTGCGCATCCCCGCGTTGAGCCCCGGTTGGAAGACGTCGCTGCGAGCCCTGCTCGACGACGCGGATCGCGGCTCCGGCGCCGTGGGTGGAAACCGCGGGCTGACCACCAGCAGCCCGCCGCCGGCCTGGCCCGGGTTCCGTCGGCTCGAAGTCGCCCGCATCGAGCCGGAGAGCGCGAGTATCTTCTCGCTCACTCTGGCGGCAGTCGACGGTGAGCCGCTCCCGGCCGCTCTGCCGGGGCAGTTCCTCACGGTCCGCCTGCGGCCGGACCCACAGGCCTCCCCGGTCATCCGCAACTACTCGCTCTCCGGCCGACCGGGCGCCGAGACGTACCGCATCAGTGTCAAGCAGGAGCCACACGGCGTCGCCAGCACCTACCTGCGTCAGCACGTGAAGGTGGGTGACGTTCTCGATGTCGCCGCTCCGCGCGGCACGTTCCTGCTCACGGACGCGGACACTCCGGTCCTGCTGCTGTCCGCCGGTGTCGGTGCCACCCCGGTCCTGGCCATGCTGCACGCTCTGGCCGCGGAGCGCTCGCAGCGCGCGGTGTGGTGGCTGCACGCGGCCCGGGACGGCGAGAACCACCCGTTCGCTGGCGAAGTGCGCGCACTGCTCTCCCAGCTGCCCGCAGGCCGGTCTTTCGTCTCCTACAGCCGTCCGTCCGGCGTCGACCGCCCAGGTGTCGACTACACGGTCAGTGGGCGGTTCAGTCCCGAGCGGATCCGCAGCCTGGAGCCGCCTCCGGACGCCGACGCCTACATCTGCGGGCCGAGCGCGTTCATGCGGGACATGACCGGAGCCCTGGAGGCCTGCGACCTGCCGTCCTCCCGGATCCGCACCGAGGTGTTCGGGGCCACGTCCGCCGTCACCCCCGGTGTGGTGACCGGATCCGCCCGGGCACCGCACCAGCCGGCCACTCCTCCCGGCGGCCGCCCGGGGCCGTCCGTAGCCTTCGCGCGCAGCGGGCTGATCGTCCCCTGGCACCCTGACTACGGGACACTGCTCGGACTCGCCGAGGCGTGCGACGTGCCCGTGCGCTGGTCCTGCCGCACCGGAATCTGTCACACCTGCGAGACCGCGCTTCTCTCCGGCCACGTCGAGTACGCCCCGCAGCCCCTGGAGCCCCCCGCCGGAGGAAGCGCGCTCATCTGCTGTTCGACGCCCCCGGCCGACGTGGTCCTGGACATGTGACCGGAAGCGTCCCTGGCCGAGGGCACCACCGCCGACGTCGCGATACGCGTCCAAGGCCGCCGACGGAGCACCGGGTTGCGCGCGGTCGGCGCAGCTGCCTAGCGTGGTTGCGTGGGAAGGGGAGAAAACCGGCGGGGCGGGTCGGTTTCGTGGGGCACCCCGCCGAACCCGCTCCTGGCATGCGTCCGAGAGGGGATTTCCCCATGGCAAAGGTGCTTTTCATCGTCAGCGGAGCCACCTACTGGGTGTTGAAGGACGGCACACGGCACGCGACCGGCTACTGGGCCGAGGAGTTCGCGAACCCGTACAAGATCCTCACGGACGCCGGTCACGAGGTCGTCGTCGCGACGCCGAACGGTGTGACGCCGACCGTCGACATGATGAGCCTGCGCCCCGAGATGGTCGGCGGAAACGACAGCGCCCTGGAGCTGGAGGCCATCATCCGTTCCGCGGAGGTGATGCGTCGACCGCTGCGGCTGTCGGACGTGCGCCTGGAGGACTACGACGCGGTCTACCTGCCGGGCGGTCACGGACCGATGGCGGACCTGGCGTGGGACGCCGACGTGGGGCGGCTGCTGACCCAGCAGCTGGCCTCGGGCAACCCGCTGTTCATCGTCTGTCACGGTCCCGCCGCGATGCTGGCCACCAGGATCCACGGCGAGTCGCCGTTCAAGGACTACAACATCACCTGCTTCACCGACGAGGAGGAGGAAGGCGTCGGGCTGGCCTCCAGGGCGCCGTGGCTGCTGGAGACCGACGTGAAAGCGAAGGTCGGGGTCAACTTCAGCCGTGGTCCGATCTGGGAGCCCTACATGGTCGAGGACCGCAACCTGGTGACCGGACAGAACCCGGCCTCGGCCGCGGTCCTCGGGAACCGGATGCTGGAGATCCTCAAGTGACCTGTCCTGGAGCGATCCGGCCCAGGCACGCGCCCGCCAAGTCACCCTCACCGAGGAAATCCGCCCGGTGATCGCCGGACGCATCCTCGCCGTCGGCCCCGACCCCGACGCGCGGCTCTTCACCGGCCCCCCGCGGCGGGCGCATCTCCACCGCCGTCCTACGGGACGCAGCCCACTGGGACGAGGTGGTCATCTCACTCGGCCATGAACACCTGCGCCGCCACGACCTCCGCTGCCTCCGCCACACAGGACTCACCTGGTTCGCCGGCGCCGGTGTCCCCGTCCACGTCCTCCGCAAAATCGCCGGACACGGCTCCCTCCTCACCACCCAGCGCTACCTCCACCCCGACATGGCCCGGATCACCAAAGCCGGCCACGCCCTCACCGCACACCCCCACCCCATCCGCACACCCCTCGCCGTCCAGCCGGCAGCAGGACGGCACCGCTGGACACCGTGGTCCCCAACTGGTCCCCAGGAAAAGCGGAAAGGCGGTACCGGATTTCTCCGATACCGCCTGCGACCTGCGAAAAAACAAGTCGGGACGACAGGATTTGAACCTGCGACCCCTTGACCCCCAGTCAAGTGCGCTACCAAGCTGCGCCACGTCCCGCTGCGATTCCCCCCGGTGTTCCCGGGCGGCTGCGCAGGACAAACATTACCTCACTCTGCGGACCGGATCGACGCCCGTGCCTGGTGGGCGCGGTTTGCCAGGGATTCGGCGCCGCATGCCGTGGCCAGTTTGTGGGCCCTGGCCAGTTCGCGTGGGGAGCGGATGGCGATGCCGTAGTCGACGAGGGCCAGGGCATGTTCGTACGCGGACGGGGACGCCTCCAGATGGCGGACCGACTCGGCCAGCAGATGCGTGGCATCCTCCGGGCGGGCGAAGAGGGCGACACAGCGCAGGGCCTCACCGATCGCGGTGTCCGTGCCGAAGCGTTCGGCGTGGACCCGGGCCGTGGTGGCGAGTTGGGCGGCGCGGAGCGGGTCCTCCTCGGCCAGCGCACGGGCGAGATCGCCCGCCCAGGGCGCCCGTACGCCGTTGTATCTGCCGCGGGGTTCGAGGGCCTGACCGGCCGCTTCGAGTTCCGTGGCCGCTTCCTTCATACGGCCTTCGGCCAGCAGCAGCCGACCACGTACGCACGGGGCGTCGGGCAGCACCATCGCGCTGGGGTAGGGCGAGCCGAAGTCGTAGCGGTCGGCGATCTGGCGGGCCTCGGTGACACGGCCGCGGGCGACCAGGGTGTCGATGAGGAGGCAGGCCGCGTCCCAGTGGACGGGAAGTCCGCTGCCGACACGGTCGGCGAGGCGCAGCCCTTCACGGAGGAAGCCCTCGGCCTCGGCGAGCCGGCCGCGACGGCGGTGGACCAGCCCGAGCAGGGTGTGCGCGAACGCGAGGTGCGCGCCGCTCCAGCCGGAGATCTCGAAGGCGCGGACGGCCTCGCCGAACAGTTCCTCGGCCCGGTCTACGTGGTCCGTGAAGGCGTAGGTGATGCCGACGAGGGTGGGGAGTTCGAAGCCCCATTCCGTATCGGTCCAGCCGAGCCCGCGTGCGGGATGGCCGTCGACCAGGGCGCGTTCGCAGAGGTCGACGATGAGCTGGGCGTTCTCGCCGCGCATCATGGCGTCGAAGGCGCGGATGGTGAGCAGGGCGCGCTCGGCGTTGTCGCGGCCGGAGAGGTGGTCGGCGTTCCGGGCGAGCCGGCCGGAACGGGCGGGTCCGTCGTCCTCGGACGCCTGCATGCCCTCCCAGAGGAAGTGGGCGGCCTGGAGCCGCATCAGGCCGGGGCCCGGGGCGGTGCGCGCGGCCTCGGCGGCGAGGGCACGTGCCGCTTCCTTCAGCTGGTTGTTGTGGGAGTGCGCGGCTGCGAGCCGGTAGGTGGCGTCGACGCGCTGGTCGCCGGAGAGTCCGGGCATGTCGAGGGCGTCGCGCAGGTGCTGGACGGTGGTGGCGGGCGAGCTGAGCAGTGTGGCGCAGCCCAGTTCGTACAACAGGGTGGCCTTCACGCGGGGGCTCGGTGGTTCTTCCAGGGCGCGTTCGAGGCAGCGGCGGGCGGCCTCCGGGGCGCCGACCGCGAGGTGCTGCTTGGCGGCTTCGCGGAGTTGCCCGACGAGTTCCTGGTCGTTGTCCGGGTGCACTTCGAGGAGGTGGCGGGAGGCCGCTGCCGGGCCGAGCCCCGCGCGGGTGATCGCCCACGCCGCCCGGCCGTGGAAGGCCGTGCGGGTGGCCGGCGGGATGGAGCGGTACACCGCGGTGGCGATCAGCGGGTGGACGAACTCCAGCGGGTCGAATCCGGTGACGATACGGGCTTCGCGCAGCCGTGCCGTGCAGTCGGCGGCCTCGGCGGGGCTCATTCCGGCAAGGGTGGCGGCGAGGTCCTGCGAGATGTCCGTGCCGAGGACGGCCGCGGCCCAGGCGAACCGGTTGGCGTTGGTACCGAGCCGTTCGAGCCGGGCGACCAGACCGCTGCCGCGGGCCGATGCGCCGAGTTCGCGCAGCAGCCCGGCCGACTCCTCCAGCGGCACCAGTTCGCGGTCCTGGACCTTGGCGACGAGTTCGACCGCCTCGTAGGGGTTGCCTCCGGTGACGGCCCACACCTCGCGGCAGAACGGATCGTCGGCGTGTTCGCCGAGCGCCGCGCGGACCAGTTCCGCGGTGGCGTCCGGGGTGAGGGCGCGCAACGCCACCCGGACCTGGGCGGGATGGGCGCTGCCCGGTCCGCTCTCCTTCTGCCGCGCTGCCAGTTCTTCCGGCCGGTGGGCCTGGACGACCAGGACGGGCAGTTCGCCGAGGCGGGCGGTGAACGAGGCGAGCCAGGCGAGGGATTCGCCGTCCGCCCAGTGCGCGTCGTCGATGACGAGCAGGAGCGGACGGTGGCTCAGCCGGGACGCGAGCCGGGAGACGACGAAGTCGAGGCCGTCCCGGACGCCTTGCGGATCCGGCTGCGGACCGCTCGGTTCGGCGAGTCCGAGTGCGGGCGCGGCGATCTCGTACCAGGGCCCGAACAGGGTACGCACCTCGTCCGGCGGGAACTGGTCGAGGGCGGGCTGCAGCAGTTGGCGTACGACATGGAACGGCACGGACGTGACCGTTTCGCCGCCGCGTGCGGACCAGACGGTGCAGCGGTCGGCGGCCATGGCCCTGATCTCGGCGAGCAGCGCCGTCTTGCCGATGCCCGCCTCGCCGCTGAAGATCAGCAGCCCGCCGGCTGCCTGGGCGCCGCACAGGGCGTCCACGGCTTGTGCGGCGGCGGCGAGTTCCGGCTCGCGCTCGTACAGTGGCCGGGACTGCTTCATCCCTACCCTCCCCAAAGTGGTGCGGATGACAGTCGACACTA
Organism: Streptomyces sp. NPDC057963; assembly: GCF_042887155.1. Lineage (NCBI taxonomy): Bacteria > Bacillati > Actinomycetota > Actinomycetes > Kitasatosporales > Streptomycetaceae > Streptomyces > Streptomyces sp. NPDC057963. The sequence continues at coordinate 661,173 of NZ_JBHVPX010000003.1, forward strand.
GTCGTGCACGGGGGTCCACGGACAGTGGTTCGGCCAGTTCGCCGCAGGTGCGGGGCACAATCGGAGGGTGGACGAGACTCGCAGGGACCGCGACGCGGAGGGCCGCGCGCGCAATGCGCGCCCCCGTGACGGGCTGGGACGCCCGCTGCCGTACGGGACGCCGGGAGTGGAGCGGCAGCCCGAGGGGGTGGTCCGCACCCCCGAGGAGACCTTGCGGGAGGCGCAGCGGCTGCTGGACGCGGGGATGCCGTTCCACGCGCACGAGGTGTTCGAGGACGCGTGGAAGTCGGGACCGGTGGCGGAGCGGGAGTTGTGGCGGGGGCTCGCGCAGCTGGCCGTCGGGCTGACGCACGCGGCCCGGGGCAATGCCGCGGGCGGGGCCCGGCTGTTGCGGCGCGGCGCGGCGGCGCTCGCGGAGTTCGCAGCCGCCCGGCCCCATGGGATCGGGGTCGACGGGCTGATCGGCTGGGCCGGGGAGCTGGCGGCGCGGGTGGAGCGGCGCGAGGCCCGCGGCGCGGACGCGGCCGGCGGCCGGGTGCCGGACGACCGCCCCGTGGACGCCGCCGCCGAGGCACCCCGCCTGCGGCCCCGGGACCGGTAGGGCCGGCCCGGCGGACCGGGGTCGCGACCCGTCCGCGGTCCGCCGGACCGGTCCCGGCCCCGGCGCCCGGTGCGGTGGGGCGTGGGGCAGACTCGGTGCGGTGAGAAAGATCTATGTCATCGGCATCGGCGCGGGCGACCCCGACCATCTGACCCTGCAGGCCGTCAAGGCGCTGAACCGGGCGGACGCGTTCTTCATCCTCGACAAGGGTGAGGAGAAGTCCGACCTGACCGGGCTGCGTCGGGACATCCTCGATGTGCATGTGGAGAACGCCGCGTACCGGCTCGTCGAGGCGCGTGATCCGGAGCGGGACCGCAGGACGCCGGACTACTCACCCGCGGTGGACGACTGGCGTCGGCGCCGCGCGGATCTCTACGAGCGGTTCATCGCGGAGGACCTCGGCGAGGACGAGTGCGGGGCATTCCTGGTGTGGGGCGATCCCGCCCTGTACGACTCCACGCTCGGCATCCTGGAGGAGATCCTCGACCGGGGTTCGGTCGCGTTCGAGCACGAGGTGGTCCCGGGGATCAGCAGCGTCTCCGCGCTGCTGGCCAGGCACCGGACGGGGCTGAACCGGGTGGCGCGCCCGGTGCAGATCACGACGGGCCGGCGGCTGGCCGAGGGGTGGCCCGAGGGGGTCGACGATGTGGTGGTGATGCTCGACGCCCGGCAGGCGTTCACCCGCCATCTCGACCAGGACCTCCACATCTACTGGGGCGCGTACGTGGGGACCGAGGACGAGATCCTGGTCTCCGGGCGCCTCGCCGAGGTGTCGGACCGGATCGAGGAGTTGCGGGCCGAGGCGCGCGCCCGCAAGGGCTGGATCATGGACACGTATCTGCTGCGCCGCGGCTGAACCGGCCTTTCCCACGGAGCAGCCGGAGCACCGACGCCACATCCTGCACGAGGGGCACGCCGTCGGGCGGTGGCGGGCGGCGGACCACGACCACGGGCAGACCGAGGTTCCTGGCCGCGGTGAGTTTCGCGGCGGTGGCGGGGCCGCCGCTGTCCTTGGTGACGAGGACGTCGACGGCGTGGTCGCGCAGCAGCGCCGTCTCCCCTTCGACGGTGTACGGGCCGCGGTCGAGGAGCACGTCCGCGTGGCGGGGCAGTGGCGGCTCGGGGGGCTCCACGGACCGTACGAGGAAGTGGAGCGCGTCCGCGCCGGGGGCGGTCGCGAAGACGGCCAGGCCCAGGCGGCCGGTGGTCAGGAAGATCCGGCGGCCCAGGGCGGGCAGCCGCTCGGCGGCGTGGGCGAGGTCGTCGACCGGGTGCCAGCGGTCGCCGGGGCCCGCGGTCCAGCCGGGACGGCGCAGCGCGAACAGCGGGGTGCCGGTGGCCTTCGCGGCCTCGGCGGCGTGGGCGCTGATGGTGGCGGCGAACGGGTGGGTGGCGTCGACGACGGTGTCCACGCCGTGGGTGCGCAGCCAGTCCGCGAGGCCCCCGGGGCCGCCGAAGCCGCCGATGCGCACGGCACCGGCGGGCATCCGGGGCCGGGCGACCCGGCCGGCCAGCGAGGTGGTGACGCGCGTCGTCGCGGCGCCGCCGCCGGGCCCGGTCAGCTCGGCGGCGAGCTGCCGGGCTTCGGTCGTGCCGCCGAGGACGAGAATGTGGCCGGGCATGCACCGAACCTACGTCACTTTCGCCGCCCGGCGTCCGGAGCGGTGAACAGGGGCGCCCGCAGCCATTACGATCCGGCGTCATGAGCACTTCTGACCAGGACCAGGCCGTGGACCTTCCGATAGAGGCTTCCGGAACGGCTTCCGAGGCCGTTTCCGAGAAGGCCTCCGAGGCGGCCTCGGAGTCGGGGAGCGACACCGAAGCCTCTCCGGAGAGCGCCTCCGGGGCCGATGCGCAGACGGCACCCGAGCCCGACGAGCGGCGGCTGACGCCACGTCAGGCGAGACGGCTGCGCATCGTGCTCTCGTCGGTCGGCATGGCGGCGATGGCGGTGGTCCTCGCACTGCGGATCGCCAGCCGGTCGTCCGTGCTGGTGGTCGGGGTGTACGGGCTCGCGCTGATCCTGTGCGGGATCGTGATCGAACTCAGCAGGAACGGCCGGACCCGGCTGGGCAGTTGGCTGCTGGGGATCGGCCTGCTGGCGGCGATCGGATCCGACTGGCTGCTGATTCCCTGACGTACGGTCGGTCAGCGCACCGCGATCCGCACGGCCGTGCCGTGCGGATCGACCCGGCGGCGCCGACGACGGTCACGTCGTAGACCGGGGCCCCGGGACCGGCCGCCGGTGCTCCGGCGGTGGTGATCGTGCGGTTCAGGGGGTGGCTCTCGTACGCGTCAGGCATGTTCCAGCAGGGTCTGCACGGCCGCACGGAATCCGGCGAGGCGTTCGGCCGCCTCGTCGGCTCCGATCCGGGGCTCGTACACGGCGGCGGGCTTCCATTCGGGTACGGCCTGCCGGAGCGGGAGCCGCGGGTCGAGGCCGAGGCGGGCGACGGCACCGATGCCGAGCGCAGTGACATCGGGCAGTGCGGACACCTCGACGGGGCGTTGCAGCAGATCGGCCTGGGTCTGCATGAGCAGGGCGGAGCGCGTCAGGCCGCCGTCGACACGGAGCGAGGTCAAGGGGGATCCGAGATCGGTCGCGACCGCTTCGCAGAGTTCGACGACCTGTGCGGCGATGCCTTCGCACAGGGCGCGCACCAGGTGGCCTGCGGTGGTGTCGAGGCCGAGACCGGTCACCGATCCGCGCAGGTCGCCGCGCCACCAGGGAGCGGCCAGCCCGGCGAGTGCGGGGACGAACGTGACGCCACCGGAGTCCGCGACGCCGGCGCCGACCGGGTCGAGGTCGGCCGCGTCGGAGATCACCCCCAGGCCGGCGAGCCAGTCGACGGCGGAGGCTGCGGTGTAGACCTGTCCGTCGAGGCAGTAGCTCGTACGGCCGCCGAGCCGCCAGGCGACACAGCTGACGAGCCCGGTGGAACCGCGGCGCGGCGCGGGCCCGGTCTGGGTGAGCAGGAACGCCCCGGTTCCGTAGGTGCACTTGGCGTTGCCCGGGTCCAGGGCGTTCTGGGCGAGGAGGGCGGCCTGCTGGTCGACGAGGAGTCCGGTCAGCGGGAGTTCACCGCCGAAGGCGCTCGTCGTACCGACCGTCCCGTCGGAGTCGACGACGGCCGGGAGGCGTTCGTCGCCGAGGCCGAAGACGTCCAGGGCCTCGGGTGACCAGCGGACCCGGTCGAGGTCGAGCAGCTGGGTGCGTCCCGCGGTCGCCGCGTCCGTCACGAACGCACCGGTCAGCTGGTGGACGAGCCAGGAGTCGCTGGTGGTGACGGTGCCCTCACGGGTCAGCTCCCGGCGGATCCAGGCCATCTTGGGCGCGGCGAAGTACGGATCGAGCGGAAGCCCGGTGAGCCGCGTCAACTCTTCGCCGTGTGAGGAGAGTTCGGCACAGATCGAAGCGGAACGCCGGTCCTGCCAGACGATCGCGTCGGTGAGCGGCCGCCCGGTGTCCGGATCCCAGGCGAGCACCGTCTCGCCCTGGTTGGCGAGGCCGACGGCGACCACCGGTTCGCCCGCTTCGTGCAAGGCCCGGCGTCCGGCGTCGACGACCGAGCCGAGCAGTTCTGCGGGATCGACCTCGACCGCTCCCCCGGCGCCGTGCCGCGGCCGCACCGGCGCCGAACCGGAGCCGATCACGCCGCGCTCGGGGCAGATCACCAGCGCCTTGGTTCCCGACGTGCCCTGGTCCACAGCGAGTACCGGGCCTGTCATCGACACTCCAGCTGTACGGAAGCTCTGCGGCTTGAACGGAATCGTGATCATCGATCTGTGCCGCCCAGACTGGTGCAGACCACCGCGTACGTCAAGGGCCGACCGGGTGCGCGTGCGGAACGACCGGACGCCGGTCAACGTCCCTTCGTGTGCGTCGACTTGAGTAAGATCCGCGAATCGGTCCGGCGTTCGGCGCAACTGGCCTTACACTCACCGCCGAGCAACAACCGGACGCTTTCGAGCAGTTCGTTTTTCAACAGCTGCTTCACCCCCCACGTCCTTGAGGATTGATGAGACCGACACCCCGCCCCGAGCGCCGAGACTTCGACTCCCGGGCCTTCCGATTCCGTACGGGTTCCATGCCACCGCCGGGTTGCGTGACGTGCTGAGGAGATTCCCCAACCGTCGCATGCCGTCCCGCCGCATGTCGTCCCGTCGCACGGGGGCAGGGCGATTCCATGGCCAACAGTGATTTCCGGCCGGTCTACCACCCGGCCGGCCATGACAATGAATTGCGTGTCGCGTTACAGGATTTGCGCACCGGACGCTGGATGTCCATGCGGAACCTGCTGGAGAGTACGCCGGACTGGACCCTCTGGACCCAGCGCACACAGGTTCTCGGCGCGGTCGCCGCCGGTTCGGACGCGGTGCAGGCCTGGCAGGCCGAGGAGCCCCGAAGCGTCGCCGCCGCCGTGATGAACGCGCGGGTCGTCGTCGAGCGGGCCGTGCGGGCCCACCGCGAGGGCCACCACCGCGCGCAGGAGCTGTGGCAGGAGGCGTGGGGAGCCTGCCGGACGGCCGCACACACCTCGCCCGCGGACCCGGTGCCCTGGGTGTGCCTGCTGGCCCTGTCCCAGCTGGACGAACACCAGCAGTTGGAGGAGCACCGGCTCCATCCGCCGGGGCCGATGCTGTTCCCCGGCCCGTGGGGGCTGCTGGCGGAGGCCGACAAGCGCGATCCGTGCAATCGCGAGGCCTACCACCGAATGCTCCAGTTCGTGTACGCGCGCAAGGGCGGCGGAAGTCTCTCCGAAGCGTTCAACTTCGTCCAGTGGGCGTCCTCCTCGGCTCCCGACGGCTCCGCACTGCATGTACTGCCCCTGTATGTGCGGGTCGAGCGGTACCGCCGCGAGCGCGGTCACGAGAAGGCCCTGGATCTCCACTGGGTCACCGAGGACGCCGAACGGGACGCGGCACGGGCACTGGAGCTCTGGTTCCGCCGCACGGCGCCGGTCTCGCATTCCCTGCCCGACCTGAACCATCTGGCCCACGCCCTGTGGGGGGCTCTCCAATTCGCCGACGCAGCACCGGTGTTCCGGGAACTCGGCCCCTATTTCACCTCGGTTCCCTGGCTGTACCGCACGCGTGATCCCAAGAGCCCGGGAGGCGCCGAGGAAGTGTTCCTGCGCGCCCGGAGCCGCTGCCTCACCGTGTCCCCCGGCCCCGGGCGGGGGCCGCACGGCTGAGCCGGGACACCGAGCCGGCGCACGGCCGCCTTCTTCCGTTCCGGACCGATCCCTTTCCGTCCCTTCCCCAACCCGCTCATGGAGGTTTTTCCCATGTCCATATCCACCCCGACCCAGTCGGGTGCGGAGGCCGTCCCACCGAAGGACGAGGAGCAGCGCCTGCGCGAACTCGGCTACCAGCCGGTGCTCGCCCGCCGCATGGGCGGCTTCGGCAACTTCGCCATCAGCTTCTCCGTCATCTCCATCCTGTCCGGCTGCATGACCCTGTACGGCTTCGGCATGTCGACCGGCGGCCCGGCGGTGATGCTCTGGGGCTGGGCCGGCGTCGGCCTCTTCGTGCTCTGCGTCGGCATGGCACTCGCCGAGGTCACCAGTGCCTACCCGACGTCGGGGGCGCTGTACTACATGGCCGACCGGCTCGGCGGCCGCAAGTGGGGCTGGTACACCGGGTGGCTGAATCTACTCGGGCTGCTCGGCGCGATCGCCGGTATCGACTACGGTGCCGCGCTGTTCACCGGTGCGCTGATGAACCTGCAGTGGGGATTCACCCCCACACCGGGCAAGACAATGATCATCTTCGTCTGCATCCTGCTGCTGCATGCCGTGCTGAACCTGTTCGGTGTCCGTCTCGTCAGCGTGCTCAACTCCATCAGTGTGTGGTGGCATCTCGGCGGTGTCGCGGTGATCGTCGCCGTGCTGGCCATCGTGCCCTCGCACCACCAGTCGCCGTCGTTCGTCTTCACCGAGTTCGTCAACGACACCGGCTGGCACAACCCGTTGTACGTGGCGGCGATCGGCCTGCTCCTCGCCCAGTACACCTTCTGCGGCTACGACGCCTCCGCCCATCTCTCGGAGGAGACGTCCAACGCCTCGGTGACGGCCGCCAAGGGCATCGTCCGCGCGATCTGGGTCTCCTGGGTCGCCGGTTTCGTCCTGCTCGCCGGACTGACCTTCGCGATCCAGGACTACGCGGGCACCCAGAACAGTGCCACCGGGGTGCCCCCGGCGCAGATCCTGATCGATGCGCTCGGCACGTCCGGGGCCACGGCCATGCTCCTGATCGTGATCGCGGCGCAGCTGTTCTGCGGCAACGCCGAGGTCGCCGCCGCCAGCCGGATGGTGTTCGCGTTCAGCCGCGACAACGCGCTGCCGGGTTCGGCACTGTGGCACAAGGTGAGTGCCCGCACCCAGACCCCCGTCAACGCGGTGTGGCTGTCGGTCGTCGTCGCCGGCGTGCTGGCACTGCCGTCGCTGTACTCCGCCACCGCGTACGGCGCGGTGACCGCGATCAACGTCATCGGCATCACGCCCGCCTACGCCATCCCGATCTTCCTGAAGCTGCGCTCCGGTGACCGGTTCGAGCGCGGGCCGTGGCATCTGGGCCGCTGGAGCAAGCCGATCGGCTGGATCGCCGTGGTGTGGGTCGCCATCGTGACCGTACTGTTCCTGCTTCCGCAGTCGTCGCCGGTGACGGTCGACTCGATGAACTACGCGTCGATCGCGCTGGTCGCGGTGCTGGCCCTGGCCACCGTGTGGTGGTTCGTCGCGCGCCGTTCGTACAGCACGCCGTCGGCGTACGGGAACGCCCGCGAGCAGGCGGAGATCGAGGAAGGCATCATCTGACCCGTCCCCGCCCGCCCGTCGTCCTCAGCCCTCCCGGGTCGCAGCGAGTGCCCAGGGAGGGCTGAGACGTGTGTGCGGTGATGCGGAACGCCGTGTGCGCTCAGCGCGGCAGCAGTCGGAGTCCGCCGAGGACGGTCGCGCCCCTCGCGCACGCAAGGCCGGCCCGGGTGCTTCCTCGGATCGGTGGGGCGTACGGGGCGGTCCACCCGTAGGTGCGGCAGAGGTGCGATGGCTATGCTGCGACCCAAACGCTCACAGGAAGCGTTCAAACGAACAACGCGCGGCGGTACGGCGAGGGGGCCAAACAGCGATGCGGGAGCCGGTTGAACTCAGGCGGCAGCGAATCCTGTCGGTGGTGGAGTCGCGCGGCGCCGTCAAGGTCAGCGTGCTCGCGGCCGAGCTGGACGTCTCGGTGGTCACGGTCCGGCGGGACGTCGAGGAACTGGCCCGGGCGGGACGGCTGCGGCGCGGACACGGCGTGGCCCGGCCGGCGGGAGAGGCGCGGCCGCCCGCCGCGGCGCCGGCACCGCGGGGTGACGGGTCCGCCGGGGACGGCGGCGCGATCGCCCTGGTCGTCCCCGATCGGCATTCGTACCTGTACGAGACCCTGCACGGCGCCCGGACCGTCCTGGAGGAGTCCGGGATGCGGATCGCGCTGCACATCGCGCACCAGTCGGCCGGCACCGAACGTCCGCTGGTGGAGCGGGCACTGGCGGACGGCGCGCGGGGGTTGCTGATCGCGCCGCGCTGGCGCAACGCGCGCTCGGAGGAGCTGGAGTACGGCTGGCTCGCGGACGTGGGGGTGCCGACCGTGCTGATGGAGCGCCGGCCCCGGCCGGGCAGCGCGCTGCACGCTCTGGATTCGGTCTGCTCGGATCACTGGTACGGGACGTATCTGGCCGTGGAGCACCTGGTGTCACTGGGGCATCGGCGTATCGTGCTGGCCGCCCGCGACGACAGCCCGACCGCGCGCACCATCCGCGCCGCCTTCGCCGGGATCGCCGCGGCCCGTGCGGAGGTGGAGGACTGGTCGGTGGTGCTCAGTTCTCCGGAGGCGGTGCCCGGCCCCGGCCCCGAATCTCCTGCTGCGGGAGCAGTCACCGCCGCGGGAGCCGATGCTCCGCCCGTCGCCGCAGCCGGCGCCCGCGCGCCTCTCGACCTCGCCGCCCTGCTGAGGGAACGGGGTGCCACGGCGGCCGTGCTGCACGGCGACGTGGACGCGCTGATGCTGGTGCAGCGGCTGGCGGAGAGCGGTGTCGAGGTGCCGCGCGACTGCTCGGTGGTGGCTTACGACGACGTGGTCGCGGCCCTCGGCAGCACACCGCTGACGGCGGTGGCGCCGCCGAAGGCGGAGATCGGGCGGGCCGCCGCCGAGTTGCTGCTCCGCCGGCTGTCCGGGGCTGCCGGCGCGGGCGGTCCGGTGCGCCGGACGGAGCTGCTGCCCACGCTCAAGGTGCGCGGATCCGCGCGGGAACGGGTCCCCACCATGAAATGATCGTTTGACCGCTTTGATTTTCTTCTGAGCGATCTATTGACCAGTACCGATCAGCCGATCAGGATTTCCCGTGACCCGGATCAGAAGCCGCGGGAGGCGCACATGCCCGGCCGACGGAGCCGTCGATCCGCGCTCGCCACGATCGCCACCCTGCCGATGACAGGCGCGCTCAGCGCGTGCGCCTGCGGCAGCGGCAGCGGCAGCGGCAGATCGACAACAGGGTCGGGCAGCACCGGCAGAACGGCCGGCAGGAACAGAAAGAGCAGCAGGACAGCAGGAACTCGAAGCGGGCCGCACACATCACCGCCTGGTCCGCCCTGCGCGGCAGCCAGGCGTCTGTGGTCGCGTTCAACCGCACCCACGACACCGCGGGCCCACGGCGAGCGCCGTCAGGCAGCCGGGCCACCACCTCCACCCCGTACCAGGAGAGAGATGTCCAGCACCGCCCCCGACGTACGCGTCACCCGGAATCGGCCGCGCGCGGCCCTCGCCATGAAGCCGGACGCCGCGGCCGCGCTCCTCGACGCCCGGTCCCTGGCCTCACTCGGCGAGGTGTACGACCTCGCTCCCCTGCCCGTACTCGACGACTTCACCACCGACCGGGCCCGCGCCTTACTGGCGGACGCGGAGGTCCTGGTCACCGGCTGGGGCTGTCCGCCGCTCGACGCGGCCGCCCTGGCCGCCGCACCGCGCCTGCGCGCCGTCGTCCACACCGCGGGCTCCATCCGCGGCCACATCACCGAGGCCTGCTGGGAACGCGGCATCGAGGTGTCGTCGGCAGCCGCCGCCAACGCCCTGCCGGTGGCGGAGTACACCGTCGCGATGATCCTTCTCTCCGGCAAGCGGGCCCTGGAGCGGGCGCGCGACTACCGGACGGAACGCCGCCGCGACAACTGGCTCGCCACCTCGACCGAGGTCGGCAACTACGGCCGCACTGTCGGGATCCTGTCCGCCTCGCTGATCGGCCGGCGCGTCATCGAACTGCTGCGGCCGTACGACCTGCCGGTGCTGCTCCACGACCCGTACGTCACCGAGGCGGAGGCCGCCGCGCTCGGCGCCCGGTCCGTCGGCCTCGGTGAACTGTTCGCACACAGCGACGTGGTGAGCGTCCACACCCCGCTGCTGCCGGCCACTCGCGGTCTCGTCAGCCGTGAACTGCTCACCTCGATGCGTCCGGACAGCGTGCTCGTCAACACCGCGCGGGGCGCCGTCATCGACCAGGACGCGCTCACCGACGTACTCCGGCAGAACCGGATCCGGGCGATCCTCGACGTCACGGAGCCCGACACCCTGCCCGCCGCACACGCTCTCTGGGAGTGCGACAACGCATTGATCACCCCGCATCTCGCGGGCTCCCAGGGCAATGAGTGGCGGCGCCTGGTCGATCTGGCGGTCGGCGAGGCCGGCCGCTGGGCCGCGGGCGACGGTTTCGCCCATCCCGTACGACGCGAAAGGCTGGCATTCCTCGCATGACCGCACCCCACCTGGGTTCACCCCTCGAACTCCCCGCCGAAGAGCGGGTGTTGAGCCCGCACACCGGCTACACCCGTGCGCACTGGGAGGCCGCGGCCGACGGGCTGCTCAAGGCCGCCTGGACATGGGCCACTCCGGGCGGCGCGCTGCTGGACCTGCCGGGCAGGCCATCCGCGTCCGGTGTGCGCTCCGACGGTCTGGAGGGGTACGCGCGCACGTTCCTCGCCGCCGCCTTCCGGGTGGCGGGCGCGGACGGCAAGGACCCGCACGGCTGGCTCGACCGGTACGCGGACGGGCTCGCGGCCGGCACCCTCACCCCCGGCCGGGACGACGCCGAGTCGTGGCCGCTGATCCGCGACCACACGGTCTTCGGCCAGCCCATGGTCGAATCCGCGTCGGTCGCCATCGGACTCCGGCTCACCCGGCCGTGGCTCTGGGACCGCCTGGAGTCCGGGGTGCGGGACCGCGCCGAGGAGTGGCTGCGCGGCGCGCTGCGGCACGTCCCCTCCCCCAACAACTGGTACCTGTTCCCCTACTCCGTGGCCGCGTTCCTGGAGTCCGTGGGCCGGGGCGACGCGGAGACCGCGCGGGCGAAGGAGCGCGCACTCGGTCTGCTGGAGGGGTGGTACCGCGGAGACGGCTGGTACGCGGACGGCGACGGCCGCGCCTTCGACCACTACAACGGCTGGGCGCTGCACCTCTATCCCGTGCTGGACGCGCATCTGTCGGACGACGCCGAGCTGTCCGCGCACTACGGCGCCCGGCTGCGCGAGCACCTGGAGAGCTACTCCCTGCTGTTCGGCGGCGACGGTGCGCCGATCCACTTCGGCCGGTCCCTGACCTACCGTTTCGCCGCCGCCTCGTCGGTGGCGCTCGGAGCTGTCACCGGGCACACCCCGCTCGCGCCCGGCGTCTCGCGCCGGGTGATCAACGGATCGCTGCGCTACTTCCTGGACCGCGGTGCGACGGGCACGGACGGGCTGCTGAGTCTGGGCTGGCACGGCCCGCACGAGGCGACTCTGCAGTACTACTCGGCCCCCGCGTCCCCGTACTGGGCGTCCAAGGCCTTCGTCTCGCTGCTCGCCCCGGACGGCCATCCGCTGTGGGCCGCGACCGAGGAACCCGCCCCGAGCGAGGGCCCCGACCGGGTGCTCGCGCTGCCCGCGCCCGGACTGCTCGTCCAGTCCACCCGGGCGGACGGGATCGTACGGCTGCACAACCACGGCAGCGACCATGTGCGCCCGCACGAGGGCGAGTCGGGGGTCGCGGACGATCCGCTGTACAGCCGTCAGTCGTACTCCACGGTGACCGGCCCCACCTCGGCGGCCAACGCGGCGGACAACCATCTGGCCGTGGTCGTCGCCGGGGTGCGCAGCGGTCGCCGCGTCATCCGTCCGCTGGGCGCCGGGAGCGGTGACGGCTGGGGGTGGGCCGCGTCCTGGCACCGCCCGGTGTTCACGTCCGGTTCCCCGCTGGTGCCGGGGATGCGGGTGGAGAGCGTCACCGTGGTGCGTGGCCGGTACGAGTTGCGGGTGCACCGGGTGCTCGGCGCGCCGCCCGGCGCCCGGGTGGAGCAGACGGGCTGGGCGACCGGCCGGGACGACACGCTGACCTCCGCGCTGCACGGCCTGCACGGCTGGGAGTCGCGGGACGGGATACGGGCCCCGCAGGGCACCGCGTACACGCGCTGGGCGGAGGTGCCCCGGCTCTCCGCGGCCGCGGAGGGCACGGTGGTGCTGGTGGCGCTCGCCTCGTTGACCGCGGAGCCCGGCGCGGCGCCGCTCGACGCGGTGGTGAGCGGGGTGGAGGTGGACGGGGACACCGTGGAGGTCCGCTGGGCGCGGGACGCGACGACGACACGTATCGGCTTCGCGCCGATGACGGTCACGCACGGGTGAGCACCGGGGTTGCGCGGTCGGGAGGCCCCGCAACCCCGCCCCCTACACGTCCGTCCGGATCACGACGGCCAGCGTGCGCGGACCGTGCACGCCCTCCACCCGTTCCAGCTCGATGTCGGAGGTGGCGGAGGGGCCGCTGATCAGTGTGGTCGGCCGCTCCGGCACCAGCCGGGCCACCGCCTCCGGTACCCCGGCCTCGACCGTCGACAGATCGACGACACACACATGCAGATCGGGGACGAGGGAGAGCGCCCTGCGCCCCTGGTCGGGCGAGCCGTCCAGGAAGATCGTGCCGGTCTCGGCGCAGCTGACGGCCGAGGCGGTGACGACGCCGTCCAGCGCGTCGAGCCGGGGCGGCGGGATGTCGGCGCCGTCCTGCTGGACCTCTCCGTCGTACGCGCCGAGCCACGCCGGGTCGAGTCCGGCCGGCACACCGATCCGCCGGGCTCCGCGTTCCCGCAGCACCTGGGCGACGGTCGCGGCCGTACTGTCTGCGGTGCAGGTGTGCACGTGCGCCTTGTAGTCGACGAGCCGGTCGGTGAACAGGGCCAGGAGTTCGTCGTCGGGGAGGGTGCGGCCGGTGCGGTAGGCGCGCGGGACGGTGGTGTCCGGTGCGGGGGCGAGGGCCAGGGCGTCCTTGATCCTGCCGAGCACCGTTTCACGAGCGGTCGTCACTTCTCCCCCTCCTCCTTCTTCTTCCGGTTCTTCTCGTACGTGTCGGCGGCGGCCCGCCGCATGGTCGCGGCTCCCTCGTCCGATGCCAGCCACGCGCGGAAGGGCTGCTTCGGCGGCGCGGCGGTGTCGCGGCTGTCGCTCCAGCCGTTGAACGGCGGCGGCAGATGCGAGATCTTCCCGTCCCGCCCGGCGGCGATCCGGCCGATCACCGCCCCCTTCTGCGCGGCGGTGAACAGCTTCGGCTTCTTCATGACGGTGGCCGCGGCCTTCATGGCCAGCTTCTCCGCCGTCAGACCGGTCTGCTCGGTGTGCTGGTGGCGCAGTTCGACCAGCAGGGACGGAATGTCGATCTTGACCGGGCAGGCGTCGAAGCATGCGCCGCAGAGGCTGGAGGCGTACGGCAGCGAGCTGTTGGGGTCGTCCTTGGCCGCGTGCATCCCGGCGAGCTGCGGAGTGAGGACCGCGCCGATCGGTCCGGGGTATGTCGATCCGTACGCATGGCCGCCGGCCCGTTCGTACACCGGGCAGACATTGAGGCAGGCCGAGCAGCGGATGCAGTTGAGCGCCTGGCGGCCGATCCGGTCGGCGAGCGCCGCGGTACGTCCGTTGTCGAGCAGCACCAGATGGAAGTCCTGCGGTCCGTCGCCGGGCGTCACCCCGGTCCACATCGAGGTGTACGGGTTCATCCGCTCGCCGGTGGAGGAGCGCGGCAGCAACTGCAGGAAGATTTCCAGGTCCTGATAGCGCGGCAGCACCTTCTCGATGCCCATGACGGTGATCAGGGTGTCGGGCAGGGTCAGGCACATGCGGCCGTTGCCCTCGGACTCGACGACGGCCAGGGTGCCGGTCTCGGCGATACCGAAGTTGGCCCCGGAGACGGCCACCTTCGTCGTCATGAACTTCTCGCGCAGATAGGCGCGGGCCGCGGCGGCGAGATGCGCGGGTACGTTGTCGAGGCCCGGGTCCACGCCCGGGATCTCCTTGAGGAAGATCTGCCGGATCTCGTCGCGGTTGCGGTGGATCGCGGGCACCAGGATGTGCGAGGGCTTGTCGTGCGCGAGCTGGACGATCAGTTCGGCGAGGTCCGTCTCGTACGGGGTGATGCCGGCCGATTCGAGGTGCTCGTTGAGGCCGATCTCCTGGGTGGCCATCGACTTGACCTTGATGACGTCGCTGCTGCCCGTCGCCTTGACCAGCCGGGTCACGATCTCGTTGGCCTCGACCCCGTCGCGCGCCCAGTGGACGGTTCCGCCGCGCTCGGTGACCTTCCGCTCCAGTTGTTCCAGCAGTTCGGGGAGGCGGTTCATGGTGTCGGTCTTGATGGCCGACCCGGCGTCGCGCAGCTCCTCCCAGTCGGGCAGTTCCCCGGTGACGTTCAGGCGTTTGGCGCGGATCGTGTGGGTGGCCCGGCCGAGATTGCGGCGCAATTGCTCGTTGCGGAGCTCGTCGTGGGCGGCCTCGGGGAAGTTCCGGTCACCGCGCAGGTTGCCGGTCCCGTACGGGGAACGGGGCGGGGTGGCGGGCATGCCGAGGAAGGTGCTGCTCATCGGACGGCCTCCGTCGGGACGTACGGCGAGGTGCGGGTGGAAGAGAGGATCTGCGCGAGGTGCAGGGTGCGGGTGCCCGAGGCGATGCGGGAGAGTCCGCCGCCGATGTGCATCAGGCAGGAGGAGTCGCCGGCGGTGCAGACGTCGGCCCCGGTGGTGGCGATGTTGCGCATCTTGTCCTGGAGCATCGCCGTCGACGTCTCGGCGTTCTTGACGGCGAAGGTGCCGCCGAAGCCGCAGCAGGCGTCGGCCTCGGGAAGCTCGACGAGGTCGATGGAGTCGACGGCACGGAGCAGCTTCAGCGGCTTCTCGCCGACCCGGAGCATGCGCAGGGAGTGACAGGTGGGGTGGTATGTCACACGGTGCGGGAAGTACGCGCCGACCTCGGTGACGTCCAGGACGTCGACGAGGAGCTCCGACAGCTCGTACGTCTTGGCCTTGACGGTGGCGACCCCCGCGCGCAGCGCCGCGTCGCCGTACCGCTCGGCGACGATCTCGTGCTGATGACGGACCGAGCCCGCGCACGACCCGGACGGCATGACGACGGCGTCGATCGACGCGTCGCCGAACTGCTCGGCGAAGTTGCGTACCAGGGGCACGGGTTCGCGCTGGTAGCCGGTGTTGATGTGCATCTGGCCGCAGCAGGTCTGCCCCGGCGGGAACACCACGTCATGGCCCAGGCGGGCGAGCAGGACCGCGGTCGATTTCACCGCCTCAGGGAAGAGCGTGTCTCCCAGACAGGTGGCGAAGAGTCCGATGCGCATGAGGTCTCTCCGATCGTTTCTTCAGATTTTTATGGTCCGACCATACTAGCCTCGGTCCGGAACGTGAAGGACGCGACGCGCCTGGGCGGCACTCAGGGAAAGTCATGCACCTGACAATCACACATCCGATTCCCGCCCGACCGGACTCGCATACACGCGCCCGCAGCCGGGATCCCCTACCGCCGGTCGGAGTTCTCGTCGACCAGGGTGCCGTGGAGGCTGCGGATGTGCCGCTCCACCAGGTCGGCGGCGCTCGCGCCCTTCCCCGCGCGGACCAGCCGCAGGAGCTCCGCGTGTTCCGCGTTGAGTGCGGCGGCCGTGGCCGGCCAGTCCTCGGCCTCCTCCAGAGCACGCAGAATCAGCGGACGCACCGACTCCCGTACGGCGGAGGTGAGCGTGGAGGTCAGTTCATTGCCGGAGCTCCGGGCGATGTGCACATGGAAGCGGGTGTCCAGGTCGTTGAACTCGGGTACACCCACATCCGGCTCCCCCATCCGTACGACAAGGGCCTCCGCCTCGTCGAAGTCCTCCGCCGAGGCATGCCGTGCGGCCGCCTCGAAGCTGGACCTCTCCAGCACGACGCGCGCTTCCAGTACGTCCTCAAGGCTGTAGCTGCCGAGCGCGAAGTGCAGACGCAGCAGTCGGCCGAGGGCATCGTCCGGATTGCGCACGATGCGCGCCCCGGCATCCGGCCCCCGGCCCGGCTGGGCCACGAGCACACCGATGGTCTCCAGCACTCTCAGCGCCTCACGCAGCGCCGACCGGCTGACACCGAGAACCGGTGCCAGCTCACGCTCGGGCGGCAGCCGGTCCCCGGCCCTGAGGTCACCCGCGAACACCCGCTCCTCGATGCTCTGGAGCACGAGTTCATGCGTACGTGACTGCCGTACGGGTTGCCACTCGACGGGCATCCCGCCACCCCCTGCCTCGGCCGGAATCGTCCGGTTGCCGTCGCCTCTGCCGCCTGATCCTCCACTATGTCACACATCACATATGGTCGGACCAAAGATGGGGCGTCGCCGGACTCACCGCCCGGACCGCCGGCCCACCGGCAGCACGGCGACGATCAGTCCGGCCGCAGTCGTGATCACTCCGACGAGTGCCACCGCGGACCAGCCGCTGTCCGCCCAGGCAAGCGTTCCGGCCAGCGACCCCAGGGCGATACCCAGAAAGCGGAACGTGAAGTACAAGGTGTTGAGCCGACTGTGGACGGCGGGGTCGAGCGCGAACAGAGCCGTCTGGCTGGCGGCCTGGCTCCCCCAGACCCCCACGTCCAGCACGACCACCCCCGCGACGATCCAGCCGAGTCCGCCGCCCCCGGGCAGGAGCAGCAGCCATCCGACGACGACCAGGCCGATCAGCGCGGCCAGGGCGCCCCGGTGGCCGAACCGCTCGGCCAGTCTCCCCGCATGGGGCGAGGCCAGAGCACTGGCCGCCGCCACGAGTCCGAAGAGCCCGATCCCGGTCGGCCCGAAGCCGTACTCCTTCTCCAGCAGGAATGTCAGCGCGGTCCAGAACGCACCGAACGCGACCCCGACCAGGGCGCCGGAGAGGGTGATCCTGCGGATCAGGGGCTGCGAGGCGAAGAGCCGCGGCAACGAGAGGAGCGTGGCCCGGTAGCCTGCGCCGCCGGCCGCCTGTCCGCTGCGGCTGCCGGACGGGACATGCGGCAGCGCACGTCGCAGCACCAGCATCAGGAGCAGCGTCAGCACGCACGAGCAGGCGTACACGGCCCGCCACCCGAGCAGGTCGCCCACGGCTCCGGCGTAGGCACGGGAGGCGAGCACCCCGGTCAGCAGACCGGCCTGCACGATGCCGACGATCCGTCCCCGGCCGACGCCCGGAGCCCCGCGGTCCGCGAGTGCGACGGCGAGCGGTGTGACCAGCTGGGGGACCGGGGACAGGAGCCCGACGGCGAAGCTCGACACGATCAGCCACGCCACCGAGGGGGACAGCGCACAGGCGGCCAGGGCCAACGCCGAGGCGGCACCGAGGCCCAGGATGAGCCGACGCCGGTCATGGCTGTCACCTGCGGGGACGAGCAGCAGAATGCCCGTCGCATAGCCCAGCTGCGTGGCGGTGGGCACGGCCCCGAGCGCGTCGGGCGCGACCCCGAACGAGGCGGCGGCGGCCCCCGTCAACGGCTGGCTGAGGTAGACGTTCGCTGCGGTGACGGCACTGGTGGCGGCGAGCAGCGCGGTCAGACGCCGACCGGTGGCGCGTTCCGGGTCGGGGGCGAGGTCTGTTTCGATCACATGACCCGACGCTAGGCCGACCCCGTACTGGCATACTTTCGTTGTTGCGCCAATACCTGTCGAGAGTGCGCCAATGTACGGCAAGAGTGAACTTCGTGACGACTACCAGGACGTGCCCAGGCCCGTCGCGGCGATGGCCCGCGACCTGCCCGACGGCCATCACATCCCGCCGCACGAACACCCGCGGGCCCAGCTGATCTACGGCACGACCGGCGCCATCACCGTCGCCACCGGCCATGGAGTGTGGGTGGTTCCCGCCACCCGCGGCGTCTGGGTTCCGCCGGGCCTCACCCATGCGATGACCTGCGCGGGAGCGGTCGCCATGCGCACCCTGTACATCGAGGCGCAGCCGGACTGGCAGCTGCCCGCGGACCCGACCGTCGTCTCCGTCTCCCCGCTGCTGCGGGAACTCATCGACGAGGCGACGCGGCTGCCCGTGGAGTACGAGCGAGCGGGCCGGGACGGCAAGGTCATGGAACTGCTGCTGCTCCAGCTCGCACCGCGGCCCGTCCCGGCACTGCACCTGCCGGCTCCGGCCGATCCGGAGCTGGCCGGGCTCTGCGAGGCGATCCGCGCGCACCCGGGCCTGCCGTGGTCGACGCAGGACGCCGCCGCCCATGCGCATATGAGCCGGCGTAGCCTGCAGCGCAGGTTCGCCGCCGCGACCGGGCTGAGCCTGGCCCGTTGGGTGCAGCAGGCCAGGATCATTCACGCGGTCACCCTGCTCGCCCGGAACACACCGGTCACGGCGGTCGCGCTCGGTCTCGGATATGCGACACCGAGCGCCTTCACGGCGATGTTCCGCCGGGCGCTGGGCACGACCCCCTCGGCGTATTTCGCCGGCCCCGACGCCTCCGGTCCCCGTACGTGAGGACCGCGGGGCGGCGCACTCCGTCCACCTCGGCGTGCGAAGACGGCTCCGCCGCCCGTTCAGTCGGCGAAGGACCCGTGGCGGCCCGCGCCGCCCCCGAACCGGTCGGCACCGGCCTGCGTCTCTCCCGCGGTGAGCGGCACCAGGCCGTGCCGGAACTCCGCGGCCAGGGCCTCCGGCTCGCTCAGACCGTGCTGCTCGCGCGCCGAGAGCCGGTCGTGGCGCAGGCACAGCTGCGGGAACGCGGCGATCTCCCGGGCGAGCCGCTCCGCCGCGCGGCGCGCCTCTCCGGGTGGGACGATCCGGTTGGCGAGCCCCATGGCGTACGCCTCGGGGGCCGGGACGGGGCGCCCGGTGAGGATCATGTCCATGGCCCGGCTCTCCCCGATCAGCCGTGGCAGCCGTACGGTCCCGCCGTCGACCAACGGGACTCCCCAGCGGCGGCAGTACACCCCGAACACCGCGTCCTCCTCGACGACTCGCAGATCACACCAGACGGCCAACTCCAGCCCTCCGGCCACCGCGTGCCCCGAGACGGCCGCGATGACGGGCTTGCTCAGGTTCATACGGGTCGGCCCCATCGGCCCGTCGCCCCCGGCCAGGACCCGGTTGCCGCGTTCCGTGCCGATGCCCTTCAGGTCGGCACCCGCGCAGAACGTACCGCCCTCGCCCCACAGCACGGCGACGGACGCATCCGGATCGTCATCGAACTCACGGAAGGCGTCGGCCAGTTGACCGGCCGTCGGGCCGTCCACGGCGTTGCGGACCTCGGGCCGGCCGAGGATCACGGTGAACACGGGGCCGTCGCGCTCGATCCGTACCGCGGGTTTCTCGCTCATCGTCCGCCCTCCCACAGGGGTCGCGCAGGGCCCGGCGGAGGATCTTTCCGACCGGGGTACACGGGGTGGTGTCCACGAAGCGCACGGTCTGGGGAACCCCGTGTCCGGCCAGCCTGGCACGGGCGCGCTCGGCAGGGGCGGCATCGGAGACCTTCGCCCCCGTTTCGCAGGGAGCCGAAGGCGGTGACGGTCTTCATCCGGGCGCGGCCCGGATTCATCTGATTCTCACGCAACGGTTCTACGGTGGGCCACGTGACCCAGACGAGCCCGCCCGGTTGGCATCCAGACCCCGGGCATACAGGAACCGGCCCCCTTCACGAGCGCTGGTGGGACGGCGGCCGGTGGACCGACCACCTCCGCGTACCGCCCGCCGCGATCCGGCGCCGCCGGTTGCGCATCGGCATCGGCATCACCGCCGGTGCGGTGGTGCTCGCGACCGTCGGAGGCGGCCTCTTCCTGCTGTCGGACCATTCCGGCGGGTCGAAGGACGATGCGGCCACCGCGCCGTCCGGCGCGCCCAGCCGAGGACCGGGCGCGCCGGGAGGCGGCGGCCGCGGGGGCGGCGGTGGGGGCGGGGCACCCGAGCGACAGCTGCCGCAGACCGAGGACGGCTACGCCACGGACGTGGTCAGCGGCATCAGCCTCCCGGTTCCCGACGGCTGGACGGGCACGTCGGGGATCGCCGGAGCGGGAGTGACCACCGGCGAGTACGCCTGCCCCGGCAACACCTCCGAGCAGTGCGTGCGCGGCGGAGTGTTCTCCATGCCGGCGAAGGCCCTGAAGCTCGACACCACAACGGCGAAGGCCACGGCGACGAAGGACATCTCCTCGAACGCCGAGGAGTCCTACGGCGAGAAGATCTACGGAGGCATCACCTCGCATCAGCAGCTCAAGTCCGGTCCGGTCACCGTGGCCGGCGAACAGGGCTATCTGGTGCGCTGGAAGGTGGTGACCAAGAGCGGCGACGACGGGTACGTCCAGTCGCTGGCCTTCCCGTCCCCCCACGCGAAGGACATGCTGATCGTCGTGCGTTCCGGCTTCGACATCGCCGCCAAGGCTCCGGAACTGTCCGTCATGGACGACATCACCGAGGGCATCAAGGCCGCCTCCGGAGCGGGTTCCGGCCCCGGCACCACCGCGTAGGAACACGGCGGAGACCGGGTGGGCGGGGCGGGCGTCATGCACCGCCGTGCGAGCGCCGAAGGGGTAAGTACGAAAGGGCGGCCGGACTGAGTACGTCGTCCCATCCGACGGCGGGCCATGGCTGATCGAATGACCGCCATGGCTCCTGACGCACCGCACCGCCCCCGCATGCAGCATGTCACCTCAGCCGGAACGGCCCTGGCCGTGACCCTGGCGCCGCTGGTGATCGGCGTGCTGCTGGCCAAGACCATGTCGACGGACCCGATGACACCGGTCAACGCGATGGTCACCAGGGGCGGGCAGACCCTGCCTGTCTCGCCCGCACAATGGCGCAGGTGCGGCAGGCAGGCGCTGCGCGGTTGGCAGGGGCCGCTGAACGTGTGCAGGCGCCCGGGCGCTCTTGTGCGGCGGCGCCCGGGGGGACGGCGCCCGCGCAGGCCCGTGGCGGCGCCGCGCGAGCGCTGAAGGGGCGACGGACCTGGCGCACCAGGCAGAACCCCGGGTGTCAGGTCCGCCGGCAGTGCAGGAACAACTGGGGCTCGGCCGAGGCTCCTTCGTGGGCCGGGGTGAACAGGCCGCTCTGCTCCCACATGACCGTGAACCCGGCCCCGGCGACCAGCCGGGTGAACTCCTCGGCGCCGAAACTGGTCGCCCGTACCTTCTGCCCCATGAAGACGACGCCGACGCCCTCGGCGTCCAGCGGCACCGTCGCGACGACCAGGTGGCCTCCGGGCACCAGCAGCCGCCCCAGCTTCCGCAGGAGCCGTGACTGGTCGTCGCGGGACATCTGAAGCAACGAGAAGTAGACGCAGATCGCGTCGAAACTCCGCTCCTCCAGGGGAAGTCCGCGAATGTCGGCGCACTCGAAGGACGCGCCGGGCACCTGCCGGGCCGCCAGATCCACCATGACGGGCGAAACATCGACACCCAGCACGTCGTGACCGGCGTCGGCAAGGGTCCGCGCGGTAGGCCGGCCCGTTCCGCAGCCCACGTCCAGGACCCTGCTGCGCGGGGCGAGACGGTCCAACAGCCAACGCAGCGAGGCGTGGTGGGTGGCCGAGTCGGCGAACGCCCGCTCGTACTCGGCGCCCAGGGCGTCGAACACGGTTGCGGCGGAGAGTCCTTGGTCTTCGTCCATCGATGCGCGTCCTTCCGTTGCCCCGGCGGCTCCCCGGGATCGTTTCATCATTCACAGCGGCCTTCAACGCTCCGCCGCCCGGTCGGGGACCCGGGTCGGTGGCGAGTGCGACCGCCGTCCACGCCACGGCGCTGATGGCACCGCCGGGCACGGCGCCGGTATCAGCGCCGTGGGGCGCTCCTTCGACACGCCGTTCCGGTTCAGCGGGCATGGAGTCCGGATCGTCACGGGCGGCCGCCACGGAAACATCCCACCCGCTCGACCGGCCGGCGCACGGAGCGCTTCACCGGATACGGCGTCACGCGGAAAACCCGGTGACCCGCCCGCACCGGGCTCACTACACTCGCCGCGAAGCGCACACCGCGGCAACATCGCGTGCGCACCATGACCAGCGAGGGGAGACCGGCCGTGCGTGACCGCAGCGCCGTTGTCGTCCCCCCGTCACGGTACGAGGTGATCCTGGTGTCTTCGTGCGCCCGGTGCCCGCTGCGCGGCCGGCACCGGAGATCCGAGACGAGCAACTGACCTCTGTCCCACCGGCGTTGAGGCGCCTGGGCGGCTGCGCGCCGATACGGTGCGCCGCGGCAGGGGTCACTGCGTGGCCTGACCGCAGGCCGGCTCGTCCGGACATCGCGCCGCCTCGCATCCGGATCACCCCGAAAGGCCATGGGCCGTGCGTACCGAACTGCACCGTCATCCCACCAGTCCGCCGACCGGCGTTCGCAACCTGGGCATCCTCGCCCACGTCGATGCCGGCAAGACCACCGTCACCGAACGGATCCTCTACCTCACCGGCACCACCCACAAGCGGGGCGAGGTCCATGACGGGACGACCGTCACCGACTTCGACCCCCAGGAACGGGACCGGGGAATCACCATCTTCGCCGCTGCGGTGAGTTGCGACTGGGACGGCCACCGGATCAACCTGATCGACACCCCGGGCCACGTCGACTTCTCGGACGAGGTGGAGCGCTCGCTTCGGGTGCTCGACGGTGCCGTCGCGGTGTTCGACGCCGTCGCGGGGGTCGAGCCGCAGAGCGAGTCGGTGTGGCGGCAGGCCGATCGGCACGGGGTGCCTCGGATCGCCTTCGTCAACAAGCTGGACCGCGCCGGTGCCGACCTCGACTCGGCGGTCGCGTCGATACGGGAGAGGCTGGGCACGGTCCCGCTGGTGGTGCAGTTGCCGATCGGGAAGGAGGACGGGTTCACCGGAGTGGTGGATCTGCTGCGCATGCGGTCGCTGGTCTGGGCCGACGGCCATGGCACGTTCGAGGAGGGACCGGTGCCGGACGGTCTGCGGGAAGAGGCGCACCGACGGCGCCGGGTGCTGGAGGAGGCCGTGGCGGAGCTCCATCCGACGGCTTTGGAGGAGTTCTGCACGGATTCGACGGTCTCGGCCCGGACCCTGGCGGCCGCGCTGCGCGACGTGACCCGCAGCGGTGAGGGCGTTGTGGTGGTGTGCGGATCGGCCTACCGCAACCGCGGGATAGAGCCCCTGCTGGAGGCCGTCGTGGCCTATCTGCCCTCGCCGCTGGATGTGCCGGCGGTACGCGGCACCCTGGACGGCGCCGAGCAGGAGCGGCCCGCCGACCCGGCCGCGCCGTTCGCCGCGCTGGTGTTCAAGGTGAACGCGACCGCCACGGGGCGACTGACCTACCTGCGTGTGTACTCGGGAACGATCCGGAAGGGGGACGCGGTGCTGGACGTGGGCGCGCGGCGCAACGAGCGCATCGGCCGGATCCTGCGGGTCCGGGCCGGGCAGCACTCGGACGTGGACCAGGCGTCGGCCGGGGACATCGTCGCGGTGATCGGGCTCAAGGCGGCACGCGCCGGGGCGACCCTGTGCACACCCGCGGCGCCCCTGGTTCTCGAACCGCCCTCCGTCGCCGACCCGGTGGTCTCCGTGGCGGTGGAGGCCCGCAGAGGTGTCGACACCGACCGTTTGGCGTCCGCGCTGGCGCGGCTGGTCGAGGAGGACCCGTCGCTGGTGGTCCGGTCCGACCCCGAGACCGGTCAGACGGTGCTGTCGGGAATGGGGGAACTGCATCTGGAGGTCGCGGTGGAAAAGATCCGCCGTGCTCACGGGCTGGAGGTCGGTGTCGGCCGGCCGCAGGTGGCCTACCGGGAGACGGTCGTCCGCGGCGTCTGCGGACTGGTGTACCGGCACGTCAAGCAGGACGGCGGCGCCGGTCAGTTCGCCCACGTCGTCCTGGACGCGGAGCCGCTGCGGGCCGCCGGTGGCGACGACCTGGGCGGCACGGTGGGCTTCGTGTTCCGGTCGGTCGTCGTCGGGGGCCGGGTGCCGCAGGAGTACGTCCGGGCGGTCGAGGCCGGCTGCCGGGACGCCCTGGCCGAGGGCCCACTCGGCGGTCACCCGGTGACCGGGCTGCGGGTCACACTGACCGACGGGGCGACCCACTCCAAGGACTCCTCGGAGATGGCGTTCCGCACGGCCGGCCGGCTCGCGCTCCGTGAGGCGCTGCGCAACAGCGCGATGGTGCTGCTGGAACCGGTGGTGGAGGTCACCGTCACCGTGCCCGACGACGCCGTGGGCGGGGTGCTCGGCGACCTGGCCGCACGGCGCGGACGGGTCTCGGGCTCGTCCGCGCGGGCCGGTGCCTCGGTGATCACCGCGACCGTGCCCCTGGCGGAGCTGTTCGGCTACGCGACCCGGCTGCACAGCCGGACCCGGGGCCGGGGGACCTTCACCACCCGGGCCACCGGCTACGCCCCGGTGCCGAGCACGGTGCCCCGGGGGACACCGGACCGGTAGACCCCGGGGCGGGCCCCGTCCGTACGCGGGCGGGGCCGACGCGTTCGCTCCGCGCCTGCCGGTGGGGACGGCGGCCGCACTCCGGCCACGGCGGATCCGCGCTCGAAGCGCACCCTCTTGCGAGCGCACCGTTCCCTGAAGGTCAGTTGTGCGAAGACATCATCCGGCCCCATCCGTACTCCCCGTTGCCGGACGGCGAACCGGTGAGCACGGTGGTGCCAATGACCCTGGAGAAAGCGGACGTTGAGGATTCGGCGGCTTCTCACCAAGGTGGTGCCGCGGAGTTCGCCGGACCGTGGGCGGCGGGTGGCGGCGGGAGAGCGACCGAATGCCGTCGGGACCGGTTGCCGTCCCGCCGCCGCCCCCGCGTGCCCGGGGCATCGGACCGGAGGGTTCGCCGAGATCAGACCAGCGGAACCGGGTAGGTCGGGTACTCCACGCCGGACACGTGCTGGACGACGCGAATGACCTGGCAGGAGTAGCCGAACTCGTTGTCGTACCAGAGGTAGAGGATCGCGTTGTCGCCCTCGACCTTGGTGGCGCCGGCATCGACGATCGAGGCGTGGCGCGAGCCGATGAAGTCGCTCGACACCGCGTCCGGAGCGGTGGTGAAGTCGATCTGGCGCTTGAGCGGCGAGGTCAGCGACACGTTGCGCAGGTAGTCGAGGACCTCCCCGCGCTCGGCCTCGCGGCCGAGCCGCAGGCTGAGGATCGCGATCGAGACGTCCGGCACGGGAACGCGGATCGAGCTGCCGGTGATCGGCGCCTTCAGCTCGGGCAGCGCCTTGGCGACGGCGGAGGCGGCACCCGTCTCCGTGATGACCATGTTGAGCGGCGCCGAGCGGCCGCGCCGGTCGGCCTTGTGGTAATTGTCCAGCAGGTTCTGGTCGTTGGTGAACGAGTGGACGGTCTCCACGTGTCCGCGCAGCACGCCGTACTCGTCCGCCATCGCCTTCAGCGGCGGGACGATCGCGTTGGTGGTGCAGGAGGCGCAGGACAGGATCTGCTCGTCCGGCTTGATCGTGTCGTGGTTCACGCCGTGCACGATGTTGGGGACGTCGCCCTTGCCCGGGGCCGTCAGGACGACCTTGTCGATTCCGGGGCGCAGGTGCTTCGACAGGCCCTCGCGGTCGCGCCACTTGCCGGTGTTGTCGATGAGGATGGCGTCCTTGATGCCGTACGCCGTGTAGTCGATCTCCGACGGGTCGTTGGCGTAGATCACCTTGATCTCGTTGCCGTTGGCGACGATCGTGCTGTTCGCCTCGTCGACGGTGATCGTGCCCTGGAACTGGCCGTGGATCGAGTCGCGGCGCAGCAGCGAGGCGCGCTTGACGATGTCCTGATCGCCGCCCTGGCGGACGACGATGGCGCGCAGCCGCAGGCCGTTGCCGGAGCCGGCCTTCTCGATGAGCAGCCGGGCGACGAGGCGGCCGATGCGGCCGAAGCCGTAGAGGACGACATCACGTCCCTCGCGGCTCTCGATCTTGTTGGCACCCGTGGCGCCGTCGACGGCCTCGGCAGTGAACTCCTCGACCGAGAGACCGCGGCCGTCGGTCTTGAACGTCGCGGCGAGCATGCCGATGTCGATCTGCGAAGGGCCGAGATCGAGCGTGGTGAGAGCCTGCAGGAACGGCAGCGTCTCGGTGACCGAGAGTTCCTCGCCGTCGATCTGGCGGGCGAATCGGTGGATCTTGAGAATGCTGACCACCGACTTGTTCACCAAGGAGCGGCTGTGCAGCAGGACCGTCACGTCCCGCTCACGGTGCAGCTTCCCGATGACGGGGATCATCGACTCCGCGATCTCCTCGCGGTTCTTCCAGTTGGTGAACGAGTCGTCATTGACAGTCACAGGCTTATCTTTCGAGCTAGGCGGCGCTCATATGCTAACCCCCCGCACTTTTGATCATTCAAGCGGTGCGGCTCGGACGGGATGCCGACGTGGGCCGATGAACGGCAATTTCACTCAGCCCAGGTCCGCTGCCCCACCCCCGCAAGGCATCCGCGAGGCACTCCTGGACCGGCTCGAACGGTCATTCCTGCCTGTACGGGGCCGGCGGGCCGGGTGAGGGATGCGGGTTGCCGCAGGACATGGGGCGCATCGGCCGGAAGGAGCTGCGCGACCGGATCGGGACCCCGGACATGCGGCCGCCACTCTGCCGCGAGCGGCCGTCGCAGCCATGGGCCCGGCGAGCAGGGGGTGCGGTACATGACCGCCGTCGCACGGCGAATGCCGGGCAGCGGCGCCCCGGCACCCGTCCGCCGCCGAGCCGGTTCCCTCGGCGCGTCGGCAACGGAACCCTGCCGGTCACGGCAGTCATGAGGGTCCTGGTGGCCATGGGGCCGGCGATGTCATGGCCGCCCCGACACGCAAGGTGACCGAATCGGCGACGGGTACGGAAAAGGCCGCCCTCCCATGGATGAGAGAACGGCCTCCGACGTGCTCAATGCACAGTCGGGACGACAGGATTTGAACCTGCGACCCCTTGACCCCCAGTCAAGTGCGCTACCAAGCTGCGCCACGTCCCGATACCCGCCTGACCTGGGGTTTCCCCTGGCCGAACGCGCATGAGAACAATACCGCACTTGGACGGGTGGTCACGAACGCCTTTCCCGCGGCTTGACCTCAACCAAGCTTGATGTTCAACGCTGGGTTCATGACGAACACGACTGCCGCGCCAACAGGCGGCTACCGCGACATGAACCGGCTGATGAGCCTGATGACGGGGGACGAGAAGCACGGTCCCGCCGCGACCTCCACGCTGGACGTTCTCTGGGTGCTGTACGACCGGGTGCTGCGGGTGGCGCCCGGCACCGTCGACGCGCCCGGCCGCGACCGGTTCCTGCTGTCCAAGGGGCACGGCCCGATGGCGTACTACGCGGTCCTCGCCGCCCACGGCTTCTTCGCCGAGGAACTGCTGTCGGGGTTCGGGGCGTACGACTCCCCGCTCGGGCACCACCCGGACCGGACGCTGGTACCGGGGGTCGAGATCGGCAGCGGCTCACTGGGGCACGGACTGCCGTTGGCCGTGGGGAGTGTGCTCGGACTGCGGGCGCGGGGGCTGACCGACCCGAGGGTGTGGGTGCTGATCGGGGACGCCGAGCTGGACGAGGGCAGCAATCACGAGGCGATCGCTTACGCGGGCCCGGCCGGGCTGGAGCAGTTGCACACCGTGGTGATCGACAACGTGTCGGCTTCCTACGGCCGGCCCGGCGGGATCGCGGCCCGGTTCGAGGCCGCCGGCTGGTCGGTCGGCTCCGTCGACGGACGGGACCACGAGGCGCTGTACGCGGCCTTCACCGCACCGCACCCCGGGCGTCCGCGAGCCGTGGTCGCACGCGTCGACCCCAAGTACTGAAGCCACCGGGCAGAGATCCGGGACGCGAAGACACGAAACGGAGAGGGACACTTCACATGGACACGATGCGTGACCGATTCATCTCGACCACCTCGCACCTGCTGGACGAGGACCCCCGCCTCGCGCTGGTGCTGGCCGAGATCAGCCGGGACGGATTCGAGCGCGCCGAGCGGGCCCATCCGGACCGGGTCGTCAATGTGGGCATCAGGGAACAGCTGCTGATCGGGGCGGGTGCCGGGATGGCACTCGCCGGGCTGCGGCCGATCGTGCACACCTTCGCCAGCTTTCTGGTGGAGCGGCCGTTCGAACAGGTCAAGCTGGACTTCGGCCATCAGGGGGTGGGTGGGGTGCTGGTGAGCGCCGGGGGCTCGTACGACTGGCCGGCCGGCGGTTTCACCCATATGTCGCCGGGCGATGTCGCCCTGATGGACACCCTCGACGACTGGACGATCCATGTGCCGGGCCATCCGGACGAGGCCGAGGAGCTGCTGCGGCAAGCCGCGGCCGGGGAGGGCCGGGTGTATGTACGGCTGTCGCTCCAGTCGAACGGCCGGGCGAGGCCGGTCGGCGCCGGGGCCGGGTTCACCCCGGTGCGCGAGGGGGCGGGCGGGGTGGTGATCGCGGTCGGACCGATGCTCGACAACGTCCTCGCGGCGACCGACGGCCTCGATGTGACCGTGCTGTACGCGACGACGGTGCGCCCATTCGACCGGGCCGGGCTGCGACGTGCGGTCGGCGGCCAGGGGTCCGCCAATGCAGTGATCGTCGAGCCCTATCTGGCGGGCACGTCCACGGCCGCCGCCAATGACGCGCTCGCCGAGCAGCCGCACCGGGTGCTGGGGCTCGGGGTGGGGCGGGCGGAGCTGCGCAGGTACGGGCAGATGGACGAGCACCTCGCCGCCCACAGGCTGGATCCTCGGGGGCTCCGGGAGCGAATCGACGCGTTCCTCCGTCACTGAGCGGGGCGGGAACCCCTGGACAGTGGGTGCCCTCGGACGGCGGTGCGCCGGCCGCGCCGCGCAAGGCGGGGCCGCGGGTGCCGGAGGACGTTTCACTCGCGGGCTTCGACGGCGTCCCGTGCTGGTACGGGAGTGTCACCGCCCCGCCACACGGTGGCGCTGCCGTCGGCCCCGGCGGGCGAGGGCGTGATCGCGCGGTGCTGCGGGAGCGGGCGGCGGGCCCGCATCGCTCGGACGGCGGGCGAGATGGTGGTGCGGGCGGGCGCGGAAGCGCCGCCGGTCGGGTGACCGGCGGCGCCGGGGGGGCCGGGGTGAGCGGCCCGGTGGTGGGGAGCGACCGCTACGGGTGGACGAGCACCTGGGAGAGCGCCACGCGTCCCGTGCCGGAGGCCACGATCTTCACGGTGCGGGTCCGGCTGTCCAGGTTCAGGACGGTCGGGCGCAGTGCCTTTCCGCTGACGTGGACCGTCCCGTCGTCCGTGACGACATCGAAGTCGGCCGTCGTGGAGGAGGAGTTGTTCCAGATCTCGACCTGGCGGATGTGCCGTTCGCCGCCCAGGTCGACCTGCCACCAGGCGCCCGCCTCGGACAGCGTGCGGGTGTCCGTGTTGGTGTCGGCGTCCAGCGCGAGCGCCGCGGTCGCCGTGCCCTCGGTGGAGGACTGGGTGGCCGTGCCGGTGCGGGCCAGGTCGGTCCGCAGCTGCTCGACCGGGCCGCCGTGGGCGCCTGCCCGGGCGGCGACGGCGAGCGCTTCGGCCGGCAGCCGGTCCAGGCCGGTGAGGTTGTCCGTCATGACCGAGCCGTTGCCGCCGAGTGCGGGCGCGGCGGTGTTGGTCCAGTTGCCCCGGGCGGTGTTCTGGATCCCGTAATCCGCCCAGTTGGACACCCACTTGTAGCCGATGCGGGTGATGACATTCTTCTCGACGACGATGTGCGAGGACTGTTCGTCGAGGTAGATGCCGTTGCCGTCGCGCTCGGTGTTGCCGAAGGCGGAGCGGTTGATGTAGTTGCCGGAGACGACCGTGCCCGGCTGCGCGCCCTGGGTGTAGATCGCTCCCCCGTCGTGCTGCTCTTGTGCGACCTCCATGACGTCGGTGATCCGGTTGTTCGTCACCTTGTTGTCGCGCAGGACGGACTTCTGGGCCTCGGGCTGGTTCCAGCCCCAGCCGACCGAGATCCCGGAGTACGGGAGGTGGTCCAGGCTGTTGTGGTCGACGGTCAACTCGGCCTCGTAGCCGGCCCAGATGCCCACCGAGTCGGTGTACTCGGCGCCGGAGCGGGTGATGGTGTTGTACGCGACGGTGTTCCGCTCCCCGGCGAGCGCCGCCGACGGCATGGGCTCGGTGTCGCCCACGTAGACGGCGCCGGAGGACAGGTCGGTGAAGGAGGAGCGGGTCACCGAGCTGTCCTTGGTGCCCGCTTCGAGGATCGCGCCCGCCCCGCCGAGCCGGCTGAACCGGGCGTTCTCGATGCTGACGCGCTGTCCGCCGCGGACGGTCACCGCTGCGGCCGGCTTGGTGTAGAAGCGGCCCGCGTGGTCGACGGGGCCGGTGGCTCCGGTCAGGGTGAGACCGGCCTGCATGCCCGCGTAGCCCTCGTCGGTGCCGGGCAGGCCGTATGCCGCGTACGCGAAGCCGATCCCGCTGATGGTGACGTCGTGGGCGCCGTCGACGACGAGCAGCTGTTCGGTGTGCGGGGTGACGGCCCGCGCGTGGCGCATGTTCTCGCCCTTGCGCGGGAGGTACGTGACGGTACGGTCCTCGGAGTTCCAGACGAACTCGCCCGGCTCGTCGAGGAGTTCGGGGGCATTCTCGAAGAAGGCGACGCCGCTGTAGCGGGTGGAGTCCACCGTGGTGGAGTCCCAGGCGGGTCCGGTGCGGTCGGTGCCGCTCGCCGAGTTGGTCCAGCAGGGCCGGGCGAAGGTCATGGCATCGCCGTTCACGCCCGTGATCCGGCAGTGGTAGTTGCGCCAGCGGACCCGGATGACGGCTTCGGCGTCGGTGGGGCGCTGCCACTGGGCGATGCCCGTGGCGACCGCGCCGGTCATGCCGGTCTTCGTGGCGTCGCAGGTGCTCGCCGCGCAGGCCTCGCCGCGGGCGCGGGTCGCGCGCCTGCCGTCGACGAAGAGCTGGCGGGGGTCGACGCCTGCCGGGGCGTCCGCGGTCCAGGTGCCGTCGGCGTTCTGCCGCCAGCCGGTGATGTCCTGTCCGCCGGAGAGGACGGGGCGGGCGCCGGGGGCCGCGGTCCAGGTGGCGGTGTGGCCGTTCTTCCCGGAGTCTGCGGCGCCGAGCCTGAGGGGTTCGTCGAGCTTGTACGTACCGTTCTTCAGCAGGACGCGGACGTCGCGACCGGTCTCGGTGCGGGCCCGGTCGCGGGCGCCCTCGGGGCTGCAGGGGCGGGCGGCCGTGCAGGACGCGCCCCGGCCGTCCGGAGCCGCGTACAGGGTGCGGGCGCCGGGTGCGGCGTGGGCGGCCGGGGCCGCGAGGAGGGCAGCCAGGAAGGTTGCGGTGGCGGCAGCGGCGGTTCCTCGTACGGCGTTCAGGGGGCGGCGGTTCACGCGGACGCCTTCCAGTCGGGGTGGCCGGGCATGGGCGGGTTCACGGCTCCGAAGAGCCAGTCGCGCAGGAACGGGTCGAGGGACGGGTCGCCGGTGACGTCGACGGTGTGCCGGATGAACGCCTCGCTGGTGTACGTGGAGTCCTTGAAGCGCTTCACCCACTCACGCATGACCCGGTCGAACCTCCGCCGGCCGATCCGGAGGCTGAGCGCGTACAGGACGAGGGCGCCGCCGTCGTAGATGTTGGTGCCGCCGAGCGCCTTGGGCCGTCCGGGCGGGCCGTCGGCGGCGCGGACCGCGTCGAGCTTCTCGTACGTCGCCTTCATCTTGTCCTCGAAGACCGACCAGCCGCGCTCCTCGCCGTACAGACCGGCGTAGTACACGGCGGGGCCCTCGTTGAGCCAGGCCTGCTGCCAGTCGTTCGGGGTGACGGAGTCGCCGAACCACTGGTGGACCAGTTCGTGGACCATCGTGGTCTCGTAGCCGGGCCGGCCGTTGGCGTTGGGCTTGAACCAGTTGGTGGAGAACAGGGAGAGGGTCTGGTTCTCCAGGGCGTCGGTGTAGCCGTCGTAGATGTGGACACCGTAGACGGAGAACGGGTAGCGGCCGAACTTCGCCTCCAGCCAGGCCAGATGGTCCGCGGTGCGGGCGACTACGGGCGCGTACGTGTCCTCCTGGCCCTGCGGGACGATGTGCCGCAGGGGCAGTCCGCGGTGGCTGGTGCCGTACAGATAGGTGCCCTTGACGACCGCGATGCCGATGAGCTCGGTCGCCATCCGCTCGCGCAGGGCGAAATGCCAGACGGTGGAGCCGTCGGGGCGCGGGGTCTTGTGGAGCAGTTCGCCGTTGGCGGCGGCGACATAGCCCTGCGGGGCGCTGATGTGGAAGGTCCACGTCGCCTTGTCCGACGGGGTGTCGTTGCAGGGCAGGAAGGTGTCGGCGCGGGAGGACTGGGCGGCGGAGGCGAAGCCGCCGTCGGTGCCGAACTTCCAGCCGCTCAGGCCGAGTCGGGGCGCCTTGCCGTTTCCCCGGTAGCGCACCTCGGCGGTGAAAGCCTGCCCGTTGTGCAGCGGGCGGGCGGGGGTGACGGTGAACTCCTGGCCGCTCTGGCCGGGCGAGAGCTCCCAGGTCGCCGGGCGGCCGGCGACGGTGACGGAGTCGATGGTGTGGCCGTCGGTGTCCAGGTTGAACGCGGAGAGGTCCTGGGTGGCCTTGGCGTTGATCTTCACGACGGCGGTGAAGTCGTAGGTCACCGGGATGAAGTCGAAGGTCAGGTCGTAGTGGACGACCTGGTAGCCGCCGTTCCCCAGGGTCGGGAAGAGCGGGTCACCGACGCCGTCGGAGCCGGGCTTCGGGTCGAAACCGTGCGGCCGTGCGGAGGCGGGCGCGCCGAGCGCGGGTACGGCGACGGCCGCCGCGACCGCCGCGCCGCCGATTCTGAGTGCCGTGCGTCTCGTGGTCACTTCTTCCCCTTCTGGAAGGCGTCCTCGAATTCGCCGCGGGCCTTCTCGCCGCCCTTGGCCAGGTAGTCCTTGACGAGCTGGTCGTAGGCGGACATGGGCTTGCGGCCCGAGATGATGTCCTTGAGCGCGTCCTGCTTGAACGTGTAGAGGCTGCCGGAGCCCTTCGAGTCCCAGGTGGGCGAGGAGAACTGCAGGGTCGGGTCCTGCTCCATGATCGGGATCATCCGGGTGAAGGCGTCGTGGACGTGGCGGACGCCCTGTTCCGAGTCGGCGCTGAAGATGGCCGGCACGGCGGAGGCCATGAACTTCCAGGGCACGGTGACGTCCTGGGTGCCCTGCTTGGTGAGGGCCGGGTTGCCCTTGGCGTCACGGGTGAAGTCCTTGCCCTCGACGCCGTAGTTGATCAGCGTGTACTCCTGGCTGCCGAACGGCGAGGCGGCGAAGTCGGCGAGCGCCAGGATCTCCTTGACCCGGTCCCCGGACGCCTTCTTCACATGGGTGTTCTCCAGCTTGACGTTGTCCATCCAGGCGATGGCGTCCTTGCCGACCGGGACGAACGGGCGCGGGTCGTACTTCTTGTCGATCGCCTTCATGGCGGCGATGTATCCGACGCCGGGTGCCAGGTAGGTGGGCATGCCGTCGTAGACGTAGGCGCCCTTGCCGTTCTTGAACATGTCCGTGTACTGGGCCTTCTGCGCCCCGGACATCTGCAGGGTGCCCGGATAGAAGCAGCCCGCCTTGTAGAGACCGCGCGCGGTCTCCACGGCCTTGCGGAACTCCGGCGTCTCCAGGTCGGTGGTGAACTTGCCCGTCCTGGCGTCGAGCCGCCAGTAGTAGGGCGCGCCCGCGGACATCGCCAGCATGGTGGTGGCACCCGCGATGATGGCGTACTGGTCCTTCTTGGGCCGGGTCAGCTCCTTGCACACCTCGACGAACCGGTCGAGGTCGGTGATCTGGTCGAGGCTCGTGACGCCGACCTCTTCGAACAGGTCGTGGCGGTAGAAGCCGGCGCCGCCGGTGCCGGTGCGGGCGATCGGGATGCCGTACAGCTTTCCGCCGAAGATGGCGGCCTGCCAGGCGCCCTTCGGTATCGCGGCGAGGTTGGGGTAGTCCTTGACCTTGTCCCCGGCGAGGTGCGGGGTCAGGTCGGCGCACTTGGCCTGGAGGAAGGCCGCCTTGTTGTCGACGCCTCCGACCTCGGGGTACATGAAGAGATCGGGCAGGCTGTCGCTGGCGAGCATGGTGGAGAACTTGGTGCCGTAGTCGTCGGCGGGGACGGCGGTGATGTCCACCTGGGCGCCGAGGAGCTTCTCGATCTCCTGCCACGCGGCGTTCTTGCCGCGGGCGGGCGGCGGCGGGGAGAAGGTCTCCATCGTCGCGCTGATCGTCTTCGCCCCCTTGAGCGGGGTGCTCTTCGTGGCCCGCAGCGGCTTGGCCGGGTAGCTGAAGAAGCCCTGCGGAACACCGGCGGCAGTGCCTGCCAGGTCGGGCTTGAGGCCGATGTTGCGGACGGCGGTGTCCGGGAGCAGCGAGGCGCTCTTGGCCTCCGCCTTCGCGGTCGTGCCGCCGTCGCCGCAGGCGGCGAGCAGCGGGGCGGCGGCCAGTCCCAGACCTGCGCCCGCACCCATGCGGAACAGTGCTCTGCGGTTGATGGGGGTGGAGCTCGACACCTGAATCTCCTTGAGAGAGGGAAGGGAAGGAGTGGGGGGAGGTGGTCGCGCTCAGCCCTTGACGGCGCCTGTGAGCACGCCCTTGGTGAAGTAGCGCTGGAGGAACGGGTAGACGCAGAGGATCGGTACGACGGCGATCACCAGGACGGCCATCTGCACGGCCTGCTGCGGGGCGAGCGCCTCGCCGGCCGAGGCGGCGTTCAGGCTCTGGCCCTGGAGGACGTAGGTGCGCAGCACCATCGGCAGCGGCCATTTGTCGGAGTCGTTGAGGTACAGGAGCGAGTTGAAGAAGGCGTTCCAGTACGTCACCGCGTAGAAGAGGCTGATCACGGCGAGGACGGCCTTGGACAGCGGCAGGACGATCCGCACCAGGATGCGGAAGTCGCCGGCCCCGTCGACCTTCGCGGCGTCGTACAGCTCGTCCGGCAGGCTCATGAAGAAGGACCGCAGGACGACCAGGTTGAAGGCGCTGACCAGGGTGGGCATGACGAGCGCCGCGTAGGTGTCGTACAGGCCGAGTCCCTTGACCAGCAGGAAGTTCGGGATGATGCCCGCGTTGAAGAGCATCGTGAACAGGGCTGTCATCAGGATGAAACGGGATCCGGTGACGTCGCGGCGGGAGAGTCCGTACGCCATGCCGACGGTGACGAGCAGGCTGGCGAGGGTGCCGACGGCGGTGATGCCGACGGAGACGATCAGCGCGCGGGTGACGACTCCGCCGGTGAAGATGGTGCGGTACGCGTCCAGGGTGGGGTGTTCGGGCCACAGGACGAGACCCGAGCTCTTGATGATGTCGGTCTGCGAGGCGAAGCTCGTGCCGATGACGCCGACCAGCGGGTAGGCGACGGCGAGGACGACCACGACGACGGCGACCGCCTTGGCGATCTGCCCGACGCGGGTCGGCCGCTCCATCCACGGGGGCCGGCCGTCGGATTTCCCGACGGTGACGGGCGCGGGCGCCGGTGCGGTGGATTCGCTCGTGGCGCGCGTCTTCTCAGCGGTCAGCACCGCGGTACACCCCTTCGTGGCCGAGTCGGTGGGCGAACTTGTTCGCGCCCAGGACGAGTGCGGTGCCGATGACCGCCTTGACGAGTCCGACGGCGGCGGCGACGCCCCAGTCGTTGTCCTTGATGCCGTGGTAGTAGACGTAGGTGTCCAGGACCTCACCGGCGTCCGGGCCGACCGCGTCGCGCTGGAGCAGGATCTGCTCGAAACCGACGGAGAGGATCTGCCCGAGGTTGAGGATCAGCAGCAGGATGAGTACGGGGGCGATGCCCGGCAGGGTCACGTGCCAGAGGCGGCGGCGCGGGCCCGCGCCGTCGATCGCGGCGGCCTCGTACTGCTGCCGGTCGATGTTCAGCAGTGCGGCGAGGATGATGATCGTGCCCCAGCCGGCGTCCTTCCAGGCCACCTGGAGGGTCAGCAGCCAGGGGAAGGCGTCGGGGTCGCTCATCATGTCGTAGCGCGGCAGCCCCAGTCCGCCGAGGACGTCGGGCAGGAGACCCGCGCCGCCCAGGATCTGCTGGAAGATCGAGACGATGATGACCCAGCCGATGAAGTGCGGCAGATAGACGACGCTCTGCACGAAGCGCCTGATCCGGTCGCTGGCGATGCTGTTGAGCAGCAGGGCCAGGGCGATCGGGACCGGGAAGAAGAACACCAGCTGGACGAGGGCGATCTCCAGGGTGTTGAACGTCGCTGACCAGAAGGCCGGCTCACCGAACGCCGCGGAGAAGTTGGCGAACCCCACCCAGACGCTGTGCATGTAGCCGAGGTACGGCTGGTAGTCCTGGAACGCCACCACGTATCCGAGCAGCGGTACGTAATGGAAAACGACAAAATACAGCAGACCGGGCAGGGTGAGCAGCAGCATCACCCGGTCCCGCTTGATCCGCTGCCGGAGTGTCAGCCGGTGCTGTACGACGGCGGCCCGGACGTCGGGCGGGGAAGGTGTTTCGGCCTTCCGCCGTCGCTTCTCCCGTGGCAACGGGGGTGCTGTTTCAGCCATGGTGCGTCCTGTTCGGCTGGGTGGCGCATGGTGGGCCTTCTGGGGCCGCAAGTTAGTAAGCGGTTAACCCAAGCGTCAAGAGATTCTGACGAAAGTCATCGAGACGCGACGCAATCACCGTCGATTCCAGCCCGATGAATCACCAATAATGCCCCTTAAGCGGACAGTTGAGTCGTCCATGAGCTTGACGGTCGCCCCACATGCTCCCTAGCGTGCCGGTCATTCCATAGAACGCGATTACTATCCGGAGGCAGGGTGCGAACCACCGAAGAGGCACCGGCTCATTCCGGTAGCGATGCTGCGGCACCGCCCCCGCGACGACCACGCACAGTTCTGGCCATGAGCCCCGGGCTGCTCGACGACGTCTTTCCGCCACCGGTAAGGGCCCGTCTCGAAGAGACCGCCGACCTCCTCACCCCGTCCGGGATCAGCGAGTTCGACTCCCCGGACGCCTCCGCCGCACTGGGCACCGCCGAGGTCCTGCTCACCGGCTGGGGCTGCCCGCCCGTCGACGCCGCGCTGCTGGACCGGGCACCCGCGCTCCGTGCCGTGATCCACGCGGCCGGCACGGTGAAGACGTTTCTGTCCCCCGCCGCGTTCGACCGCGGGATCGTCGTCTCCTCGGCCGCCGCCGCCAATGCCGTACCCGTCGCCGAGTTCACCCTGGCCGCGATCATCATGGGCGCCAAGCGAGTGTTCCCGCTGGCCGGGCTCTTCCGCACCCGGCGCACCCATCGCACCGGAGCCGACCTCGACCGCCAGCACTGGCTCGGCACGCACGGGCTGACCATCGGCGTCGTCGGGGCCTCCCGGATCGGCCGCCGGGTCATCGAACTGCTGCGGGTCCTCGACGCGGAGGTGCTGCTCTACGACCCCTATGTCGGCGTGGCCGAGGCGGAGCTGCTCGGGGTCACCCCGACCGACCTCGACACCCTGGTGGCGAGCAGCGACGTGGTGACCGTCCACGCCCCCGACACCCCGGAGACCCGGGGGATCATCGACGCCCGGCGGATCGGCCTGATGCGCCCCGGCACCCTGCTCGTCAACACCGCACGCGGGCCCCTGGTGGACACCGAGGCGCTGACCGGGCACCTGGTCAGCGGGCGGCTGGACGCGGTTCTCGATGTGACGTCGCCGGAGCCGCTGCCCGGCGGCCACCCCCTGTGGGACCTGCCGAACGTCTTCCTCACCCCGCATCTGGCGGGCGCCCAGGGCAACGAGGTGGGACGGCTCGGCGCGCTCGCCGTCGCGGAACTGGCGCGCTACGCGCGGGGCGCACCGTTCGACCACCCGGTGCACCGGGTGGACCTGGGGAGAATCGCATGAGGTCCGTCCCGGCGCAGGCTCTAGGCTCGGCGTCACACAACAGCCACCAGGGGGTGAGCCGGATGCCCCGGCAGAGCACAGCCGCGGACGGACAACGGCGCGCGACGGTCACCGATGTCGCGCGGCGGGCGGGCGTCTCGACGGCCACGGTGTCCCGCGTACTGAACCGCAACTACCCGGTCGCCGAGGCGACTCGGGAGCGCGTCGAGACCGCGATGCGCGAACTCGGCTATGTCGTCAACGCCCACGCGCGTGCGCTGGCCGGCGTCTCCAACCGCACCGTCGGCATCATCGTCAACGAGGTCATCGACCCGTTCTACGCGTACATCGCGCGCGGCGTGGAACGGGAGGCGGCGCTGGGCGGACGGCTCTGCCTGGTCTGCTGCACCCAGGGGGACCCGCAGCGGGAGCTGGCCTTCATCGACCTGATGCACGAGCGCCGGGCGGACGCGGTGGTCGTGGTCGGCGGCTCCCTCGCGGACCGCGGGTACACCACGGAACTGGCCCGCCGGGCACGCGAGCTGGACGCCGGCGGATCGAAGCTCGTCCTGTGCGGCAGGCCGCCCCTGGGTGAGCAGGCCCCGACCGCCTCGGTCGAGTACGACAACGAGGGCGGCGCCTTCGCGATCACCGATCATCTGCTGATGCAGGGGCACGAGCGGATCCTCTACCTCGGTGGCCCGCCCAGGCTCTCGACCACCCGCGACCGGCTGGCCGGCCACCAGCGGGCCCTGGAGCTGCGCGGCGTCGCACCGGACCCCGAACTGGTCCAGCCCGGCGCCTTCAGCCGGAACTTCGGCTATCGGCGGATTTCCGAACTGCTGCGGCACGGGCCGGACTTCACCGCGGTCTTCGCCGCCAACGACATGGTGGCGGCGGGCGCGGCGCAGGCCCTGGAGGAGGCCGGGATCCGGGTGCCGCAGGACGTGTCCCTGGTGGGGTACGACGACATCCCGGTGGCCCAGGAGCTGCGGCCGCGCCTGACCACCGTCCATGTGCCGCTGGAGGAGATGGGGCGCCAGGCGGTACGGCTCGCCGTGGCCGGCGGCGACGAGGACGACTGGCGCGAGCCGACGAGCGGTGCTCTGCGGCTCGGCACCCACATCGTGGTCCGGGACTCCGTTGCGCCACGGTCCGGTCGTTCGCCCCGCATGTGACCGGTTACTTCCTGCCTGTCCGCAGTTGGCCATAGAAAATAACAGTAAATTCCCGACTCCCCTTGCGGGTCCATAGCAACCGCTTACATGCTGACGCCGAGCAGGACCGTTCCGCACGCCTCCGCCCCTCACCCATTTCCGCAGGGAGAGTTCCGCATGCGTATGCCCATCGACTCCGCAGCCTCCTCCACGGCCCTTTCTGCCGTTTCCTCCCCGGTCGGCCGGCGTTCCGTTCTCGCCGCCGCAGCCGGCACCGCGCTCGCGCTCGGCACCGGCGCCGCCACGGCCAGGGCCGCGACGGCCGATGCCTCCTCCCCTCGGCGGGGAGCCCGCCCGGTCCGGCTGAGCGTGACCGCCCGGCCCGCCGCCGAGGCCGAACGGCTGCGGCTCGGACAAGCCCTGCGCGGCTCGGAGTTCCAGCCCACCGGCCTGTATGTCCCCGCGGGAACCCCCCTCTCCCTCACCGTCCAGCCGCACGACGGCCTGCTGCCCACCCTCTGGATCGGAGCCTGGGACTACTACGGCGAAATCACCGAGCCCCGCAGCTATCCGCTGACCGCGGGTGCCAACACCGTGACGGACCCGCACGGCGGCCCCGTCTACCTCACGCTGACGGGCCGCGGCGAGCGGGCCGGTGTGCTGGTCCGCTCCGGCGCCGTCCCCATGCCGGTCTTCGCGCTGGGGCGTACCACGGAGGCCGACTACCAGCGGCAGCTGGACACGCTCACCGCATCGCCGTACGTCGAACTCCACGCGCCGCACACGATCATGACCCTCACCCGCGAGGGCGCGCTGCTGTACCGCGGCGAGGACCATGCCGCCCTGCTCGGACTGGTCGAGACGATCATCGACTCGCACGCCCGGATCAGCGGTCTCGACGGCTCGAAGCCGGTGCACCGCCGCAAGGCGGGGCCGTACCACTTCACCGAGGTCAGCAAGGTCCCGAGCGGTGTCGGCGCCTACGCCACGCACGGCTACAACGGCTTCCCGCGCGCCTACCTCGACCGGGCCACGACGGTGGAGGGGCTGCGCACCCGCGGCTGGGGGCTGTACCACGAACTCGGCCATCTGCACCAGCAGTTCGCCTACAAGCCGGGCGGCCTGACCGAGGTCACGGTCAACATCTACTCGCTGGCCGCGCAGCGCACGCTGAAGCAGCCGTCCAACCTCCTCACCGTCGACCCGGCCACGGGGCTCACCTACTTCCGTTCGGCGCAGCAGAAGTTCGGCACGGCCGGGCTGACGTACGAGAAGGCGTTCGGCGCGTACGAGAAGCTCGTCCCGCTCCGCCAGCTGGAGCTGGCGTTCGGCGACGACTTCTGGCCCCGGCTGCACAAGCTGGTCCGCGAGGAGAACCCGCAGTCCGAGTACACGGAGAACGACAAGCGCTACCGGGCCCTTGCCACCTACTCCAGCCGGGTCGCGGGCTACGACCTCACGGACTTCTTCGTGAACACCTGGGCGTTCCCGATCGATGCCACGGGCCGGGCCGAGCTGGCGGCGCTGAACCTGCCGACGCCCCCGGTCGACCCGTCCACCCTGACCGACTGACCGCGGCGGCAAGGAGCCACTGTGAACCTCAGCAGAAGAACCCTTCTCGCGGCGAGCGGCGCCACGGCCGTCACGGCCGCGACGACACTCATGACGTCCGCCGGCGCCGCGCAGGCGCGGCCCACCACGGCCGCGTCCGCCGAAGCCACGTCGACCGCCGGTTTCGACACCCTCCTCCAGCGAGCGGAAACGCTGCTCACCGGCGGGGAGTTCGACCGGAGCGACACCGACTTCACCGCCGCGGTCGCGGCGCTGGACACCACGGCCGCGGGGCTCTGGGACACGCTCGACCGCGGCCCCGGACGGACCGCGCTCTGGGCGGACCTCGCCCCGCTCACCGACCCGGGCAACTTCGGCCAGAGCTATACCCGGCTGCGTACCCTCGCGACCGCCTGGGCCACCGAAGGCACCTCCCTCGCCGGGAGCACGGAGGTGGCCGACGCCCTGGTCGCCGCGCTGCGCCTCACGTACGACACCGCGTACAACCCGGCCGAGCGCGAGACCGGCAACTGGTGGTTCTGGGAGATCGGCGCCCCGCGCGCCCTGATGGACTGCTCCGTGATCCTGCGCGACCGGCTTCCCCCGGCGGATCTGGCGGACTATCTGTCGGTCGTCGACCGGTTCTGCCCGGACGCGGACCGCCGTACCAACTCCCCCGCACTCGCCGAGACCGGCGCGAACCGCACCGACAAGGCCGTCATCGTGGCACTGCGCGGGCTGCTCGGGCACGACGCCGCCAAGCTCGTCTCCGCCCGTGACGCGCTCTCCGACGTACGCGACTCCGGCCGCAACAGCCTGTTCCGCCACACGGCTTCGGGTGACGGCTTCTACGAGGACGGTTCGTTCGTCCAGCACGACGACGTCGCCTACACCGGTTCGTACGGCATCGTGCTGCTCAACGGCACGGCCTGGCTGCTGGCGCTGCTGGCGGGCTCCGAGTGGGCGGTCGCCGACCCGAAGGTGTCGGTGATGTACGAGGCCGTCGAGCGGACCTTCGCCCCGGTGGTCTTCGACGGCCTGATGATGGACTCGGTCCGCGGCCGGGCGATCTCCC
This sequence comes from Streptomyces sp. NPDC057963, assembly GCF_042887155.1. Classification (NCBI taxonomy): domain Bacteria; kingdom Bacillati; phylum Actinomycetota; class Actinomycetes; order Kitasatosporales; family Streptomycetaceae; genus Streptomyces; species Streptomyces sp. NPDC057963. The sequence continues at coordinate 702,564 of NZ_JBHVPX010000003.1, forward strand.
GGGAACGCGCCGGTGACCACCGCGACGGCGCGACGGCCCTCGCGGCGATCTTGCTCCTCGCGTCCGGCGCCCCCGCCGAGTACGCGGACCGCTGGCGGGCGCTGGTCAAGGGCTGGCTGACCCGCAACCGCGCCACCCCCTTCGCGGCTCTCGCGACCCTCCTCCAACTCGCCCTGGCCAAGGGCGTCCTGAACGACCGCACGGTGGCGGCCGAGGCGCGCACGACCGGCACCTTCGTCTTCGCCGACATGGACCGTGTCGTGCATCGCCGCCCCGGCTGGGCCTGCGCGCTGTCGCTGTCGTCGAAGCGGATCTCGGCGTACGAGGCGGGCAACGGCGAGAACCTGCACGGCTGGTACACCGGCGACGGCATGACCTATCTGTACGACGGCGACGACCTGCGGCAGTTCAACGACGGCTTCTGGCCGACCGTCGATCCGTACCGGCTCCCCGGCACCACGGTCGACACCCGCCGGCGCACCGATCTCGGCACGGGCGCCGGTACGTCCACCTACCGTCCGGCGAACGCCGTCGCCGGCGGGGCCGTGCTGGACGGCCGGTACGGGGCCGCCGCGATGGAGGTGATCGGCGCCCCGGGCAGCACCCTGCGGACCAGGAAGTCCTGGTTCCTGCTCGACAACGCGGTGATCGCGCTCGGCGCGGGCATCACCGCGAGCGACGGCCGACCGGTGGAGACGATCGTCGAGAACCGCAATCTCGGCACGGACGGCCGGCACCGATTGCTGGTCGACGGCGTCCGGCAGCCCGTCGAGCAGGGCTGGACCGGGAACTTCGGCCGAGCGCGTTGGGCACATGTCGACGGCGTGGGCGGCTATGTCTTCCCCGACGGGACCGCCCTGCACGCCCTGCGTGAGGAGCGCACCGGGACCTGGCGGGCCATCAACACCGGGGCGGACACGGGCGGCAGCACCGATCCCGTCGACCGCCGCTATCTCACGCTCTGGGTCGACCACGGCACCTCCCCCACCGACGCCCGTTACGCCCATGTGCTGCTGCCCGGCGCATCGGCTGCGGCCACCTCGGTCTGGTCGCACTCCCGGCCGGTCCGGATCGTCGCCAACGACGCCACCGCGCAGGCCGTGGAGGTGCGCCGGGCGGGACTGACCGCGGTGACCTTCTGGGGTGCCGGGAGCGCGGCCGGGATCACCTCCTCCGGACCGGCGTCGGTGCTCGTGCGGCGCCGGGGCGCGCACGTCTCCGTGGCGGTCTCCGACCCGGGCCGGTCGCTCACCACGCTCTCGGTCGAGCTGCCGTTCCGCGTACGGTCGGTGGTGGACGCCGACGACACGGTGAGCCTCGCGCCGGGCCGCAGGCCCGTACTCACCGTCGCCGTCGGCGGCTCGCGCGGCCACACCCACCGAGCCGAACTCGTCCAGTAGCCCCCCCCTTCCCACCCCTCCGAGGAGCAGCACCACCATGTCCGTCGCACCGCATCTGCAACTGCCGCCGCCCGACCGGATCCTGTCGTCCCGTACCGGCTGGACCCGGGCCCACTGGGAGGCGACGGCCGACCGGATGCTGGACGCACTGGTGCCGCACGCGACCCCCGGCTTCGCGCAGTACCGGCTGCCCGGCCGCACCAGCTGGTCGGGGGTCGTCTCGGACGGTCTCGAAGGTTTCGCCCGGTCGTTCCTGCTCGCCGCCTGCCGTATCGCGGGCGCGGGCGGGGCGGTCGACCCCGCATTGACCGAGCGGTACGCGGCGGGCCTGGCCGCGGGCACCGACCCCCGGAGCGGGGAGGCGTGGCCGCGACTGACGGACTGTTCGCAGCAGATGGTGGAGGCGGCGTCGGTCGCGGTCGCGCTGCACGAGACGCGGCCGTGGATCTGGGACCGGCTGGACGCCCGGGTGCAGGAGCGGGTCGTCGACTGGTTCTCCGGGTTCGTCGGCGGACGCACCTGGGACAACAACTGGCGGCTCTTCCAAGTGGTGTCGGAACAGTTCCTCGCCTCGGTCGGCGCCCCGTACAGCCGCGAGGACATCGAGACCGGTCTGGACAGGATCGAGGACTGGTACGTCGGTGACGGCTGGTACACCGACGGGGACGGCCGGAACTTCGACTACTACATCGGCTGGGCCATGCATCTGTACCCGCTGCTGTGGTCGCGGATCGCGGGCCCCGACGACGGGGGCAGGTCGGAGGTCTACCGGCAGCGGCTCCGCCGGTTCCTGGCGGACTACCCCCACTTCTTCGGCTCCGACGGGGCGCCGGTCCATCAGGGCCGCTCGCTGACGTACCGGTTCGCCGCGCTCGCACCGGTGTGGATGGGGGCACTGGCCGACTGCACCCCGCTCGCGCCGGGGCTCACCCGCCGGCTCGCCTCGGGCACGATGCGGCACTTCGCGGAGCGCGGCGTGCCGGACGAGCGGGGGCTGCTGACACTCGGCTGGTACGACACGTTCCTGCCGAGCACCCAGCCGTACTCGGGTCCCGCCTCCCCGTACTGGGCGAGCAAGGGCTTCCTCGGACTGCTGCTCCCGGCCGACCATCCGGTGTGGACGGAGCGCGAACTGCCGCTGCCCATCGAGGAGTCCGACCAGTACACCGCGCTGCCCGCCCCCGGCTGGCTGCTGCACGGCACCCGTGACGACGGCATCGTGCGGCTGATCAATCACGGCAGCGACCACAATCCGCCGTACACCGAGGCGGCCGACCCGTCCGAGGGCACGGCGGATCCGCACTACGGGAAGTTCGCCTATTCGACGGCGACGGCTCCCGAGGCCGCCCCGCACGCCGTGGCACGCTCTGTCGACGGTCATCTGGCACTCGTCGCCCCGGACGGAACCCCGTCGCAGCGCAACCGGATCCATCCGCTGCGCTGCGCGGACCGTGTCGCCGCCTCCTGGTACGCGGCCCGGCTGCCCGGTGACGATCACCCGTACCGGATCGAGACGACGAGTGTGCTGCACGGCCCGTGGGAGATCCGGGTGCATCGGGTCGAGGCCCCCGAGGGTGCGGTGGTGCGGGAGGGCGGTCACGCGGTCGCTCATGTGGAGAGCCCGTTCGCCCTGTCGGGCCCCGACTGGGCGCTCGCCCGTACGGCCGACGGCCTGAGCAGCGCCCTGGTCGCGCTGTACGGCTGGGACGGTGGTGCCGAAGGGGCCGCTGTGGCGCGTGATGTGCAGTCCAACGCGTACGGACCGCGTTCCGCGATCCCGTATCTGCGCAGCCGGCCGCACCCGGGCGGGCGGAGCATCCACGTCTCGCTGGTCGCCCTCTCCCGGGACACCGTGCATCCGGAGGCGCTGCGCGACTCGGTGCGGGTGCGGGCGGGTGCGGACTCGGTGGTGCTGACGTTCCTGGACGGTACGACGGTCGAGGTCTGATCGCGATCAGATGCCGAAGCTGTTTCCCTCCCGCCGGTCGATGTGCCCGACCAGCTCCCGCGCCAGGGACTTGATCATGTCGAGTCCTGCCCTGCCCCACGGGCGGGGCACGGTGTCGACCGCGCAGACGGCACCCAGGGCGATGCCGGTGCGGTCGATGAGGGGCGCACCGAGGTAGGAGCGGATGCCTATTTCGTCGACCACCGGATTCCCGGCGAACCGCGGGTAGTCGCAGACGTCCTCCAGGACGAGCGCCTTGCGCCGTACGACGACGTGCGGGCAGTAGCCGCGGTCGAGGGCCACATAGCGGCCGCGGCGGCCACTGCCCGCTGCCGCGGCGCCCAGGTGGGAGCCCCTGTGCGTGCCGGCCGGAGTGTGCAGTCCGGCGAAGAACTGCCGGTTCCCGTCGATGAAGTTGACCATCGAGAAGGGCACGCCGGTCACTTCGGCCACCCGGTCGGCGAAGGCGTCGAAGTTGTCGAACGAGGCGTCGACGCGTTCCCCCAGGCCCAGGGTCCGCAGTCGCTGGGTACGGACGAGGGCGTCGCGGTCGACAGGCGTGAGCAGCAGCCGGCCGGCGGCGTGCCGGGTCACGGATGGGCTCCGAAGCCGGACAACGGCGCCGGGGCGGCGGTGGCGTTGATCAGGTGCTGGACCAGTGTGACCAGTGCCCCGGTACCGGAGCTGGCGATCCGGGCGTCGCAGAGCACGACCGGCACGTCCGGTCCCAGATCGAGTGCGGATCTCACCTCCTCGGGGGCGTAGCGGTAGGCACCGTCGAACTCGTTCACCGCGATGATGAATCCGATACCGCGCCGTTCGAAGAAGTCGACGGCGGCGAAGCACTCCGCCAGTCTGCGGGTGTCCGCGATCACGACCGCGCCCAGCGCGCCCTGGGAGAGCTCGTCCCACATGAACCAGAAGCGTTCCTGGCCGGGCGTGCCGAACAGGTAGAGCACATGCTGCTCGTCGAGCGTGATCCGGCCGAAGTCCATCGCCACGGTGGTGGAGGTCTTGGACTCGATGCCGTCGAGGCTGTCGGTCGCGGCGCTCACCTGGGTCAGCAGCTCTTCCGTGCTCAGCGGCGCGATTTCGCTGACCGCGCCGACGAAGGTCGTCTTGCCGACGCCGAACCCACCTGCCACCAGCACCTTGAGCGCGACGGGAAACCCTTCGGAGCCGTCGGGTCCGGCGGACTCATGGCCACTGGTGTCAAGAGCGCCGCCGGCGTCATGGGAACCGCCGGAGCCCCAGGAGTCGTCGGTGCCGCAGGCACCACCGGAGCCCCAGGAACCCTCGAAGCCGCCATGGCCTTCCGGGTGGCCGTGGTCTCCGTAGCCTTCGTGGCTTCCTCGGTCTCCATGGCTTCCGAGACTTCCGAAGCCTTCGGGGCTTGCGCTGTTCTCGTACGCGGCGGGGCTGCCGAAGCCGTCAGAGCTGTCGTCGTAAGCCATCGAGCACTGCCTCCAGCAGAGATCGGTCAGTGGGCATGTCATGGAAGGCGGGCGCGTGCGCGGTGACCGCTCCGCAGTCCACCAGGTCGGAGACGAGCACCTTGGTGACGACCGCGGGCAGCCGCAGATGGGCGGCGATCTCGGCCACCGAGGTGGGGCCGCCGCACAGCCCCAGCGCGACGGAGTGTTCGGGACCGAGATGGATCTGCGGCTCGGTCCCCGTGGCCAGCACCAGGGAGAGCAGATCGAGCACGGCCGTCGGACGGGTCCGGCCGTTGCTCACGGTGTAAGGGCGGATGAGCCGGCCGGCCGCGTCGTCGAGCAGCGGCGCGTCCTGCGGAACCGACACCCTCACAGCCCCGTGGCGCTCGGGGCCGCGGCCGATTGTCTCGCCGGAGTCATCAGGTAGGGCCGGACGCTCTTGACCAGCATGGTCATCTCGTAGCCCAGCACCGCCGCGTCCGCCTCACGGCCGGCGAGGACGGCAAGGCAGGTGCCGGATCCCGCGGTGGAGACGAACAGCAGCGTCGAGTCGAGCTCGACCACGACCTGGCGTACGTCGCCGTTGTCGCCGAAGCGCGCGCCGGCGCTGCGGCCGAGCGAGTACAGGCCGGCGGCCAGCGCCGCCATGTGGTCGGCGCTGTCGGCGTCCATGCCGTGGAGGGATTTCACCAGCCCGTCGGCGGAGAGGAGGACTGCGCTGCGTGTGTACGGCACACGCTGGACCAGTCCGCTCAGCAGCCAGTCGAGGTCCGAGACCTGACCGGATGGCATATCGGTCGCCATGGTGCATCTACTCCTTGAAGGTGTTCACGTCGAGAGGGTCGTGGGTCGGCGCCGCGTCCGGATGCGACGCCGGTGCCGGGTGGTGCCGGGCGACGCTCGCCGTCTGTCCGCGGACCGGCAGCGGTGCGGGCGGCTGCTGGGGCTGCCCGCTCTGCGGGGGCGCCGCCTCCGGGTTCGTGCCGGGGCCGGCCGTGTCCGCCTCGGATTCGGTGCGGGCCTCCGCGAGTTCGATGCCCCGCCGGAAGGCCGCCACGAGTCCCGGGTCGTGCAGGGCCTGTTCGTCCTCGGTGCGCGGGGCCGGTGCCTCCCTGAGCTGCGGGACCAGGTGTTCCTGGTGGGCGCGCCTGGGGAGTTGGGGCCGGCTCACGGTGCCGCGTACGGCGCCGGGCGGGGCGGGGGCGCCGCCCGTGTCCCCGAGCACGGGGCCGGTCCCGGCCGGGGCGGGGCGGTCGAGGCGCTCGGCGCGCAGGGGCAGCGGTGGGGCTTCGCCCTGGCGCCGCGACTGCTGGGGTGGCTGGTGCAGGCGCAGCGGCTGGCTGGGGACGTACGGCTGCCGGTTGGGGCCGGCCTGCGGGACGGCCCCTGGGCCGGGGCCCGGAACTGGGCCCGGATTCAGGCCCGGGTCCGGCCTGCGGTGCCCGCCGGTGGCGTCCTCGGCCGGTGGACGGTGCACGGGCCCGGGGGGCGGGACCGGGGCCGTGCCGCCCCCGGCCGGAGCGTCCCCGTCCACCCCCAGCAGGGACTGCGGGAGGACGAGTACGGCCTGCGTGCCTCCGTAGATGTTGCTCTGCAGACGGACCGCGATGCCGTGCCGTCTGGCGAGTGACGCGACGACGAACAGACCGATCCGGCCGTCCTGCAGGAGGTGGGCCACATTGACCTGATCGGGGTCGGTGAGCAGGGCGTTCATCCGCTTCTGCTCGTTGCCCGGCATGCCGAGGCCCCGGTCCTCCACCTCCAGGGCCAGTCCGGCGGTGACCTGCTGGGCGCGCAGCAGCACCTGGGTGTGCGGGGCCGAGAACACCGTGGCGTTCTCCACCAGTTCGGCCAGCAGATGGATCACGTCGGCGACGGCGTGTCCGCGCAGTGTGCCGTCGATCGGCGGTACCAGTTTGACCCGCGGGTAATGCTCGACCTCGGCGATCGCCGAGCGCAGGACCTCGGTCATGGTGACCGGGTTGCTCCACTGCCGCCGGGAGACGGCACCGCCGAGGACGGCGAGATTCTCCGCGTGCCTGCGGATGCGGGTGGCGAGGTGGTCGACGTGGAAGAGGCCCTTGAGCAGATCGGGGTCCTCGACCTCGTGCTCCAGTTCGTCGAGCAGCTGGATCTCGCGGTGGACGAGCGACTGCAGGCGGCGGGCGAGGTTGACGAATACCTCGACCTTCTGGTCCTCGCCGGTGTGGTCGGAGAGCCGGGACGCCTGCACGATCGCGGCCACGGCGACTTCCTGCTGGCGGCCGAGCTCCTGCGCGAGCAGGTCGAAGGCGTCGCTGCCGGGAGCGGCGGGCAGTGCGGGGCGCCGTGCGGGCACGGGTTCGCCGTTGCGCAGCTGCTCCACCACCCGGTGCAGTTCGGCCTGGCCGTGAGCGCTGGCGCGGCGGAGTGCCAGGCAGCGGGCGAAGACGGTGGTGGCGACGCGGTTGGCTGCGAGGTACGCGGCCAGCACGGCGGCCAGGGCCAGCGCGCCGGCCCCGCCCAGCGCGATCCACAGTTCGGTGGACGGCCGGGTTCCGGTGGAGCGGACGGTGAAGATGACCGCTGCGGCTCCGCTCAGCACCGCGACGACGGTCGGCAGCACCGCGGTGCGCAGGAGTTGAGGGCGTATACGCGCCTCGGGGGACGGCTGGGCGGCGCGCGGTCCGGCCGTGGCCGAGTGGGAACGGGCACCCGGTCGGCCGTGCCGTCCGCCCTCTCGGCGTTCCGGTCGCGCTGCGGGTGCGCGAAGTTGAGACATCAGTGTCCTCGGTACGCGGCGCACCGGGAATCGGCGTTCATGCGGTGGCACCTACGGTGGTCGGTCAGGCTCGGTCGGGCGGGCTCGAAGGACATGAGCCCACCGTTGATCGCCGGGCACACACGGTAGTCGTCAATCACGTATGTGCGACGGGCAGTTGTCGAACTTGCCCGCCATCCGTCCCGCTCTGGTATGAGGTCTCGCACGAGAGACCGATTCCCTCGGCATGGACACCTGGTCGGCCGACACTCGAACGGCCTACGGCCGGGAGTCCTGGGCACATCGAGACGGCGCGGCCCGTCCGGTCGCCCCGGACGGACCGCGCCGTCTTGATGTTCCGCTGGTGCAGAGTCCGCGCCGTCTTGATGTTCCGCTGGTGCGGAGTCCGCGCCGCGCCGGGCCACCCTCTACGGCGTCGGTGCCACCTCGGCGTGACCGCTCTCCGCCTCCGCTTCCTCGGGGGCGGGGCCCGCACCGCTCACCGGATCGACGGAGAGGTCCGTGATGCGCGCCGCCGCCACGGGCCGGCGCTCGACCGGCTGCGGCGCCACCGGGCGCCACCAGGGTTCGGTGGGGAGGACCTGCGCCGTGGGCTCGAAGGGCTCACCGGGGCGCGGCAGGGCGACCCGGGCGCCCGCGTCCTCCGCCGCGGCGAGGGTGCCCTCGCCCGGCTCGGCCCACGGGTGCGGGGCAAGGTTGAAGGTGGCCCAGTGAATGGGGAGCATCGCGCCGAGCGGCTTGCCGCCCTGGAGGTCCAGATGGGCCCGCATGCCCTCGGCCGGTGTCATGTGTATGTCGGGCCAGTACTCGGAATAGGCCCCGATCTGGATCATCGTCGCGTCGAACGGGCCGTGTTCGGCACCGATGTCCTTGAAGCCGGGGAAATAGCCGGTGTCGCCGCTGTGGTAGATCCGGTGCTCGGGCCCCGCGACGGCCCAGGACGCCCAGAGCGTGTGCTGCTGGTTGCGCAGACCGCGGCCGCAGAAGTGCCGGGCCGGGGTGGCGGTCAGGCCGATCCCGGCGATCCTCGTGGTCTCGTTCCAGTCCAGTTCCCGCATCCGGTCGTCGGGCACGCCCCATCGCTCCAGGTGGGCGCCGACTCCGAGCGGGACGGCGAACACCGTGTCCCTGCCCGCGAGAGCGCGGATCGTCGGCAGGTCGAGGTGGTCGTAGTGGTCGTGGGAGATCACCACCGCGTCCAGCGGGCCGAGCGCGGCGAGCGGCAACGGCACGGGGTGCAGCCGCTTGGGCCCGGCGAAGGCGAAGGGCGAGCAGCGCTCGCCCCACACCGGGTCGAAGAGCACCCGTCGGCCGTCGATCTCGGCGAGCACACTGGAATGGCCCATCCAGGTGAGCCGCAGCCCGGTGGCGGGCGGCTCGGCGAGGTCGGCGTACGTGGTGGGGTGCACCGGCACCGTGCCGACCGGGGCCCTGCGCGCCCGCTCCTCCTTGCGGAAGTAGACCTTCGCGAACTCCAGGGTGGATCCGGTCGGCCTGGTCCGTGCCCCCACGGGGTTCTGGAAGACGCCGTCGGCGAAGTTGGGTGAGCGGCGGATGCGCTCCATGCGGGCACCGTCCGGATCGGCGCCGAATGCGGCGGGGCGCAGCGATCGCAGCCGGGTGCGGAGCGGAGGCAAGGGGTCAGCGCCGGTCACAGCATCTCCTGAGGGAGTCGGTGTCGTCTCATTATGGGCGGGGGGTACGACAGTGCGAGAGCGGAACGGGTGGCCGGCCGATCGCCGGACCGGGTTCCCTCAGCCACGCGGTTGCCCATACGCGTGGCTGATGTGCAGCCGCAGCACGACCCGGCGGTCGCGGACCATCGCATCGCGGTAGTCGTCCCAGTCGGGGTGTTCGCCCTGGACGTCGCGGTAGAGCGTGATCAGCTCCTCCACCGTCGCGTCGTGCGGATCGGCGGCGACCGGGGACAGCTCGGCCGTGCCGTCCACGACCGTCCACGCCCAGCGGTCCGCGCTGGTCACGTGGTAGCTCGCCCGCGGGTCACGGCGGAGATTCTTCGTCTTCGCCCGGTCCTCGGTGATCGAGACGCGGACCAGGTGCTCCCCGGGGTAGTAGAAGTGACTGACATTGGACAGCTGGGGCCTGCCGTCGCGCTTGAGCGTCACGAGCACGCCGCCGCTCTCCTCGCCGAGCAGCCCGAGCAACGCTTCCTGCTGTGCGTCGAATCCCGTCATGCCGGATCCAACGTCCGTGCCCGCCGGAGGATTCCGGGTCCGGCCGCACTGGTGTGTCACATCCGAGGGGCTCCCGTCCGTCACACCCGTGACACAGCCCGTCCGACGGCGTCCCACGGCGCGGCCGGACGGCATCCGAGCCGTACCGAAGGAGACCGGTCATGACCGCACGCATCTCGCTCACCCCGCCCCGCACCCTCCTCTTCCGCGCCGCGTCGTGGTACTCGAACCGGACGTACGGCAAGGTCATCGATCCCCTCCGGACCGCCGCCCACCACACCGGGGTGCTGTGGGCCGGGATCCGCTTCGAGCTGGCGGTGGGCCGCTGGAGGAAGCTGGATCCGCAGCTCAAGGCGCTGGCCGTCATGACGTCCGCGGCGACCGTGGGCTGCACCTGGTGCATCGACTTCGGCTACTGGGAGAACCACCGCCACGGCGTGGACCCGCGCAAGCTGCGTGACGTACCGGTGTGGCACGAGAGCGACGCGTACACCCCGCTGGAGCGTGACGTCATGGCGTACGCGGAGGCGATGAGCCTCACCCCGCCCGAGGTCGGGCACGAGCTGGTGGAGCGGCTGCGGACCGCGCTCGGCGAAGCGGCGCTCGTCGAGCTGACGACCATGGTCGGGGTGGAGAACATGCGCTCCCGCACCAATTCCGCCCTCGGTCTGACCAGCCAGGGCTTCAAGGACCGGTGCGAGGCAGAGCGCCCGGCGAACGGCTGAACGATGCGGTCCGGCCACTGAACGTCGATTCGGCAGAGGCCGCATTGACACGGGCGCCCCCGCCTCCCGATACTGACCGGCGGTTCAGTAGACCTACCTGTTGGCACAGGCCCGTCCGTGGAGGGAGGCAGCGTGCCCGCACAGCCGGGGAGCAGCGCGCCGGCGCGCGGCGGGCCCGCGAAGGCTCCGGCCCCCTGCCCCGACCGCCCCGGGACCGCCGTGATCACCGTGACCGAGGAGACCTCCCGATGACGACACCTCCGGTGTCCCGCTCCAGCGCCCCGTCCGCCCCGCTGATGTCGCTCACCTGGACCGATCACGTCACCGGCCGTCAGGGGCACCTGGTCGTGGACCGGCTGGTGCGCGGCGTGGCCAGCGGCGGGCTGCGGATGCGGGCGGGATGCACGCTGGACGAGGTGACGGGGCTGGCCCGCGGCATGACGATGAAGGAAGCCCTCCACTTCGACGCCGATGACACGGGGGCCCGTTACATACCGCTCGGCGGCGCGAAGGGCGGCATCGACTGCGACCCGCGCGCCCCGGAGGCGTACGGCGTCCTGGTGCGCTACCTGCGGGCCGTGCGCCCGTACATCGAGAACGTGTGGACGACGGGCGAGGACCTGGGGCTCACCCAGGACATCGTGGACCGGGCGGCGGCCGAGGCCGGACTCGTCTCCTCGGTCCAGGCCGTCTATCCGCTGCTCGACGACGAGGCGGCGGCCCGGCGGCGGCTCGCCGACGCGTTCGCCGTCGAGGTGGACGGCATCGGGCTCGACGAACTCGTCGGCGGCTGCGGGGTCGCCGAGTCGGCGCTCGCGGCACTGGACCGGGCGGGCGTCCCGTACCGGGAGGCGAGGGTCTCCGTACAGGGGCTCGGCACCATGGGCGGGGCGACGGCGCGGTTCCTGGCACGGGCCGGGCTGAAGGTGGTGGCCGTGGCCGACGTCAAGGGCACGATCGCCAATCCGGCCGGCCTCGACGTCGAGGCACTGCTGGCCGCCAGGGACGGGTACGGGACGGTGGACCGCGGCGCGCTCCGGGACGACGACCGGGAGCTGCCCTCGGACGCCTGGCTGGCGCAGGAAGCCGAGATACTGGTGCCGGCAGCCGTCTCGTACGCGATCGATGCCGTCAACCAGGCCCGGGTACAGGCCCGTTGGGTGGTCGAGGCGGCCAACATGCCGGTGCTCGCCGAGGCCGAGGAGCTGCTCGCGGCGCGCGGGATCACGGTGTTGCCGGACGTCGTCGTCAACTCCGGCACGAACGCCTGGTGGTGGTGGACCCTGTTCGGCGACATCGGAGCGGACGCCGACGAGGCGTTCGGGCACACCCGCCGCGCGATGCGGGCCCTGATCGACCTGATGCTGGCCCGCGCCGAGACCGACGGCTGCACCCCTCGGGCCGCCGCGCACGCCATCGTCGCGGACCGGCTGCCGGTGATGGCGGAGCGCTTCGGCTGGTACCGCTGATCCCCACCGCGGGCCGCGCCCGGACAGGTCCGTGCCGCAGCTCGGCGCCGACCGGGCGCATCGCGGGCGCATCGTAGCGGGATCACCGGGAAGGGCACCGGCTGCAGCCGGGACCATCTCGATCCGAAGGGTGCCGTCGTCGCCTCGCAGGACTTCACCGGGGACGGCATGCAGGGCCACGGCACCCGTGCGCCCTCGGCCATCGCCGGCTCCGGGACGCCTGCGACGGCCGGTACGCGCCTCGACGCGCGGACGCCGACCGTACGCCGTCACGAAGGCCACCCTCGATCCCTCGCGGGTCGAGCCAGGCACCATCTACGGCGGTCCGGTGACCGCGACTTGGCCGGGAGACAGGACGGGCCCGTACGCGGCTCCGCCCCCAGCCCGTCCGGACCCCGGGCATTCGTTAGGGTGACGCCGTGGCGAGAGTACGGCTGAGCGTGGCGGAACGGCGCGAGGAACTCCTGCGCGCTGCCGTCGAACAGATCGAGGTGCGCGGGGTCGCAGCGGTACGGATCGCGGACGTGGCCGCCGTGCTCGGGGTGAGCAACGCGCTCGTGCTCTACCACTTCTCGACCAAGGAGAAGCTGGTCGCGGCCGCCTTCGCGCATGCCGCCGAGGCCGATCTCGCCCATCTGCGCAAGCTGCTGAGCCGCCGCACGAGTGCCGTGCGGCGGCTGCGCGCCGCCGTCCGCTGGTACGCGCCGACGGGCCAGGCCAAGGGCTGGCGGCTGTGGATCGAGGCCTGGGCCGCCTCGCTGCGCGACCCGGCGCTGCGCAATGTGGCCGGCGATCTCGACCAGCAGTGGAAGGCGGAGCTGGCCGAGGTCATCGAGGAGGGCGCCGCCGCCGGTGAGTTCCACTGCGACGACCCGATGTCCGTGGCCTGGCGACTGACCGCCCTGCTGGACGGCCTGGCGGTGCAGATGACGTCGTACGCGGGTCCGCTCTCCCGGGCCACGATGCTGGCCTGGACCGATGAGGCGCTCGCCCGCGAACTCGGCATCGAGCGCACGGCGCTGACGGCCTGACAGGTCTCCCTCACGGATGATCACCCCGGGTTCGGGTTGCGGCCGTCCGGCGCGAGTGGTGGGTGCAGAGCCGTTCCGCGTCGCGTTCGGGCGGACGGCGGCGGCGACAGCAGCCGTCCGCCGTCGCATACGACGGCTTCCGCTTCGAGCGGGTGACTACTGATGCGGCGCACCTGCCGACGGGGCGCGATGACTCCGATACCGAACAGGATGTCTGATATCGACCTGGGGCGCCGGAAAACAGTGCGCGACAGCCCTCACGGTCAGCGGCTCGAAAAGAAGGCGCAATAATCCAGGGCATGAAGACCGCAGGTGACCGCCGCGTCCGCCGCACCCACCGCGCCCTGCGCGCGGCCCTCGTCGACCTCGTCCTGGAGAAGGGATTCCACACGCTCAGCATCGAAGAGATCACCGAGCGCGCCGATGTCGCCCGCGCGACCTTCTATGCGCACTACCGCGACAAGGAGGACCTGCTCCTCGGCATCGTCCGGGATCTCGCAGAGGACCGGGAGCGCCTCCTGCCCGCCGTCGAGCAGGCCCGGACACAGGGTTTCACCGGCCTTCCGGTGCTCTACATCTTCCAGCACGCGGAGCAGGAAAGGCGCGTCTACCAGGTCATTCTCCGGGGAGAGGGCGACGGGCGCGCGCTTCGGGAGTTCGCCGGGATCATCTGCGAGCGGGTGGAGAGCGTCTTTCGCGAGCGGGCAGCCCAACTCGGCGTCACGCCACGCATCCCGTTCGACGTCATCGCGCGGGCCTGGACCGGTGAGCTCGTCGGCGTGCTGACCTGGTGGGTCGAGAACGACACCGGATACAGCGCCGCCGAGATCACCGAACACCTCCGGGACCTGTCCGTGTACGGCCGCGTCTGGGCCTCCGGACTGGCCCCCTCCGACGCCCCGGGCGCCTTCGACTCCCCCGGCAACGCCGACTCCCCGGCGGCCGAACCGGGCGCCTGACGCCGCTTGCTCGGCAAAGCCTGGCCTCGTTTCCAGACACACTGTACGGTACTGATCAGATTGCAGCACCGACAGGAGTGGGCGCATGACCGAGACACTTTCGCTGGCCAATCTGACGTGGGCGCGCGGCTTCACGGACCCGGCCTGGGTCCGTCGGCACACCGCATCCGGCCGCGAGACCGTACCCAGCCGCCGCGTATGGCGGGGCAGCACGCAGCCGTCGGCCCTTCCCCGTGCACCGCACGATCTCGAAACGCTGGAGTTCACCACGTCCGGCGGCAGGTCTCTGACCCTGCCGTCGCTCCTCGCCGCCGCCGAGACCGACGCCTTCCTCGTCATGCACCGCGGCACCGTGGTCTACGAGCGCTACCTGCACGGATACGAGCCCCACGTACCGCACTTCAACGCCTCGGCGGCGAAGTCGTACATCGGCCTCCTGGCAGCGGTCCTCGCGGACCAGGGGCTGCTCGACCGCGACGCACCGGCGTCCCGATACGTCCCCGAACTGGCGGGAACGGCATTCGGCGACGCGCGGGTCGACGACCTGCTGCACATGGGCACCCTGATGAGCTACGCCGGCCGGCCGTACGACAAGGCGATCGAGGCGCAGCGCTACTTCGCCATCCTCGCCCCGCAGTTGCGCCCCTACGGCTACAGCGGCCCCGCGGGCATCCGCGAGCATCTCGCCACCGCCCGGGCCACCGGCAAGCCCGGAACGGAATTCCGCTACGAGAACGGCAATGTCGAAGCCCTCGCCGAAGTCCTCCGCCGCATCACCGGCGTCAGTACGTCCGCACTGCTCAGCGAGGTGATCTGGTCCCGGCTGGGGGCGGAGGAGGACGCCTATTACATCCTCGACCCGGAAGGAACCGAGGCAGCGTGCGGCGGCTTCAGCGCGACCTTGCGCGACGTGGCCCGGCTCGGGGAGATGATCCGCTGCGGCGGCGCCGCCGGTGGCGGGCAGATCGTGCCGGAGAGCATCGCCAGGACGATCGCCACCGGCACCCCGGACGGCTACCCCCGGCGCGTCCGCTTCCCGGCGGCGCCCCCCGACTCGCCCGCCACGCTCTCCTACCACGACCTCTGGTGGATCCTGAACGACCCCTACGAGTCCTTCATGGCCAGCGGCATCCACGGACAGCGCCTCTTCATCTCCCCCAAGCTGGACCTGGTCATCGTGCACTTCGCCTCCCAGGTCATGTCGCCCTCGGTCCCCCCGGCCCCGCTGGTCCCGGCCTTCATCGAGATCGGCAACCACCTCGGCGCCACGACCTGAAACACCCCCGTCCGCCGGGCCTCCGGCGGTCAGGTCTGGCGCACGGGTGCGTACACGTCCTCCTGAAGTCCGAAGGTCCAGGCCACGCCGCCCTTCGCGGTCTTCGTGGTGGGCGGGACCCGCAGCCAGTAGGTGCGGCTGGTGCCGTCCGGCTCCGGAGTGGAGTTGACCACCTCGACCATCGTCACGTCCTCGTCGCCGTCCAGCGCGATCCGCCACAGGACTCCCGTCTCGTCCCGGTGGACCGGCTCGGCGCCCGACTCGGTGAGGTAGCGGTCGTAGCCGTAGAACTCCAGCATGACGCGGCGCAGTTCCGCGTTCTCCTCCTCGCGTATCCGCTTGGGGGTCAGGGAGTTCAGTTCCGCGAGGAACTCGGCGGGCACGGGCATGCCGCGCCAGGCATGGAGGGCGAAGCCGTCCCGGTACGCGAGCGCCGGGCCGTCTCCGCGGTCCAGTCGGCCCGCCTCGTCCCGGTGGAGCGCTTCCGGGCGCTCACTGATCACCACGACGCGCTCGTAGGGCCACCACCAGCCCGCGTGCCTGGCCACCTCGGCCAGGCCGTCCAGCCGGTCGCCCCGGCCGTCGAACGCGGCGAGCCAGGCCGCGTCGTGCTGGCCCAGGACCGCGTCGAGCAGCACCAGCCGGACATCGGACTCGTCCTCGGGGTTCTCCGCGAGGTCCGCGACGACACCGGCCCTGATCCGCTCGGCCAGCGCCGCCGTGGTCTCCCAGAGCTGCGCCCCGGTGGCGGACCACAGGGCGGACCAGCCCGCCGGGCCCAACTCGTCGTACATGCGGCGCCGTTCCTGCGCCCAGGGCCGGGTCCGCACCTCGTCACGCACCGAGCGACCGGCGTCGACGAGCTTCTCGACGGCCTCCACGGCGGCCCTGGGCGAGTCGGCCCAGACGATCTGCTCCGGCTCGGCGAGTCCTGCGCCGCGGTAGGCGAGCCGGAGCCCGTCCTCGGCCGCGGCCCGGTCCGCCGTACCGGTCGCCGCCGCCACGGCCCGCCATGAGTCCACGTACTGCATCGGTCTTCCCCGTCCCCTGAATCCTGTGTTCGGTGTCGTGCGTTTCGGTGTTGTGCGTCTCGCCGTTTCGCGTTTCGGTGTTGTGCGTTTCGCCGTTTCGCGATTCGGTGTTGTGCGTCTCGGTGTTGTGCGTCTCGCAGAGCCGATGCATTCGTGTCCAGCGGCGATTCAGTGCGCTCCGGACCACCGAGGTACCGCTCCTGCTCGCCACGCCCGGCCGCGTGAGCCCGCTCGGTCCATTCAGCCCGCTCAGCCCGCTCAGGCCGCTCAGTCCGCGACGATGCGGATCGCCCCTGGCGCGTACTCCCGCTGACGCACCACGCGGTACCAGCCCTTCGACAGCGGTATCGCCGCGTGCTCCTCGTGCACCACCCGCCCGCCTTCGGGGAGGTGGAGCAGCATCGGTCCGAAGGCCCCCGCCTCGCGCATCAGCCGGCCCGGCCCCTGAACCGCATGGGCGTGGCCGGTGACCTCGCCCAGCGCGAGGATCATGCGCCCCCGGCCGTCCCTCGGTTCACCCGGCGCGTCCACGAGGTGCGCGGGCACCGCCGACTCCTCCAACGACACGATCAGTACATCGCCCTGCCGGTACACAGACGTCTCCCCTCCGTGGCCGCACCCGCTGTGCCGACCACGAGGAAAACGCTAAGGGAGGGGTCTGACAATCGAGCGGCAGCCGGATCCGGCGGGCGGAGGCGGGGCCGTCGCGCACGGTCCCGGTCGCGCCGTTGTCAGTGCGGCTTGATAAACCTTGCAGACATCAGCTGTCCCCCAGTACCAGGAGCTCATGGTCATGTCCGGTGTGGACCATCTGCACGAGTTGCTCGGCCTTCCCGCGGTCGACTTCCAGCACGCGACGGGTGAGGCGCCCGCTCAGGCCGCCGATGCGGCGGCCTGGCGCATCTCGGTCGATCCGTACGACGACGAGTGCGAGATGACCTGGGAGGAAGCGTTCGAGGCGTTCCTCAAGGCGGTCGACCCGGCCGGGGTCCGTGCGCTGATCATCGGTCAGTGGGGCGAGTCGTACGAGGAGACGTCGTCCTACCCGATCGATCTGGTCATCGCCGCGGCCGACCGGCTCACCTCGCTGGAGGCGGTCTTCGTCGGCGACATGATCCTGGAGGAGAACGAGATCTCCTGGATCGAGCAGTCGGATGTCACCGCACTGCTGAAGACGTTCCCGGGTCTCCTCGAACTGGGGGTGCGCGGCGGCTCGGAGCTGGTGTTCTCCCCCGCGAAGCACGAACGGCTGCGTTCGCTGACCATCGAGACCGGTGGCCTTCCGGTCGGTGTGATCCGCGGCATCCTGGACAGCGAACTGCCCGCGCTGGAGCGGCTCGACCTCTGGCTCGGCGTCTCCGCGTACGGAGGCGATGCGGATGTGGCGGACCTGGTGCCGCTGCTGTCCGGCTCCCGCTTTCCCCGGCTCACCCACCTCGGCCTGCGCAACAGCGAGCTGCAGAACGAGATCGCGACCGCCGTCGCGGGCGCCCCGGTCGTCGCCCAGTTGCGCGTCCTCGACCTGTCGAACGGCACGCTGGGCGACGAGGGCGGGGCGGCGCTGCTGGACGGCCAGCCGCTCACCCATCTCGAACGGCTCGATCTGCACCACCACTTCATGACCGAGCCGATGGAACGCCGGATCACTCAGGCACTGGAGCCGCACGGCGTGCGGGTCGATGTGTCGGAACGCTCGGAACCCTGGGGCGACCGCGGTGCCGAAGGCCGCTACACCGCGGTTTCGGAGTGAGGGGCGATGACCGACATCGAACACCCCGAGACGTTTCACGGTCTTCCCGTCCTGACCCTGCCGGGACCTGACGGGGCCCGCACCGAGCCCCTCCCGGCCGCCGACTCGGTCGCCTGGCGGCTGCAGAGCGACTGGGACGGCGATCCGGCGTTCCCCGCACTCTGGCAGCACTTCCTGGCCACGGTCGACACCTCATGTGTCCGGGCCCTGCTGATCGGCCCCTGGTGGCACAACGACTACGAGTCCGTCGCCCCGGTCATCGAGCTGCTGACCGCCCACGCGGACCGCTTCCCGGCCCTGCGGGCGCTCTTCCTCGCCGATGTCGTCAGCGAGGAGTGCGAGCTGTCGTGGCTGGTCATGTCCGACATCACGCCGCTGATCGAGGCGTTCGAACAGCTGGAGGAGCTGACGGTACGCGGCTGCGGCAACCGGATCGAGGGCCGGACGTCACTCGATCTGCGGCCGGTTCGGCACGAGTCGCTCAAGAAGCTGCGGTTCGAGTCTGGCGGTCTGCCTTCCGCCGTCGTGCGGGCGGTCGGAGCCTCGGAGCTGCCCGCACTGGAACACCTCGAACTCTGGCTCGGTGTCAGCGAATACGGTGGGGACGCGACGGTCGGGGACCTCGCCCCGTTGCTGTCCGGCGCGGCGTTCCCCGCCCTGCGCCATCTGGGGCTGCAGAACAGCGAGATCCAGGACGAGATCGCGGCCGCGGTGGCCTCCGCTCCGGTCGTCGCCCAGCTGGAGTCGCTCTCCCTCGCGATGGGGACCCTGAGTGACGAGGGCGCCGAAGCGCTGCTCTCGGGCCAGCCGCTCACCCATCTCGCCTCGCTGGATCTGCACCACCACTACATCAGCGCCTCGCTGATGGACCGCCTCAGGAACCTGCTCGGTTCCGATCGGGTGAACGGTGAGATCGACGAGGTCGAGTACTGGGATCCGGAAGAGGACGACGACCGCTATGTCGCCGTCAGCGAGTAGTACCGCCGGCCCGGCGCCGCGCTTCGCCGTCGTGGGTGTGCCCGGGAACCGCCGGGTCGCACTCTTCCAGGACGCCGTGCGCGCCGCCGGGCTGCCGGCGGCGCGCGTCGTGCCCTGGCTGGACGTCCTGCGCGGCGAGGCCGCCTTCCGGCCGGGCGAGACCGTACGGATGGACTCGCCCGGCGAGGACGCCGAGGTGGAGCGGCTGCTCCGGGCGGTCGAGGATCCGACCAGGGTCGAGGGGACCGCCCTGTGGTACGCCCGGTTCACCGAGGCCGTACGGGCGGTGGCACGGGCGGCCGCCGCTGCCGGCGCCGTGCTGCTCGACGACCCCGGCGATGTCGCGGTGCTCTTCGACAAGCGGCTCTGCCACGCCGTGCTGGACGGCGCCGGAGTGCGCGTACCGGCCTCGCCGACTTCGGGGGCCGCGGCGCCCGCGGTGCGTGACTGGGCGGACGTACGCGAGCGGATGACGGCCCACCGCATGCCCAGGGCCTTCGTGAAGCTCGCGCACGGCTCGTCCGCCTCGGGGGTCCTGGCCGTGGAGACGGCCGGGCCCGGCCGGGTCAGGGCCACCACATCGGTGGAGCGGGACCCGGCGGGCCGGCTCCACAACTCGTTGCGGGTGCGCCGCTGTACGACGGAGCGGGAGGTCGCGGCGATCGTCGACACGCTCGCACCGGACGGACTGCACATCGAGCGCTGGCTGCCCAAGGCCACCCAGCAGGGGCGGGCGGCGGACCTGCGGGTCGTGGTGGTGGCGGGCCGGGCCACCCATGCCGTCGTGCGCACCAGTCACTCCCCCATGACCAATCTCCACCTCGGCGGCGCGCGCGGCAGTCTCGACGACGTCCGCGCGGCCGTCGAGGCCGCGGGCGGCAGCTGGGCCGAGGCCCTGGCCATGTGCGAACGGGCCGCGGCGTGCTTCCCGGACACGCTGTGCGTGGGCGTCGATCTGCTGCCCGCGACCGGCTGGCGGCGCTTCGCCGTCGGCGAGGTCAACGCCTTCGGCGATCTGCTTCCGCGGCTGACCGGACTTCCCGGCAGCGGCGCCGAGGGCCGGGACACCTATGCGGCGCAGGTCGCCGCCGTACTGAACAGAGCAAGGAACCACCGTGCAGCCGCCACTCCCTGACACCGTGCCCGCTCTCGCGGAGGCCCGGAACCCGGACATGAGCGAGGTCGTGGGCAGCCACGACCTTCTGCTCGTCACCCTCGACACACTGCGCTACGACGTGGCGGCGGAGCTCGCCGCCGCCGGGCGCATCCCTCATCTGGCGCGCCATCTGCCGGGCGGTGTCTGGGAGAAGCGGCATGCGCCCGGCAGCTTCACCTACGCCTCCCACCAGGCGATCTTCGCTGGATTCCTACCGACGCCGGCCGGCCCGGGGCCGCACCCCCGGCTGTTCGCGGCGCGTTTCGCGGGCAGTGAGTCCACCGCTTCGGGCACCTTTGTCTTCGACACCCCCGATCTGCTGTCCGGCCTGGCCGGCGCGGGATACCGCACCGTGTGCGTGGGCGGCGTCGGCTTCTTCA
Organism: Streptomyces sp. NPDC057963; assembly: GCF_042887155.1. NCBI lineage: Bacteria > Bacillati > Actinomycetota > Actinomycetes > Kitasatosporales > Streptomycetaceae > Streptomyces > Streptomyces sp. NPDC057963. Next base: position 723,059 of record NZ_JBHVPX010000003.1, read on the forward strand.
ACCGGCAGGGACCACTGGGCTCCGTGCTGCCCGGCATGTTCCAGGAGAGCCACTGGGAACCGGAGTTCGGTGTGGCGTCGCCGAGCTCCTTCGAGGCGCAGGTGGCCCGTGCCGAGCGGGTCGTCGCCGAACTCCCCGCCGAGCAGCGGCTGTTCCTCTTCGTCAACGTGTCCGCCCTGCACCAGCCCAACTGGTTCCACCAGCCGGGGGCCACTCGCGAGGCGGGCGATTCCCGTGCCACCCACGCCGCCGCGCTGGAGTACGTCGACGCCCACATCGGCCGGCTCTTCGCCGCCGCGAGCAGCCGCCGCCGCTGTTTCACCATCGTCTGCTCCGACCACGGCACGGCGTACGGGGACGACGGCTACACCGGTCACCGGCTCGGCCACGAGTCCGTCTGGACCGTTCCCTACGCGCACTTCTTCCTGGAACCGGGGGCCACCGCACCATGAGCCGCACCACGACCGTCGCGCGGTCCACCCGCCCGTACCAGAGCTACGTCTACGCCTATCCGCACAAGACGGCCTACCGCCCGCTCGCCGAGCGGCCGGCGCTGCGCGAGCTGTGGACGGCCGAGCGCAAGGACGCGCTCTCGCTCTATCTCCACATACCGTTCTGCGAGGTCCGCTGCGGCTTCTGCAATCTCTTCACCCGGATCGGTGCCCCCGACGAGCTGACGACCCGCTATCTCGACGCGTTGGACCGGCAGGCCACCGCGGTCCGGGACGCGCTGGGCGACGCGGAGCCGGTGCGGTTCGCCGCGGCGGCGTTCGGCGGGGGCACTCCGACGTTCCTGACCGCGGCGGAGCTGGAACGGCTCTGCGACATCGCCGAGAAGCGGATGGGCGCCGATCTGCGGGCCGTTCCGCTGTCGGTCGAGACGTCGCCGTCGACCGCGACGGCCGACCGGCTGGCCGTGCTCGCCGACCGCGGTACGACCAGGATCAGCATCGGAGTGCAGAGCTTCGTCGAAGCGGAGGCGCGTGCGGCCGTGCGACCGCAGCGGCGGGCCGATGTGGAGGCGGCACTGGACCGGATACGGGAGACCCGGATCCCGATCCTCAACATCGACCTGATCTACGGCATCGACGGGCAGACCGAGGAGAGCTGGCGCACCTCGCTCGACGCGGCGCTCGGCTGGCGGCCGGAGGAGCTGTACCTCTACCCGCTGTACGTGCGTCCGCTGACCGGTCTCGGGCGGCTCGGCGCCGACGGCGAGGCGGCGGCGGACGCCGCCTGGGACGAGCAGCGGCTGCGGCTGTACCGCGCGGGCCGCGACCACCTCCTCGCGCACGGCTACGAGCAGGTGTCCATGCGGATGTTCCGCCGCGCGGACGCCCCGCGGACGGACGGCCCCGACGACTACGCCTGCCAGACCGACGGCATGATCGGCCTGGGGTGCGGCGCCCGCTCGTACACCACGCGGCTGCACTACTCCTTCGACTACGCCGTGGAGATGCGGGAGGTCCGGGCGATCATCGACACGTACACGGCCACCGAGGACTTCTCGCGCGCCGAGGTCGGGCGGTATGCCGACGGCGACGAAGCGCGCCGGCGCCACCTCCTCCAGTCGGTGCTCCAGGCCAAGGGGCTGCGACTGGCCGACTACCGGGAGCGGTTCGGCGCCTCCCCGGCCGACGACTTCCCGGCCGAACTGGCCCGGTTCGAGGCGCGCGGCTGGCTCGACGCGACGGCCGGGGCGTCCGGGCTGCTGCGGCTCTCCCCCGAGGGCCTGGCGCACTCCGACGCCCTGGGCCCGGAACTCTTCTCCCCCGATGTGCGGGCCGCGATGGCCGCGTACGAACTGAAGTGAGCGCGCCCGTGGACCTGACCATCCTCTACCGCGGTCCGCTCGCCTCCTGCGACTACGACTGCCCCTACTGCCCGTTCGCCAAGAGGCGCGACAGCCGGGAGCAACTGCGCGCCGACCGCGCCGCGCTGGAGCGGTTCACCGCGTGGGCCGCGGCGCAGACCGGTGACCGGATCTCGGTCCTGTTCACCCCGTGGGGCGAGGGCCTGGTGCGCTCCTGGTACCGGCGCGCGCTGGTCGAGCTGGCGCAGTTGCCGCACATCGGCCGGGTCGCGATCCAGACCAATCTCAGCGGCCGCACGGGCTGGCTGGCGGAGGCCGGGGACGCCGGCCGCGAGAAGATCGCGCTGTGGTGCACGTACCACCCGGGGCAGACGCCGTACGAGCGGTTCGTCGGCAGGTGCGGGGAGCTGGCCGCGCTGGGCATTCGCCACAGCGTGGGTGTCGTCGGGCTCGACGACCATCTCGACGAGGCTCGGCGGCTGCGTGCCGCGCTGCCCGACGAGGTCTACCTCTGGGTGAACGCCGCGGAGGGGCACACCTATACGGACGAGGAGGCGGACCGCTGGACGGCGATCGACCCGCTCTTCCCGTACAGCCGGCATCCGCACCGGTCGGCGGGGCTGCCTTGCCGGACGGGCGAGTCGGTCGTGTCGGTGGACGGCGACGGCACGGTGCGGCGCTGTCATTTCGTCCCGGCGGAACTCGGCAATCTCTACGACGGCAGCTACCGGCGCTCGCTCGGCCCACGCGCCTGTCCGCTGGCCGTCTGCGACTGCCACATCGGCTATGTGCATCTGGAGACGCTGCCGCTGTACGACGTCTTCGCGGGCGGGGTGCTGGAGCGGATACCGGCGCCACCGCTGTCTTCCCTCGCCGGACGGGCCGGAGCCGCCGGACGGGCCCGGGGCTCAGGCCCGTCCGGCGAGCGAGGACACCACGGCCGCGGCCCCGTCTAGAGAGGCAGCAGGTCGGGCCGCTTGGCCTCGACATGGTCGCCGGAGGACTCGCCGCGCAGCCGTCGGCCGATCCACGGCACCAGGTACTCGCGCGCCCAGTGGATGTCGTCACGCCGTACTTCGAGCGTGCCGCGCTGTGCCTGCGGGGGCCATTCCTGGTCGGGGTCGGCCGGCACGTCGAGGCCGAGGACCTGGGCGGCGCGCAGCGCGACCCTGGTGTGTCCCTCGGGCGACAGATGGAGCCGGTCGTCGTCCCAGGCACGCCTGTCCTGGACGGATCGCAGCGACCACAGGTCGAGGACCGGGCAGTCGTAGCGGTCGGCGATGGCCCGCACATGGGCGGTGTAGGTGGCGATCTTGCCGCGCAGATGGCGCAGCACGGGGATGCCACGGGTGTCGAAGCCGGTGGTGACCATCACGGTGCCGACCGATTCGGTCAGCTCGGCGACCGCGCGCTCGAAGCGCTCGGCCACGTCGTCGGGGTCGGTGCCGGGCCTGATGATGTCGTTGCCGCCCGCGCAGAAGCTCACCAGGTCGGGTGCGAGCTCCTTGGCGCGCGGCACCTGCTCCTCGACGATCTGGTCGAGGAGGCGTCCGCGTACGGCGAGATTGGCATATCTGAAATTCCCGTGTGCGGAAGCCTCGGTGCTCGATTCCGCATCGGGGTCAGGGAGCTGGTCCGCGAGAAGTACCGCGAATCGGTCCGCCCAGCCGACGAAGGCCCCGTCCGGACCGGGGTCGCCCACCCCTTCGGTGAAACTGTCGCCAATCGCTGCGTACGACCCGATGACACCATGTCGGTTGATGACGCCACGTTGATTTTTTCTCGAATCGTCTGCCACAAACGCCCATCCTGCACTGCCGAATGTGACCTACGCGACCGTAATAAGGGGTTGACGGTTGGTGAGATAGACCACCCGGTCAGATCTTGGTAAAGGGGGAATAAGCAGAAGGGGCGGTGCGCCGCCGCGCACCGCCCCTTCCGTGTTGCTCAGGTCATGCCGTGCTGCTCAGCTGCCCGTCCGTCCGGCTCAGACGTAGACGCCGTGCGAAGCCAGGAAGGCGATCGGGTTGATGTCCGAGCCGTACCCCGGACCGGTGCGGACCTCGAAGTGCAGGTGCGGTCCGGTGGCGTTGCCGGTCGAGCCGGAGAGGCCGATCTGCTGACCGGTGCTCACGGACTGGCCCGCCGAGACGGAGAGCGAGGACAGGTGGCCGTACTGCGAGTAGTGGCCGTCGGCGTGCTTGATGACGACCTGGTTGCCGTAGGCGCCACCCCAGCCGGCGGTGACGACGGTGCCGGAGGTGATGGCCTTCACGCTGGTGCCGGTGAAGACGGGGAAGTCGATCCCGGTGTGGCTGCCGCTGGACCAGTTGGAGCCGGAGGCGCGGTAACCGGTGGTGTGGTTGCCGGGGACCGGGTGCGCGTAGCCGGAGCCGGTGCTCCGACCGGCCGTGGCGGAGGTCTTGGACTCCGTGACCGCCGAGGCCTTGGCCGGGGCGGACTTCGCCGGGGCAGTCTTTGCCGGGGCAGTCTTTGCCGGGGCGGACTTCTCCGCCGCCGACGAGGGAGCCGAGGGGGCCTTCGACGGGAGGGCCGCGCCCGCGCCGGTGGGCGCGGAGTGGTCCGCCGCCTTGCCGCCGAGCGTCAGCTTCATGCCCGGGAAGATCAGGCCGGGGTCGTCGCCGACGACCGCGCGGTTGTCCTGGTACAGCTTCTGCCAGCCGCCCTCGATCTTGTGGTCGGCGGCGATCTTCGACAGCCAGTCGCCGGAGACGACGGAGTACGTCGTGGTGGCGGCCTGCTTCTGCGCGATCGGCTTGGCCGGGGCGGCGTGCGCGACGGCGGAGGCCGACTGCGGGGCGGCGGCCGGGGCGGCCTGCTCCGCGGCGTTGGCACCCGTGGCGCCGAACAACGGCAGTGCGATGACGGCTCCACCGGCGCCTGCGGCGGCGATGCCACGGGCGATGGTGCCGGCCTTCGTATGACGGTGCTTACCCGATATGGGCATGACGTGCTTCCTCTCCGGCGCCTGCGAGGTGAGCTGTCGGGTTCGGGCTGGAGATGCCCGGCCGCGGCGAGCGCGGCTTCACCCCGAGCCGGCCGGATTTCTCCGGACGGCGGCCTACCTGGTTCCCCCGCTCCTGCCACACGATGAGTGGATGTGAATTCCGGACGGCGGCAGGATTAGGCGGTCCATCCGGATTGACGGTGACCGTAAGCGAGTCGGGACGGCGAGAACAAGCCACTGGTTCCACGCCGGAATCCGCGCCAGGAAATCGGCGCGGAATTCCGGTCACACTCCGTGGATTAAGGATCTTGCCTTTCCGTGCCGCGCAGGGAATGGCCGACCGCCCCGTCGGTACACACCGTCACGGATATGATTCCGCTCACGAGAGCGCGATCATCTCCCGTACGGACAGGGCAAGTTTGACCAAATGCACCTATTACGGACATTTCGTGCTCATCGTGCGCGTCGGAGCCTCAGCACCCCTGCGTCGAGATCCCCCCGGAGCCCGGTGTGCAGCCCCTGATGGAGCAGTGCCGAGCCGTGGTGCACCGCCCCCGTGTCACGGCAGGTGTACGTCGCCGCGGGGTCGAGTCCGCACAGTCGCAGGGCCGGAGGCAGCTCCCCGTACCTTTGCGCCTCCAGCCACGTCAGGACCACGATCTCGTCCCCCTGGACGTACTGGACCGCACTGAGACCACCGCGCGGGGCGCGCAGCCGGTACAGCGCGCCGTGCTGCACCACCGGCCGGATCTCCTTGTAGAGCTCCACCCAGGCCCGCGCCTCGGCCAGCTCCTCCTCGCTCCACTCGGCGAGGTCCCCACCGACCCCGAGCACGCCCGCCATCGCGCTCACGAAGCGGAAGCGCAGTGAACTGACCCTGCCGTTGAGCTGGGTATTCGGGCTGTCGGTGACCCACGCGGCCATCACCCGAGCCGGATGGATCTGGCCGAAGCCCTCCTGGATGGCGAGGCGGTCGAGCGGGTCGGTGTTGTCCGAGGTCCACACCTGGTCCGTACGGGACAGAATCCCCAGGTCGACCCGGCCGCCACCGCCGGAGCAGGACTCGAAGGCGACCGAGGGGTGCGCGGCCCGGAGACGGTCGATCAACGCGTACAGGGCGTCGACATGCTCGATCCAGAGCTTCTGCGGATATTCCTCGCCCGGCCAGCCGGCGTCGGTGAAGGAGCGGTTGAAGTCCCATTTCACGTAGTCGATGGGCGCGCTGGAGAGCAGTGCGTCCAGTTGTTCCCAGAGATATTCCTGCACATCGGCGCGGGCCAGATTGAGCACCAGTTGATTACGGAACTCGGTCCGCTTCCGCCCGGGAAAGTGCTGCACCCAGTCGGGGTGCGCGCGATGGAGATCGCTGTCGGCATTGACCATTTCCGGCTCGACCCAGATACCGAACTGCATGCCGAGACCGTGGACTTCGTCGGCGAGCGGCTTGAGCCCGGCGGGAAAGCGGTCCGGATTCGGTGTCCAGTCACCGAGCCCCGCCCGGTCGCTGGTGCGCTGCCCGAACCACGCGTCGTCCACGACGAACAGTTCCACGCCCATCGCGGCGGCACGCTCGGCGAGGGCACGCTGCTGGTCCTGCGCGATGTCGAAGCCCGTCGCCTCCCAGGAGTTGTAGAGCACCGGCCGGGGACTCGAGGCGTCCGGGATCACATGGGCCAGCTGCCACGCGTGCCAGGCACGGCTCGCCCCGCCGAATCCCTCCCCGCTCCACAGACCGGCGAAGACCGGCGTGGTGTATGACTCTCCCGGCATGAGCAGCAGCAGCCCCGATTCGTCGTGGCCTGCGCCGCCGGTGATCTGCACGAGTCCGTCGGGAAGCCGCTGCACGGAGATCCGCCACGACCCGGACCAGCCGAGCGCGCAGCCGTACACCTCGCCGCTCTCCTCGGTCGCCGCTCCGTCGGCGTCGAGTGCGACCCACGGCAGGTACTGGTGCCCGGTGTGGCCGCGCCTGCTGGAGATGACGCTCTCGCCGTACATCAGCTCCGCCCGGGCGAGCCGCGACTCCGCCGCCCAGCGGCCGTGCAGCCGGCTCAGCCGCCAGGCGTCGCGGGCCGGCAGCGCCCAGGCGGCCGCGTCGGCGCGCAGCAGCTCCAGCGGCGGACCGTCCGCCCCGGCGTGGGCGACGGTGGCCCAGCGCTCGACGACATCGGAGTCGTCCCGCATCCGGTAGTGCAGGGTGAGCGCGAGCCGGTGCACGGAGTCGGTGAAGCCGATACGGAGTTCGTCCCCGTCCACCGCGGCGCCGGAGAAGGCCCACTCGGTACCGCGGACCTCCGGGGTACGCACCGAGAGAGCCGGGCGGACGAACCGGGGGCCGCCCTCCACGGGGTACTCCTCGTGGCCGTCGAGCGGGGACTCGAAGCCCCTGGCGGGCTGCTCCGGCGCCGCGGCCAGCGCCTCGGCAGCGGCCAGGGAGATCCGCGGCCCCCAGTGCAGATGGACCAGTTCGTCCCGCTCGGTGAGTCGCAGTGCGTAGCTGCTGCTCGCCCCGGTGAGCAGCCAGGTCCGGCCCTTGTCGCCAGTCTCGATCATCTTGCCCCCACATTCCAACAGTTCCGCACATCATCAACCATCGCCGGGTGAGTGGGCAACGGTCCGGCGAGGAATTCGGCGGACCGATTCACCGCGGGGGCACGGGGGTTCGCCGGGGTATCGACAACCATGGGCCGAGATGATTGCCTGAGGAATCAATGTCGTATCGTCGCGGAAGTGGCCTTGCCGACGGCTCGCGTCGGCGCCAGACACTCCAGGAGACATCAAGAAAGGCAGGACACTGTGACGCAGCAGTTGCCCCGGATCCCGTCGACGGAACCCGAGCTGGCGGGCGTCCGCAACTTCCGCGACGTGGGCGGACTGCCCACCGTCGACGGCCGGCGGGTGCGGTACGGGCGGCTCTTCCGCAGTGGTCACCTCGCGCACGCCACCGCCGAGGACACGCTCTTTCTCGGCGGCCTCGGTCTGCGCACGGTCTTCGACTTCCGCAATGCGGCCGACCACCGGCTCGACGGCCTGGACGTGGAGCTGCCCGGCGTACGGAATGTCAGCATTCCGCTCTCCGACCCGGCCGACGGCGCGGAATTCTGGCGGATGGTCCGCGACGGCGACCTCGATCAGCTGCGCTCGGTCCTCGCGGACGGCAAGGGGGCGAACCGCATGATCACCTCGTACCGTTCGATCATCCGGGACCGCACAGCCGAGCACAGCCGGGTCCTGCACGCCCTGGCCGAGGACGGCGTTCCCGCGTTGATGCACTGTGCGGCGGGCAAGGACCGGGCCGGTCTGTCGATCGCCGTGTCACTGCTCGCGGTCGGCGTCGAGCGCGATGCCATCGAGGCCGACTACCTGAAGTCCAACGACGCCCACCGCCGCTACAAGGTCCGGCGCAGCGACACCTCGGCGGAGGGCATGTCGGCCGAGGTGATGGAGCTGCTCAATCCGCTCTTCGGTGCCCATGCGGACTATCTGGCCGCGGCCTTCGCCACCATCGAGGAGACCTGGGGCAGCACGGACCGCTATTTCTCCGAGGGGCTGAAGCTTGCCCCCGAGACCCGGGAGCGGCTGCGCGGCCGGCTTCTGGACGAGGCGTAGCGCGAACCGCCGGGCGGCGGTGGTCAGCCCTTGCCGGCCACCGCGAAGAGCAGGTAGAGGAAGGCCGCGAAGATGTGTCCGGCGATGAGGTAGGCGAACAGCCGGATCACCACGCCGCGCGGGAACTTCCGCTCCTGGGCCTCGTAGTTCTTGTTGGACCCGAGCGGGTCGAAGTTCTCTGAATCGGACATGACGGTCCTCTCTGACGACCGGACGGGCCGGTCAGCGACGGTGGATGCCGCTGCCGAGACACAGCTCGGCGGCGGGGCTCTGCAGCAGGGTATGGACGAAGAGCAGCTCGGCACCGTCGCGGTCGACGGCCGTGATGCGGTGCGGGGTGAGCGAGTCGAAGTGCGCGCTGTCACCGGGGGCGAGATCGTGCACGGTCTCGCCGAGCGTGACCCGGAGGTGCCCGATGAGCACGTACAGCCACTCCTCGCCGGGGTGGACGCGGACGAGATCACCCTCCGCCCCGTACGGAACCCGGACGCGCAGCGCCTGCATCGCCCGGCCCGAGCCGCCGGCCTGCTGGTACATCCAGCCGTCGGCCTCGGCCCCCTCGAACTTCCCGCCGCGGATGATCGCCTCCCGTTCGGGGGGCGTCTCGCCGAGCAGTTCGGAGACCGTCGTACCGTAGATCCTGGCAAGACCGAGGAGCATCGGCAGCGAAGGCTGCCGACGGCCCGTTTCGAGCCGGGAAAGATGGGCGGGCGACAGCCCCGCCCGCTGGGCGGCGGTCTCCAGGGTGAGACCACGGCCGCGGCGCAGGTCACGCAGTCGTGGCGCGACCTCGGGCAGCTCGTCGGCCACCCCTCCGTCTGGAGTGTTCATGTACCCATTGGGCCAGGATTTTTCCTCGGAGGCAAATTTCTTGCCTCCGAGGCAAACAGCGTGAAGCCGGAAGGGCCCGCGGGGTCAGCGGTTGGCGACGGCCTGCTTCACCAGGGTCCTGCCGAAGTCCCACATCAGCCCGCCGCCGCTGTGCGCGTCGTCCATGACCGCGGTGAACGCCGTGACGAACCGGTCGACCTCGGGCTCCCCGATCACCAGTGGCGGAATCAGTTTGATCACTTCGAGGTGATCTCCCGAGACCTGGGTGAGGATGCGGTGCTTCTGGAGCAGGGGCACCACCACCATCTGCGCGAAGAGGCCCTTGCGGGCCGCCTGCAGCACGGTCCAGCGGCTGCGCAGCTTCAGTGACGACGGCCGGCCGAACTCGATGCCGATCATCAGCCCGCGCCCGCGCACCTCGTGCAGCAGCTCATAGCGGCCGACCAGCGCGGTCAGCCGCTCGCGCAGCAGGTCACCGGTGCGGCGCGCGCCCGCGACGATCTCCTCGTCCTCCATCACCGCGAGGACCGCGAGCCCGGCAGCCATCGCCTGGGCGTTGGAGCCGAAGCTCGCGGAGTGGACCAGGACCCGGTCCATCGACGAGTAGACCTTCTTGAAGATCCAGTCCTTGCCGAGAGTCGCCCCGACCGGCACGTAGCCGCCGGAGAGGGCCTTGGCCACACAGACCAGATCGGGTTCGACACCCTCCTCGTGCTGGTAGGCGTAGAAGTCGCCGGTCCTCCCGAGGCCGGTCTGCACCTCGTCGGCGACGAGCAGCGCCCTGTGCTTGCGCAGCAGTTCCTGCGCAGCCCGCAGGAAGCCGGGCGGCGCGGCGTGGACGCCCTTGCCCTGGATCGGCTCGACGACCAGTGCCGCCACGTCGCCGCGGGTCAGCTCACGCCTCAGTGCGTCAAGGTCCCCGAGTCCGATGGCGGTGTCCGGCAGCAGTGGTGCGAAGCCGTCCCGGAATCCGCTCTCCCCGTTGACCGAGAGCGATCCGGTCGTCAGCCCGTGGAAGGCGTGGGTGCAGTAGAGGATCCTGGGCCTGCCCGTGGCGTACCGGGCGAACTTCAGGGCGGTCTCGACGGCCTCCGTACCGCTGTTGCCGAAGAAGACCCGGTCCAGGTGCGGGCTGTGTGTGAGCAGCTTCTCGGCCAGCAGTCCGGGCAGCGGTTGGCAGTCGAAGCGGGTGAGGTCGGCGAGCGACGCGTCGAGGACGTCGTGCAGGGCCTTGCGTACGACGGGGTGGTGCCGACCGAGGCCCATCACCCCGAATCCGGCGAGCATGTCGAGGTAGTCGTTGCCCTCCGCGTCCCAGAAGTGCGCGCCCTCGGCCCGTTCGTAGACCTTGTCGAAGCCGATGGTGCGCAGCATGCGGGGCAGCTGGTGATTGAGGTGCTTCGTGTGCAGCTCGTAGCGCTCGGCGCCGCGCTCGGCGAGGAGTTGCGCCAGATCGAAGCCCTTCGGCCCGTCGTCCTTCATGCCCCGCTCTCCTCGGTCCTTGTCGCTGCTTCCTTGGCGGCCAGTGCCGCGCTGATCCGCCCGGCGATCTCGACCGGTGTGAGCCCGATGTCGGCCAGCACCTCGGCGCGCTTGCCGTGGCCGAGGAACTGCTCGGGGATGCCGAACGTCCGCAGCGGTACGTCGACCCCGGCATCCCGCAGCGCCTGCCCGACGGCCGAACCGACGCCCCCCGCACGGCTGTTGTCCTCGACGACGGCGACCAGCCGGTGCCGTGCGGCGAGCGGTGCCAGCTGTTCGTCGACCGGTTTGACCCAGCGCGGGTCGACGACGGTGCAGCGGATGCCGCCGCTCGCCAGCAGTTCGGCGGCGCCCAGGCAGACCGGAGCGAGCACACCGACGGCCACGAGCAGCACATCGGCACCGTCCGCCCGGTGCAGCACGTCCATGCCGCCGATCCGGCCGACGGCCGGGACCGGCTCCCCCACCGATTCCTTGGGGAACCGGATCACGGTGGGTGCGTCGTCGACGTCCACGGCCTCACGGAGCTGGGCGCGCAGTTCGCCGGCGTCGCGCGGGGCGGCGATCCGCAGTCCGGGGACCACCTGCAACACCGACATGTCCCACATGCCGTTGTGCGAGGCCCCGTCGGGTCCGGTGACCCCGGCCCGGTCGAGGACGAAGGTCACCCCGCACCTGTGCAGTGCGACGTCCATCAGCAGCTGGTCGAAGGCCCGGTTGAGGAAGGTGGCGTAGACGGCGACGACCGGGTGCAGTCCGCCGGTGGCGAGTCCCGCTGCGGAGACCGCGGCGTGCTGCTCGGCGATCCCGACGTCCCAGACCCGGTCGGGGAACGCCTCGGCGAACCTGGTCAGCCCGACGGGGTGCAGCATCGCCGCGGTGATGGCCACGACGTCCGGCCGCTCCGCGCCGATCTCGGCGATCTCGTCCCCGAACACCGAGGTCCAGGACTGCGCTCCCGTCGGCACGAGCGGTGCGCAGGTCAGCGGGTCCATCGCGCCCACGGTGTGGAAACGGTCGGCCTCGTCCCGGAGCGCGGGCGGATAGCCGCGCCCCTTCTCGGTGAGGCAGTGCACCAGCACCGGGCCGTGGAAGCGCTTCGCCCGGTGCAGGGCGGATTCGACGGCCGCGATGTCGTGCCCGTCGATCGGCCCGACGTACTTGAGCCCGAGGTCCTCGAACATGCCCTGCGGGGCGAAGGCGTCCTTGAAGCCCTTCTTCGCGCCGTGCAGCGACTCGTACAACGGCTGTCCGATGACCGGCGTCTGCTGGAGCACTCCCTTGCCCCAGGAGAGGAAGCGTTCGTATCCGTCGGTGGTTCGAAGGGTGGCGAGGTGATTGGCGAGGCCGCCGATCGTCGGGGCGTACGAACGCTCGTTGTCGTTGACCACGATGATCAGCGGCCGGTCCCGCGCCGCCGCGATGTTGTTCAGCGCCTCCCAGGCCATTCCGCCGGTGAGGGCACCGTCACCGATGACGGCCACGACGTGGTCGCTCCGCCCCAGCACCTGGTGGGCCTTGGCGATGCCGTCGGCCCAGCCGAGGACGGTCGAGGCGTGCGAGTTCTCGATGACGTCGTGCTCGGACTCCTCGCGGGAGGGGTAGCCGGAGAGGCCCCCCTTGCCGCGGAGCTTGGAGAAGTCCTGGCGCCCGGTGAGCAGCTTGTGCACATAGCTCTGGTGCCCGGTGTCCCACAGGATGCGGTCCACGGGCGAGTCGAAGGCCCGGTGCAGCGCGATGGAGAGCTCCACCACCCCCAGGTTGGGACCCAGATGACCGCCGGTCCTCGCCACTGCCCGGACGAGGAACTGCCTGATGTCCTCGGCGAGTTCGCCGAGTTGCGCGTCGCTCAGCGTCTTGAGGTCGTGCGGTCCCCGGATGTTTTCCAGAATCGTCACGCTCGGGCGCCCTCTCTGGTTCTGTTTCAGCTCACGGTGACGGCGGGAACCCCCGATGGTGTCCCCGCGCCGTCCATGCCCTCGGCGATCTTCAGGGCCTCTTCGATCAGCGTCTCGACGATCTCCGACTCGGGCACCGTCTTGACGACCTCGCCCTTCACGAAGATCTGTCCCTTGCCGTTGCCCGACGCGACGCCCAGATCCGCCTCACGGGCCTCACCCGGACCATTGACGACACAGCCCATCACGGCCACCCGCAACGGCACCTCCATGCCCTCAAGACCCGCACT
>NZ_JBHVPX010000004.1:0-150297 GCF_042887155.1 Streptomyces sp. NPDC057963
AACACCTGTTAGCCACCTGGACCGGGACCTGCCCCACCTGCCGACAACCCACCCCATGGCAGACCTACGACACCACCTAACAAAGCCCTACTAGGGCCTCTCGTCCGGATCACGCCGGGCTCGCGGGGTCCGGCCTGATCCGAACGGAAGACCCTGGATCCGGCGGAAGAACGGGCGCATCAGGCGGACAGGGCGTCGGCGCGGCCCACCGGGGCCGGTCCGGAGCGGCGTACCGCGTGGGTGACGAGCGCCGCGCCGATGCCCAGGAACGCCGTGCCGCCGATCAGATACGGGGTGGTGTCGACCCCGGTCCCCGTGTCGGCGAGCCCCGGACCGGCCGCGGCGCTCCCGTCGGCGCCGGCCGGCCGGCTCCGCGCGCCGGGTGCGGCGGCCGGATCGTCCGTCGCGTTGGCGGAGGGCACGAACCACAGGGCGGTCAGCAAGGTGCCCGCGGCGGTGGCGGTCAGGAGCGGGCGACGAGCAGCGGCCACGGAATCGATCCCCTTTGTACAGCCGTGAGTCGGGCCTGTACGCCGATGCTAGTGAAAGCAGCGGGTCGCGGGAAAGTCGCAGGTGCGGGGCGCTTACGCTCCGGCGCATGAGCACTTCTGAGTCAGCGCGCTTTGTCCGGCTTCGGATCGACATGGTGTGGGAGATCACGGACCCCGCCGCCCTGAGCGGTACCGCATTGGAGGCCATCGCCGCCGAGTACGGGGAACTCGGTGGTGGCTCCGCCGAGGAGCGCCGGCGCGCCGAGGCGGCCGTACGGGAGGACGGCGCGGAGGCCCTCGCTTCTCTCGTCGACCCGTTCGACCTGGTCAGCGGGGTGCCGGGGGTCGAACTCGCCCAGGCGTCGTGGAGCAGCGAGCTCGTCGACCACGACCCGGACTCCTGGGACCCCGACGACGAGGACGAGGCGGACGACGAGGCCTACGAGGTCCACGAGGCCGAGGAGGAGGACGAGGAGAACGGCGAGGGGGACAGTACGGGGGGCGCCGACGGCGTCCCGCACAATGGGGTGGAAGACGGCGAGCGCGGCGGCGTGAGCGGCGGTGCGGGACAACGGGTCTAGCAGGCGCGATGTGCCACGGCCCCGGCCCGCTCTCGGCGGACCGGGGCCGTGGTGCGTACCGGTCGCACATACGCGACCGGCGCCGGGAACCGCCGCTGCCGCGTACGCGTCGATGAGTGTTGTTCCCCACATCTTCCTTGGATGGGGAACGGAGGACCCTTTCCATGGGTTCTAGGACCATTGACGGGTTCCGCCGGTCGACGGCGGCTCTGCTCGGGGTTTTTGGGGATTCGGCAACGATGGAGAAGCGTGTGATGACGGGAAGCAAGCGGCGCAGGGGCCTGACGGCCGCGTCTGCACTGCTGGGCGGCGTACTGGTGCTCACGGCCTGCAACGGCGGTGGCGCCGACGGCTCGAAGAAGTCGCAGGCGGCCCAGGTCGACAAGGCGGCCGCCGAGGACGCGTCGGAAGCGCAGATAGCCATCGCGCCGAAGAACGGCGTGACCAATGCGAGCATCAACAACGACGCCAAGGTCACCGTCTCCAAGGGCACGCTGTCCGAGGTCACCCTGACCACGACGGCCGGTGCGCCGGTCAAGGGCACGCTCGCCGCCGACGGCAAGAGCTGGAAGCCCGACGTCCAGCTGGAGCGCTCGACCACGTACAAGATCAGCGCGACGGCCAAGGACTCCAAGGGCCGCGAGGCGCACGAGAATTCCTCCTTCACCACCGTGTCGCCCGCCAACAGCTTCATCGGCAACTTCACGCCCGAAGACGGCTCCACCGTCGGCGTCGGCATGCCGGTCTCGATCAACTTCAACAAGCCGATCACGGACAAGAAGGCCGTCCAGGACGGCATCACCGTGACGTCCAGCAGCGGCCAGGAGGTCGTCGGCCACTGGTTCAACTCCCAGCGCCTCGACCTGCGCCCCGAGAGCTACTGGCAGGGCGGCTCCACCGTCACGCTGAAGCTGGCGCTGGACGGCGTCGAGGGTGCGGACGGCGTCTTCGGTGTGCAGCAGAAGACGGTCACCTTCAAGGTCGGCCGCAACCAGGTCTCGACGGTCGACGCCAACACCAAGACGATGACCGTCACCCAGAACGGCAAGACGATCAAGACCGTCCCGATCTCTTCCGGCTCCTCCACCAACCCCACGTACAACGGGCAGATGGTGATCTCCGAGAAGTTCAAGGAGACCCGGATGAACGGTGACACCGTCGGCTTCGGCGGCGAGTACGACATCAAGGACGTGCCCCACGCCATGCGGCTGTCCACCTCGGGCACCTTCATCCACGGCAACTACTGGGGCGCGCGGTCGATCTTCGGCAGCGCCAACACCAGCCACGGCTGTGTCGGCCTCGCCGACGTGCAGGGCGCGGGCGACGCCAACCAGCCCGCCGCCTGGTTCTACAACAACTCCCTCGTCGGCGACGTGGTCATCGTCAAGAACTCGCCGGACAGGACCGTCACCCCCGACAACGGTCTCAACGGCTGGAACATGAGCTGGGCCGACTGGAAGGCGGGCTCCGCGGCCTGACCCGCGGCACCCACCCCTCCCGCAGTTCCCGCAGTCCCTTCCCGAATCCCGTACGGAGGCGGCGGCACCCGGATCCCACGGATCCCGCGGTGTCGCCGCCTCCGGCGTACGCAGGAGTTCTCATCCAGCACTCATCGTGGCTTTAACCCGTCATCACCACGCGTCCCTAGCCTCGCGCCATGTTCTTCACCTACCTCCGGCGCGAGCTGCGCCGCCGCAGAAAGACGGCGCTGGTCGTCGCCTCGGGACTTGCCCTGGGCATCGCGCTGGTCATCATCGTCAGCTCGGTCTCCGCCGGCATGAGCAAGGCCCAGGACAAGGTCCTGGAATCGCTGTACGGCCTCGGTACCGACATGACGGTCACCAAGGCCGCCGCCGCCCCCGGTTCCGGCAACGGACGCCCGAAGTTCGATTTCGACGCCAGGGGCAACGACGACGACGCGACGCAGAGCAGCGACCGGGTCCTGGTCCAGGGCTTCCAGACGCTGGCCTCCTCCACCGTCGATACGATCGGCAAGCAGGACGGGGTCTCGACCGCCGACAGCGGCGACGCCGCCGCCAACCTCTACATCCCGCTGACGCCCGCGCAGAAGCTCGCGGACTCGAAGGACAAGGTCACCACGGTCTATGTGGAGGCCGCGGACTCGCAGCAGATCGACCAGGTGAAGGCCACCGTCCAGAAGAACGTCCCCGGCACGACCGTCACCACCTCCGCCGACCTCGCCGACACCGTCTCCGGCTCCCTCTCCACCGCCTCCGACCTGGCCTCCAGCGTCGGCAAGTGGCTCTCCATCGCCGTTCTGGCCGCCGCCTTCCTGGTGGCGGGCCTGCTCACCTCCTCGGCGGTCAGCCGCCGCGTACGGGAGTTCGGCACCCTCAAGGCGCTCGGCTGGAAGAGCGGCCGGGTCACCCGCCAGGTCGTCGGCGAGGCCCTTGTCAACGGACTGCTGGGCGGGGTGCTCGGCATCGCCGTCGGTCTCGCCGGCGCGTACGCCGTGACCGCCATCAGCCCCACCCTCACCGCACAGCTCGGCGGCTCGGGCGGCGGTATGGGCGGCGGCATGGGCGGCGGCCGGTTCATGGGCGGACCGGGCGGACCGGGCGCGGCCAAGACGCTCGACATCGCGCTGACCGCACCTGTCTCGCTCTCCGTCATCCTGACCGCCGTCGTGCTGGCCGTGGCGGGTGGGCTGATCGCCGGTGCGTTCGGTGGCTGGCGGGCCTCCCGGCTGCGCCCCGCCGATGCCCTGCGCCGCGTCGCATAGCCGGCCCCGGCATCCCACCCCACCCCGTTCCCGCAGGAGTTGACCCATGTACACACTCAGAGACGTCACCAAGAGCTATGCGCGCGGCAAGACCACCGTCAACGCGCTCGCCGGTGTCGACCTGACCATCGAGGACGGCGGCCGGCTGGTCATCCAGGGCCCCACCGGTGGCGGCAAGTCCACACTGCTGCAGATGCTCGGCGGCCTCGACCGCCCCACGGGCGGCAGCGTCGAACTCGACGGTGTCGACCTCGCGAAGCTCAGCGAGGCCAGACTCACCACGGTGCGCGCGCAGAACATCGGCTTCGTCTTCCAGAGCTTCAACCTCATCCCGACGCTCACCGCCCAGGAGAACGTCGAGACGGCGCTCGTACCGCTCGGCGGCAGGGCGGCCGAGCGGCGCAGGCGGGCCGCCGAGGCACTGGACTCGGTCGGACTCGGCGAGCGGCTCGGACATCTGCCCGGCGAGATGTCCGGGGGCCAGCAGCAGCGGGTGGCGATCGCCCGAGCCCTGGTCAAGCAGCCGAAGGTGCTGCTCGCCGACGAACCCACCGGCAACCTCGACGAGTCGATGCGCGACGAGGTCATGGAGGTACTGGAGACCATGTGGAAGGAGCACGGCCTGACGTTCATCATGGTCACGCACGACAGCGCCATCGCCCGGCGGGCGCCCCGGCTGGCGACCATCCGCAAGGGCCGGGTCACGATCACGGAGAACGCGGCGGCCTGAGAAGGGGCGGGCGGGGCGCCGGCCGTCCGGCGGGTCCCTGCCGCCGACGGCGGGCGGGCCGGACCGCTCCCGTCTACGGCGGGCGGGCGGGCCGGTCCATCGGCGGTGTCCCGGCGGCCGATCGCGGCGGATGGCCTCAGTGGGGGGCGGCGGCGGTCCGGAGGACGGCGAGGTCGCCGCGCCGGACCTGGCGCAGGCCCATGGAGTCGGTGTGCCCGCTGGTCCAGAAGGTGCTGAGGGGGAGGGCGCCGGGTCCCGCGAGGTACGAGCGCAGCACGTACCACGGCTGCAACGGCAGCCGGCACAGCCCGTACAGCCAGCGCCGCACCAGCAGCCGGGGCCCCGGGCGCCCGGCGTCGGGCAGTCTGATCACCCGTATCCCCATGATCAGCTTGCCTGCCCCGCCTCCGGCGGCGGCGGTCAGGACCACCTGATTGAGGAACGAGAACGCGAGCGCCGGGCCGAGCAGCAGACCGGCGGTCTCGGGAACCCCGGCCGTGTCCACGTACGGCCGGGCCAGAAGGCCGGCGGTGACCAGGCAGAGGTAGCAGTCGAGACCGACGGCGAGATAGCGGCGCATGTCGCCCGCACGCGGCGGGACACGGGGCGCGGCCCGCTGCCCGGGGACGGGTGGGAGGGCGGGGAGGAAGTACGGTCCCGCAGGTTCCGGCAGTCCGTGTCCCCACGGCGGCCGGGCGGCCGGTAAGAGGGGCCGGGTCCCGCTCCGGGGGCGTCTGGGGCCCCGCGACGTCGTCATGACGGCATCATGTCCGATCGGCCGTCCCGGTGTGCCCAGGTCCGCGTACCCGGGCACTCCCGCCCCGATTCTCCCGGCAGGCCCGTGCGCCGTACCCGCCCCCTCGCACGTGTCTCGTCGCACGGATCTCATCGCGCCCACGTCCTCGCATGTGCCTCATCGCGCCGACCCCAGCGCATGTGCCTCGTCGTGCCGATGCCACCGCAGGTGTGTCGTCGCGCCGATATCACCGCATCGGCCACCGCACCGGTCCCCTCGCATTAATCTCGCAGTCATGACCGCCGCCGTCACCGCCATGATCACCGCAGTAGTCGGGGTGCTCGGCACTCTCTTCGCGCCGGTCCTCGCGCAGCGGCTGACCGACCGCCGACGCGTGGAGCAGGCCCGACTCGACGGCGAGCAGCGGAAGTTCGAGGACCGACGCGTCCAGTACACGGCCATGAACCGGGCCTCCCGGCAGTTCCACACGCTCCTCAAGGACGCCCTGCACCGCATCCGGGACGACGTCTACACCGAGCAGGAACGCACCCAGCTCGAAGAGGCCCGCCTCGACCACCGCGACCGCTACGCCGAGGCGCAGATGATCGTCCCGGAACGGATACTGCAGGCGTCCCGCGACCTCAACCGGGTCCTCGCCGCCGGTGACGCCGCCGTCAAACGCCTCGACCGGGGCGTGGCCCGCGACGGCGAGAGCGTCGAACGGGTCCTGGAGGACCTGAAGGCGGCCGACCCCTGCCTCGACACGATGCGGGGGCTGATGCGCCAGGACCTCGGCGTCACCGACTGAACCGCGCGGGGCGCCGTCAGCAGCCCCCGAACGGCCACAACCGGTAGCGCGAGTCCAGCCGGTACACGCCGCCCCGCTTCACCGTGAGCCGCGTCCACGCGCCGTCCTGCCGCACGCAACCGCCGCCGTCGGCCCGCAGCCAGGGGGAGTACGCGATCCGCACCGTCACCGACCCGGCCGCCGGCATCCGTACCACCAGGGAGGCGTCGTCCCCGCGTACGACGGTGCCCGGCGCGGAGACCAGCGGAACGGCGTCGCGCACCCGGTAGATCCGCCACCCGTCGTCCTGCCAGACCGGCTCCAGCCAGTCCGTCCCGCGCCGGACGACGTCCGCCTCCGCCTCCGCCGGGCCGTCCGGCCTGCCGCTGTGCAGCACCACGAGGCCCACACCCCACCGGTCCAGCCAGGCGCGGTACGCGGCCGGGGTCGGCCCCTCCCCGTAGAACAGCCGCCCGCGCTCCACATCGAGCTGCCGGTTCCAGCCGCGGGCCATGTTCACGTGCGGGGCGAGGACGTCCGCCTCCCGGTGATTGCGGGCCGGAACGACTTCCACCCGGGTCCGTTCGGCACCGAGCCTGCGCAACTCGGCGACCACACCGCCGGTGTGGGCCGCCCAGGCGGGCACCGTGCTGGAGACCCGCAGATCGTCATCGGTCTTGTCGACCAGCCAGCCGGTGTTGAACGCGAGCATCCCGACGAGCAGGACGGCCCGCAGCCGCAGCAGCCGGCCGCCCCGTGCCCACCCCGCCAGGACGGCCAGTGCCGCCGCGAGCAGCACGGGCGGGCCGGCCACCCCCACCAGCCGCTCCACGTTCGTCCCGATCGGCGAGGGGATCAGGAAGGTCAGGACGACACCGGCCCCGTACACCGCACTCGCGAACCGGACCACCCGCCAGCCGCCCTCGCGCGGCGCCCCCAGCCACACGGCCGCGCAGGCGGCCAGCGGCATCCACAACTTCCCCACGGCCATGGGCTGTTCGCCCGTGAAGGGGAACAGCACGGTCGTCGTCGCGACCACCACGAAGGGCGGTACGAGCAGCACGGCCGCCCGCCGCCACTGCCGGTCGAGCCCGTACGCCGCACCCACCACCACCAGGAACAGCCCCGCCACCGGGCTCGCCGCCGTCGCCAGCGCCGCACAGCCCGCGGCGACGCCCGTACGACGTCGCACGTACAACAGCGCGACCAGCCCGATCGCCACGCCCAGCGCGAACGTCGTCCGCCCGGACGCGACATTGCACCAGAGCACCAGCGACCCCAGCGCCGAGACCGCGGCCGGCCACCGCACCCCGCTCCGCACACAGAGCCGCCCCAGCGCCCACGACCCGCCGAGCCCGGCGGCGACGGTGACCGCCCGCACCCCGAACACCGCCATGAGCGGCGGCGTCAGCAGGCTGTAATTGGCGGTGTGCGTCCCTCCGTACCAGGAGAGGTTGTACGCGGACATGGGATGGCGGGACGCGAATCCGGCCCAGGCGAACTGCGCTGCCAGATCACCGCCGCCGGTGGCCAGCACCAGCGCCCACACCCCGTACAACGGCACGACGACCAGCACGGCGACACCCGGAACCCACCACCGCGCGGCCTCCGTGGCCGCCGGGCGCGGACCGGCACCGGACCGCTCGCTCCGCCGCTCGCGCGGCGCCGTCTCCTCGGTGATCCCCATCCCGCAAACCCTAACGGGGCCGTGAGAACCGCACGATGGTGGAGCGGGCTCCACCACGGATCAGGGGGATCGGTCCCTCGTGACGGCGGACAGCGGCCGGAAGGATGGAGACATCGCCGAACACCGTCGACACCATCCCCACCACGGAGGAACCCCATGAAGGCCCTGCTCTGGATCGTGCTCTGCGCGGCGCTCGCCGCGAACGTCTCCCTGAACTTCCTCGTGGGGGACAACGTCCTGAACATCGCGCTGAGCATCGTCTCCGGTGTGGTCGTCCTCGCGTCCGGAGTGGGGCTGTGGATGCAGCACCGCACCTCGCAGCAGTAGACCGGGTCCGCGGCGGGGACGCCCGAGGCGGGGCCTCCGAGGCGGGGCCTCCAGGGCGGCGGAGTCCACGATGGGGACACCATGGACGGATTTCCGGGGCCACTGGGACAATCGTGATGCCACAACGGTTCTGTACGTCGCTTTCGTGAGCGCAGAGCGCGCAATGTCCGGGCGACGCCCTCAATGGCGAGGGGGACCGCAGGTGCCTCCGGGGCGGAGGCACCTTCGCGCGCGATCCCGACCCACGGAAGGTCTTGACCACATGAGTGTCATCGAGCCGCTGTACGCGGAGATACTCCGTCGCAACCAGGGCGAGAAGGAGTTCCACCAGGCGGTACGGGAGGTCCTGGAGACCCTCGGCCCGGTCCTCGAACAGCGACCGGAGTTCGTGGACGCCCGGATCATCGAGCGCGTCTGCGAACCGGAGCGCCAGCTCATCTTCCGCGTGCCGTGGTCCGACGACTCCGGCGACATCCACGTGAACCGCGGCTTCCGGGTCGAGTTCAGCAGCTCGCTCGGGCCGTACAAGGGCGGGCTGCGCTTCCACCCCTCGGTCAACCTCGGCATCGTGAAGTTCCTCGGCTTCGAGCAGATCTTCAAGAACGCCCTCACCGGCATGCCCATCGGCGGTGGCAAGGGAGGCGCCGACTTCGACCCGAAGGGCCGCTCCGACGCCGAGATCATGCGGTTCTGCCAGTCGTTCATGACCGAGCTCCACCGCCACCTCGGCGAGTACACCGATGTCCCCGCCGGTGACATCGGCGTCGGCGGCCGCGAGATCGGTTACCTGTTCGGACAGTACAAGCGGATCACCAACCGCTACGAGTCCGGAGTCCTCACCGGAAAGGGCCTGGGCTGGGGCGGCGCCCAGGCACGCACCGAGGCGACCGGGTACGGCTGTGTGCTCTTCACCGCCGAGATGCTCCGCAGCCGCGGCGAGTCCCTCGACGGGCAGCGCATCGCCGTATCGGGCTCGGGCAACGTCGCGATCTACGCGATCGAGAAGGCCCAGCAGCTCGGCGCGACCGTGGTGACCTGCTCGGACTCCGACGGCTACGTCGTCGACGAGAAGGGTATCGACCTCGCCCTGCTCAAGGAGATCAAGGAGGCCGGCCGCGGCCGGGTCTCCGAGTACGCGGAGCGCCGCGGCGAACACGCCGTATTCGTCCCCGGCACCGGCCTCTGGAACGTCCCCTGCGACGTGGCCCTGCCCTGCGCCACCCAGAACGAACTCCACGAGACCGACGCCCTGGCCCTCGTGCGCAACGGCGTGAAGGCAGTGGCCGAAGGGGCCAACATGCCCACCACGCCGGAGGCCGTACGCGTCTTCCAGGAGGCGGGCGTCGCCTTCGCCCCCGGAAAGGCGGCCAACGCGGGCGGCGTGGCGACCAGCGCCCTGGAGATGCAGCAGAACGCCTCGCGCGACTCCTGGACGTTCACCCACACCGAGGAGCGGCTCGCGGAGATCATGCGCCACATCCACGACTCCTGCCACACCACCGCCGAGCGCTACGGCAGCCCCGGCAACTACGTGGTCGGCGCCAACATCGCCGGCTTCGAACTGGTCGCGGACGCGATGCTGGCGCAGGGACTGATCTGACCCGCCCGTCCGTTCAGTGACGGCTTCGGCCCGGCCGCCTCACGCGACCGGGCCGAAGCCGTTTCGGGCGGCCTCCACGGCACTGTGCGGCGCGCGGCGCCGAAAGGTCTCCGCCAGCCCCGTGTTCACGACCACCACCACCGCGAAGAACACCGCCCCCACCGGATGCCCCACCGCGTGGACCGCGTACACACCGCCGCCGAGCACCACCGCCTTGACCAGCAGAACCCCCGCGAGAGGCGGCCGGAAGCGGGCGCGCGGGGCGGCGAACAGCCACCAGACCGCGATGGCCGCCGCCGGGGTTCCCAGCCCCAGCAGCAGCCGGCCGGCCGTGCCGTCACCGGTGCGGAAACCCCACCGGCCCAGAGCGATCAGTGCCGCCAACTCGACGGCGAACGCGAGGAGTTCGTTGGCCATGAACCAGGGCCGGCCGGCCGGGGCGGCAGGGGTGTCGCGGCCTTCGTCCGTCATCGGTGAAAACTCCTCTTCGTACGGTGGCCGGTCCCCGCCGGGGGCGGTGGCCGACCGGGCGCGGATCTCCGCGGCCCGACAGCGCTGTCGGGACCGGGGAGTGTCCGGCGGATCCTGTGACGCCCCATTCTCGGCCGTGTCCCGCGCCGGACGCCCCCTCGGCTCACGATGCCATCGGCGCTGGGCGACGTGCCGGGCCTCGCGCCGGGCCTCGCGCCGGGCCAGAGCGGTTCCGGGCGCGGTTACGGTCGGCTCGGAGCCTTGCGGCTGAGTTCTTCCCCTGCCGGGGCGGCGGCCCTGTCAATGCGAACCGGTCCGTCTCGTTGAGGTGTTAGCCTGAGCCCATGCCCCAGGCCACGCAACCGGACCGCTCCCGGCGCAGCGAACGTTCGCGACAGGCGATCCTCGAAGCGACCCGTGCGCTGGTTTCCGAGGTCGGGTACGGCAAGGTGGCGATCGAGACCATCGCCGCCCGGGCCGGTGTCGGCAAGCAGACGATCTACCGCTGGTGGCCGTCCAAGGGCGCGGTGATCTTCGACGCCTTCCTGGCGCTCAGCGAGGGCGCCGAGGGGCAGGGCGCGGCGCTGCCGGACACCGGCGACATCGAGGCCGACCTCAAGACGGTCATGCGCGCGACGGTCGCCGAGTTCGCCGACCCGGAGTTCGAGAAGCCGATCCGGGCGCTCAACAACGAGATCATCAACGATCCCGGCCTTGCCGCGCAGTACCGCGAGAAGCTGGCCCGGCCGGTGGACGACGCCAAGAAGGAGCGGCTGCGCGGCGCGCAACGGGCCGGCCAACTGGCCGCGGACGCCGACCTCGACCTGGTCCTGGAGGTGCTCTACGCACCCCTGTTCCAGCGCTGGCTGCACCGCTCGGGCCCGCTGACCGCCGGGTACGCCGACTCGCTCGTTGACGTCACGCTGAGGGCCTTTCGGCCCTGAGCGTGCTTCCCGGCCTCCGACGCGGACCGTCCGGAGGCCGGAACCCAAGCCCGAAGCAGGCCCCCAGAAGCCGCGTCGCCCCCTGCCCCGGTTGTGCGTGATCGAAGGGGAGCCACGCTCCGGCGGCGGTCAGGCCCCGCCGAGGTCGGTGCAGTGCGCGATCGTCGCATCGTCCGCCGCCACCGCGTGGCGGGCCTCCGCCCGCCGGACACGGCGGATGATTTCGGCGGGTCCGCTCGATGCCAGGAGGGCCATGACCCCTGGCCAGTCGGCGAGCCCAAACCGATCCACGATGCGGCCGGCTCCGTTGCTGAGCAGGACGGCACCGGTCAGCTCGGAGAGCGGCCAGCTTCCGGTGATCGCTTCGTCCGCCGCCCGCGGGTCGTCCTTGGCCACCCAGAAGCCGCCCGGCCGGTTCCGGTTGGCCCGCAGATCTCGGAGGATTCGGCGGTACTCGTCGCTTCCCTCGGCGACGGCTTCGAGCGCGGACGCGTACGGGCGGCCGACGATCACCTCCCGGGGATCGGAGACGACGAGCGGCGCATCGTCCGCCCGGTCGAGCACGAGGACCGCGTCACCGAGCACCAGGTACTCGACGAGGCCGTCGGACAGGCGCAGGACGGCTACGGCCGCCGACGGGCTGATCGGGGCGGCTACGTCGCAGGTGTCCCGGTGATCGTCCGTCACCTGCTCGATGGCCTCGGCGAGAAGCTCCGCAAGGCTGCGGTCCCGCACGAGTGACAGGAGACCGAGGAGGCTGCCTCCCAGGCGGTTGGCGTACCAGGCCACGCCGTGCCGGCAGACCGATGCGGTGCCGGGGATGCCGGCACCGTCGATCAGCACCGCCGCCGTCGGTACGGCGCCGGTGAAGTCCTCGTTCGCGCGGCCGGTCCGCGCCGCGGCGCTCGTCGTCACTCGCATGCCCTGCCGCCGTCCTCCCGCCGATCGGTCCGCGCGCTGCGCTCAAGGGCCCGTCCGGATCACGGGCGGTCACGCGAAAGCGCCCCGGGCTTCATGAGCCCGCCCGCGGTGCCGGGTTGGTGGGGCACGCCGGGGCACGGCTGCCGGCCGATGCTCTCCGTACCTTCACCACCTTCATTCTCCGGCAAGGCGTTGTCATGTGCGACGGCAGTGCACCCGGCACGGACGGCTCCCCGAACGTGATCAACCCGAAGATCACCCCACGGGTCGGCCAACTGACAGCGCCCCATACGCCTGTGACAGAACGAAGACGTCGTGGGGGACCGCCTGTGACTCGGTGCGAGATACAAATATTTCTGACCGCACGCACCGCGCTGCTTCTGGGGGAACACTGTGAAGTACACCCGCATCACTGCTCTTGCCGCCATCGGCGTTGCCGCCACCCTCTCGCTCACCGCCTGTGGCAGCGACGGCTCCGGGAAGGACTCGTCCTCCAAGGGCTCCACGTCCTCGTCCTCGTCCTCGTCCTTGTCTTCTTCGTCCTCGGACAGTGGCTCGAAGTCGGACGGCGGTTCGAAGTCGGAGGGTGGCTCGGGCTCCGGGGGCTCGGTGGCCGGCAGCGCGAAGTCGGGCTCCGGTGAGGGTGCTGAGGCCCGTGCGGGTGCCGCTAACGCCGCGAACGCCGCGACGAAGACGGGCGGCAAGGTCACGTTCTGCAAGACGAAGGACCTGGCCATCGATGCCGTGGACGCCGCGCCCGACGCGGACTCCGGCAGGATCGACATCACCATGATCAACCGGGGTGCGACCACGTGCTCGGCGACGGGCTTCGCGGGTGTCGACATCAAGGATGCCGACCACACCTCGAACCCCATCGAGCGTGGCCATGCCCAGCCGCGTGTCACCATCCTGAAGCCGGGCGACGCTGCTGTCTTCGACCTTGCCTACGACATCGACAACACCGGCGGCAGCCTCGCGTCCCCGACCAACATCCTGGTGACGCCGCCGAACGAGACCCACACCGTGAGCCTGAAGTGGCCTGCGGGCGCGGGGGAGATCAAGGGCGCCTACACCGACGTCGAGGTCTACCCCACGCACACGACCAAGTAGGGGCGGTGCGCGCAAGGGCGCCTCGGGGCCCGTGGTCGCCTTCAGCGGTCGCAGTCGGTCGGCGTTCATCGCTGATGCGAAGGCGGCACGAGACATCCGCGGACCATCGCCCCGGTGGTTGTATCAGTAGGTGAGGCGGGGGCCCGCCGTAGCGCCTGGGTGTGGGCGTGCCCGACGGCCGACGGCAGGCGGGCACTCACCGGGCCCGGGGCAGCCTGTCACTCTCCGGCGGGAGCCACTCCCACGGGGCAGGAGACGCCCGTCCCGCCGATCCCGCAGTAACCCGCCGGGTTCTTGTCCAGGTACTGCTGGTGGTACGCCTCGGCGGGCCAGAACGTGCGGCCCTCCGCCGGGAGGATCTCCGTGGTGATCTCGCCGTAGCCGGAGCCCGTGAGGACCTTCTGGTACGCGTCCCGGGAGGCCGCCACGGTCGCGGCCTGCTCGGGGGAGTGGGTGTAGATCGCGGAACGGTACTGGGTGCCCACGTCATTGCCCTGGCGGAAGCCCTGCGTCGGGTCGTGGGACTCCCAGAACAGCTTCAGCAGCTCGGCGTACGGGACGGTCCGCGGGTCGAAGACGACGCGGACGGCCTCCGTGTGGCCGGTCAGGCCGGAGCAGACCTCCTCGTACGCGGGGTTCTCCGTGTAGCCGCCCTGGTAGCCGGCGAGCGTCGTCCAGACGCCGTCCGTCTGCCAGAACTTGCGCTCGGCGCCCCAGAAGCAGCCCAGCGCGAAGTCCGCCACCTCCAGACCCTCCGGGTACGGGCCCAGCAACGGGTTGCCGAGGACCGTGTGGTGGGACGGGACGGTGAATTCGGGGGCGGGGCGGCCCTTCAGGGCCTCCTCGGGGGCGGGGAGCTGCGGGGTACGGCGTTGCAGGAACATGCGGGGGCTCCTCGTGGGGTCGGCGTGCAGTGGGTACAACGCACCGGGAATGCCGTGGATTCCGCACCGGGAATGCCGTGGATTCCGCGCGGCTACCGCGGCAGCGTCGCCGGGCTGCCGCCGTTCGCCTCGTAGCCGGCGACCGCCAGCGCCCGGTAGACCGTGTACTCGGCGGCCGGGTCGGAGTTCTGCGTCCACGGCAGGGCGCCCACGTGGCCGTCGATGTGGACGAGCTGGTTCATCGCCTCCGACCAGCGCTCCATCCGGACGAGGAAGAGGACCAGCAGGTGCCGGACGTGGGCGAGCATCGGATCGTCCGCACGGGCCGCGTGCACCGCGAACAGGGCGCCCTCGACCGCCTTGGTCACCACCGCGCTCCGGTAGAAGCCCTGCACGAGATTGACCTCGGGCAGGTGCTCGTAGACCGCAAAGAGCGGCAGCGCGGCCAGCAGCGAGCCCTGCGGGGCACGGGCGGCGGCCGTGGTGGCGAAGCGGTCGGCCTCCTCGCGGGAGCCGTGCCACTTCTCGCACCAGTAGTGCAGCGCGGTGATGTGCGCGCCCATGTGGGCCGGGGCCCGGTCGATGATCTTCGCCCAGAGCTGGTCGAACTCCTCGTGCGAGTAGCCGAGTCCGCGGGCGACGGCCAGTTCGACGAGGTACGGGACGGGGTCGCCCGGCGCCAGCAGCGCGGCCTGGCCGCAGACCGTACGGGCCTCCTCCAGGATGATCCGGAAGTCGTCCGTCCCCGCAGTCGACGAACGCCACGCCTGCTGCACCAGGAACTCGGCGTGCACCGCCGCACCGCCCGCGTCCTTCGGCGCCTCGGCCCGCCACTTGCGCAGCCACGCACCACCGACACCGGGCTGCTGCGCCAGCTCCAGCGAGGCGGCACCCGCGAACGCCTGCACCCGCTGCCACCGCACCTCGCCCTCCTTCGGCGTACCGGCCAGCAGCTGCGAGGCCGCCCGCCAGTCCTGGGAGCGCTGCACGACATCGAGCACGTCGAGGAGATCCTGGTCCGGGCCCGGCAGCCGGACGTCCAGTTCCTCCTGGCGCACGAAGCCGTAGGTGTCCGGATCGGCGGCGTCCGGCGAACCGGGCGCGACCTGGCGGATTCCGCCGCGGCGGCGCAGCACGAAGGGGCCGACGACCGCGGCGAGCATGCAGAGCGCGAGCAGGAACCAGAGAATCTCCATGCCTCCATTGTCACCGGACGGCCCTGAAGCCCGGTGAGCGCCCTCGTGACGAACTACGCTCGGGCCCCATGAGCGACCAGCACAGCTTCGAGACTCTCGCGATCCACGCGGGAAACACCGCCGATCCCCTCACCGGCGCCGTTGTTCCGCCCATCTACCAGGTGTCCACGTACAAGCAGGACGGCGTGGGCGGACTGCGCGGCGGCTACGAGTACAGCCGCAGCGCCAACCCGACCCGTACCGCCCTGGAGGACAACCTCGCGGCCCTGGAGGGCGGCCGTCGCGGCCTCGCCTTCGCGTCCGGCCTGGCCGCCGAGGACTGCCTGCTCCGCACCCTGCTCACCCCGGGCGACCACGTGGTCATCCCGAACGACGCCTACGGCGGCACGTTCCGGCTGTTCGCGAAGGTCGTCTCGCGGTGGGGCGTGGAGTTCTCCGTCGCCGACACCTCGGACGTGGCGGCGGTACGGGCGGCGATCACTCCGCGCACCAAGGCGATCTGGGTGGAGACCCCGTCCAACCCGCTGCTCGGCATCACCGACATCGCCGCGATCGCCGGTGTGGCCCGTGCGGCGGGTGCGCGTCTGGTCGTCGACAACACCTTCGCCAGCCCCTACCTCCAGCAGCCGCTCGCCCTGGGGGCGGATGTGGTGGTGCACTCCACCACGAAGTACATGGGCGGCCACTCGGACGTCGTCGGCGGCGCGCTGATCGTCAACGACCCGGAACTGGCCGAGGAGTTGGCGTACCACCAGAACGCGATGGGCGCGGTCGCCGGACCGTTCGACGCCTGGCTGGTGCTGCGCGGCATCAAGACCCTCGCGGTCCGCATGGACCGGCACAGCGAGAACGCCACCAAGATCGTCGATCTGCTGACCCGGCACCCCAAGGTCACCCAGGTCCTCTACCCGGGGCTGCCCGAGCACCCGGGTCACGAGGTCGCCGCCAAGCAGATGAAGGCCTTCGGCGGGATGGTGTCCTTCCGGGTCGTGGGCGGCGAGGAGGCGGCCGTCCACGTCTGCAACCGGGCGAAGCTGTTCACCCTCGGTGAGTCGCTGGGCGGCGTCGAGTCCCTTGTGGAGCACCCGGGCCGCATGACGCACGCCTCGGCGGCCGGCTCCCCGCTGGAGGTGCCGGCCGACCTCGTCCGGATCTCCGTCGGCATCGAGTCCGCCGACGACCTGATGGCCGATCTGACGCAGGCCCTCGGCTGAGACCGGTGCGCGGCCGGGGCACGGTGAAGGCGGGCGGGCCCGGTCACCGAAGCCCGCCCGCCGGCCCGCTCGGCCGCGCCCGGGGCGGCCGGCGCCGTCAGGTGCCGGCCTTCTCCGGCCTCGGTACGGGTGGGCGTTCCTGTTCAACTGTCGCCAGTTCTCGTGGAGTACAGCCTGCTGAGGACCGGGTGTGGTCGACGGCGGCGTATCGGCTCCGGGTTCCTCCGGCCCCGGTTGCCGGGCGGACCGGGACCGCGCTTCGTCTCGGCCGGTTCGTCGATGCCCGAGGCCCGCACGACGGCGAATGCCTTACCGGGCCTGCTCGTGTCGGGTGAACGCGCTGATCAGGTCGTGGGCCGTGCTGTCGTCGGAGTCGGTTCCGTGGGCCTCGGCACCTTCGAAAGTGGCAGCCTCGGCGCTGCGGGGGAACATGGCCTGCTCGTACTCGGTGAGCGCGGCCTCGATGTCGTCGGGGTGCGCAGCGAGGGCCTTGCCGAGTTCTGCGCCGTCGAGCATGGCCAGATTGGCGCCTTCGCCGTCCGGAGCCGCGAGGTGGGCGGCGTCGCCGACCAGAGTCACCCCTGACACCCGGTCCCACCGGTGCCCGGTCGGCAGAGCGTAGAGGGGACGCAGGACCGGCGCGATATCGCTGTCTGTGATCAGCGCGGTGAGCTCCGGCGCCCAGCCATCGAACTCCTGCGCGATCCGCGCGGTGGCCATGGCGGCATCGGTGAAATCGATGGCGGCGAACCAGTCCCGCGGCTCGGACAGCCCCACGTAGGCGTGCAGGGTGTCGCCCCTTTCCCGGTGGGCGAAGATCTCCCTGCCCGGCGTGGGCGCGATCATCGACCCGTCGCCGACCACTTTCGCGGCGGCGGGGTGCCGGGTGTCGGCGTCGAACAGGTAGGTCTCGACGACCGACCTGCCGACGTACTCGGGTGTGGCGGTGGAGAGCAGCGGCCGGACCCGTGACCACGCGCCGTCCGCGCCGACCAGCAGGCTCGTGACGACGGTGCCGCCACCCGCGAACGCCACCTCGTGGCGGCCCCCGCCGAGGGCACGGGTGCTGCTGACCTTGCGCCCCCAGCGGACGGTGTCGACGGGCAGCGAGTCGAGCAGGACCTGTCGCAGCTCGCCGCGTTGCACCTCGGGGCGCCCGCCCGTGCCGTCGTCGGCTTTGTCGAACAGGACGGTCCCGTCCGGGTCGAGGACCCGCATCGCCTGGCGGCCCTCCAGGGTGAGGCCACGGAACTCGTCCATCAAGTCGGCTGCCTTGAGGGCGAGTTGCCCGTTGTGGTCGTGGATGTCGAGCATCCCGCCCTGCGAACGCGCAGCCGGGGAGGGCTCCGCCTCGTAGACCGTGGCCGGTATTCCGTGGACGTGCAGGACGCGGGCGAGCACGAGGCCGCCGAGCCCGGCGCCGATGATCGTGACGTCAGGGGTCATGGGGTTCTCTCCTGATCATGGACCGCTGGGCGGACACCCGGCAGGTGATACCTGGAGCGCCGTTCCATTGAGTCGGGACGATGCGATGCCGGTGGCCGGTGCCGTTGATGGCCGACGCCGGACAGCCCCAATGTCCCGGCAGCCACCGACAGCTCACCGACAGATCACCGCCCACCGCCGACAACCGGCCGACACCGGTCCCGGTACCGGCCCGCCTGCACCTTCGTGGCCTGAACGGCAGTGACGGCCAGGCACCTGACGGCAGGTGGTACGTGCTCCGGTTCCGTGGACAAGCCGCTGCCTTGCCGGAGCACGAGGCGGCCACGGTTCGCCGCGGACCTCACCAGCCGTTCGCCCCGCACCGGACCTCACCAGCCGTTCGCCGCGCACCGGACCTCACCAGCGGTCCAGCGGCGGCGTCGTCTCGGCGGGCGGCACCTGCCACGGCTGCGCCGCCACCGCCCACACCGTGAACGCGACCACCGCGGCGAACGCCGCCAGCAGCATCAGCCGGCGGGCCAGACGCCGCCGGTGCAGCCGCCGGCCGCCGCGCTCGGCCGCCCGCTGTGCCAGATCGGCGGGCACCTGCGGATGGGGACCGTCCAGCATGCGCCGGACCTCGTCCTCCCGGCTGCCGCTCCTTCCGCCGCCGCGGCTCACGGGGCGACCTCCAGCGGTCGTTGCAGCCCCCGTCGCGCCGTGGGCCTGCGGGTGCCGCGCATCGTGGCCACCGAACGGGCGCAGATCGCCCGGACCCGCTCCACCGGAAGCCCCAGCAGCGCCGCGGCCTGCTCCTCCGCGACGCCCTCGTACAGCCGCAGCACGAGCACCAGGCGCTCCTGCGGGGTGAGCCGGTCCAGCGGCCCGCCGCGCGGCCGGCGGTGGCGCCAGACCTCATGGGCGAACCGGACGGCCAGCTCCCGCCGGGTGCGGTCGTACGGGTCCTCGCCGCGCAGCCGCTCCCACTGCGCGTACGTGCGGGCCAGCGCGGCCGTGAGCATCCGCTGGGCCCGGGGGTTGGCCCCGGGCGGCCGCAGGGGCTCGGCCGTGAGCAGGGTGGCCGTGTGCAGCAGTCGGCCGGCCGCGCCCGCCACGAAGGTCTCGAACTCCTGGGCGCGGCGCCGCTCCCGGCCCGCCTGGCGCTCTCGCACAGTGCTCATCCGAGCCGTTGCGGGGGCCCCTGGTCAAGAGGTGTGCACGGGGAGGCCGCGCCGCACCGCCGGCCGCCGCCGCCTCCCGCTATCCGGCCGGAGGCACCTGGTGCGCGGCCTGCCGGGCGGCCAGTGCCGTGTTGAACCGGGTGAGCAGCGTGCAGAACGTCTCGCGCTCCTCGGCCGTCCAGTCGTCCGTCACCTGCGTCATGAGTTCGCGCCGGGAGGCGCGGACCTCGTCCAGCCGTGCCTGGCCGCGCGGCGACAGCTGGAGCACGACGGCCCGGCCGTCCTCCGGGTGCGAGGTGCGCTTGACCAGGCCGGTGTCGACGAGCGGCGCGACCTGCCGGGTCACGGTCGACGAGTCGATCCCCATGCCCGCGGCCAGTGCCTTGACGCCCATCGGGCCTTCCCGATCCAGCCGGTTGAGCAGCAGATAGGCGGCACGGTCCATGGAATTGCGCACCTGGCCGACACCGCCGAGGCGGGTCTGCTCGGCACGGCGGGCGAATACCGCGACCTGGTGCTGGAGCGCATCGAGGACGTGGTCGGAACCCGTGGATTCGGGGGTGGCGCCCCCGGAAGGAGACGCAGCTGTCGTCATGTCCTGAGGGGGCATGGCCGGGGGCTCTCTTCGTGCGGTGTCGGATGGGTGGGGGACAGAGTACGCGGCCACGGGGCAACGCGTACCAGCGCTGCACAAACCTGTGGACAACGGGGCGGGACGGGGCCGTACCGGACGTCCGGGGGCCCCGCCGAGCTGCAAGACTTACCGTATGAACTTCCGCACGCCCGGTCCCTTCCCCCCGCTGATCCTCGATGACGTCCGCGGGGCGCAGAAGATGCTCTCCGGCGTGGCCAGGGTGACCGCCATGGAAGGCAGCCGCCATCTGACGGAGCTCGTGGGCGCGCCGGTCCATCTCAAGTGCGAGAACCTGCAGCGGACCGGTTCGTTCAAACTGCGCGGCGCGTATGTACGGATCGCCGGGCTGTCCCCGGTGGAGCGGGCGGCCGGGGTCGTCGCGGCGAGCGCCGGGAACCATGCGCAGGGTGTCGCACTCGCGTCCGCGCTGCTCGGCGTACGGTCGACGGTCTTCATGCCGGTCGGGGCGCCGCTGCCGAAGGTGGCCGCCACCCGTCAGTACGGGGCGCAGGTGCGGCTGCACGGCCATGTCGTCGACGAGACGCTCGCCGCCGCCCAGCAATACGCGCAGGAGACCGGTGCGGTCTTCATCCACCCCTTCGACCACCCGGACATCATCGCGGGACAGGGCACGGTGGGCCTGGAGATCCTCGAACAGTGCCCCGAGGTGCGCACCATCGTCGTCGGGATGGGCGGTGGCGGGCTCGCCGCGGGCATCGCGGTGGCGGTCAAGGCGCTGCGGCCCGATGTGCGGATCGTCGGCGTGCAGGCGGCGGGCGCGGCCTGCTATCCGCCGTCGCTGGCCGCCGGGCATCCGGTGTCGATCGGCTCACCGACCACCATGGCGGACGGCATCAAGGTGGGGCGCCCCGGCGATGTGCCGTTCGACCTGGTGCGGGATCTGGTCGACGAGGTCCGCACGGTCTCCGAGGACGAGCTGTCCAGCGCGCTGCTGCTCTGCCTGGAGCGGGCGAAGCTCGTGGTGGAGCCGGCCGGCGCGAGCCCGGTCGCGGCGCTGCTGAGCGATCCGGAGTCGTTCCGCGGACCGGTGGTCGCGCTGCTGTCGGGCGGCAACGTGGACCCGCTGCTGATGCAGCGCGTCCTGACCCACGGCATGGTGGCGGCCGGCCGGTATCTGAGCCTGCGGCTGCGGCTGACCGACCGCCCCGGCGCGCTGGCCACGCTGCTGGCCGCGCTCTCGGTGGTCGACGCCAACGTGCTCGACATCGGCCATGTGCGGACCGACCCCCGGCTCGGACTCACCGAGGTCGAGGTGGAGCTGCAACTGGAGACGAAGGGGCCGGAGCACTGCGAGGAGGTCTCGGCGGCGCTGCGCGACGCGGGGTACCTCGTGATGGGCTGACGCCCGTGCACCGGTGCGAGGTGCCTCGGGCCCGGCGGACCGGAGGCACCTCGCACGGGTGGTGCGGGATCAGCCCGTGTAGGGCTTCGCCGTGAGGATCCTCACGGTCGCCGTCTTGCCGTTCGGCAGCTCGTACTCGGCGTCGTCGCCCATGCGCTTGCCGTTCACACCGGTGCCGAGCGGCGACTGCGGGGAGTACGTCTCGATGTTCGAGCTCGCGTACTCGCGCGAGGCGAGCAGGAAGGTCATCGTGTCGTCCGGGTCGCCGTCGAAGGCGATCGTCACGACCATGCCGGGCTCGACCACGCCGTCGTCGGCGGGCGCCTCGCCGACCTTCGCGTGCTCCAGGAGCTGGGTGAGCTGGCGCACACGCAGCTCCATCTTGCCCTGCTCCTCCTTGGCCGCGTGGTACCCGCCATTCTCCCGGAGGTCACCCTCCTCACGGGCCGCCGCGATCTTTACGGAGATTTCCGTGCGCGCGGGACCAGACAGGTACTCCAGCTCGGCCTTGAGCTGGTTGTACGCCTCCTGCGTGAGCCAGGTGACGTTTTCGCTGGTCTGGGTCACAGGGTGCTCCTCGTCGGTACTGGGAATACAAAGCATCGCCCTACCCGTAAGCATGTGCCTTCGCGGGTGGGCGAAACCACGAGCCTAACAATTCCCCAGGAAAAGGGGGAGAAGGTAAACCGTCGGAACCGCGTACGGGCAGGTCAGCGCCTGCGACGGTGGTTCAGTGCCGGCGTGCGGCGGTCAACGTGCGGCGGTCAACGCGCCGCCCCGCCGTCCTCGGTGCAGCCCAGCAGCTCGACGCTGGTCGCCCTGGACGTGGTGCGCAGCGACACGACGCGGTCGACGCGGTCCGTGCGGTCGTCGAAGCGGAAGTCCTTGCGGGCCACGTCGCTGCCGTCCTCCTGCTGTGCGCGCAGGGTGCAGTAGCCCTCGGCGTCCTTGTCCTTGCGCACTTCGAGGTGGACGTCGACCCGCTCGTCCGAGACGACCTTGCGCTTGATCACCTCGGCGCTGATGGTCCGGCCGGTGACGTAGTCGTAGCCGATCCAGCCGACCACGCCGAGAAGCACGGCGCCTAGCACCGAGCCGATGATCTTGAGCCGGCGGTCCGCGCGCTGGTCCGCGGAGCGTCCGTAGCGGTTCTCCGGAAGCACTTCGCGCACCGCAGCCATGATCGTTCCTCCCGGACCGGGGATCGAGGAATTTTCCACCCCCCGGTTCGGTCACTATAGAAGCCTGCCGCCCGCCACCCGACTGCCGCCCCACACCGACGCCCCTTCGGGGCGACACCTCTCCACGGCGTCCAGAATCAATGAGGATCGAGTCTTGACTGAGCAGCTGCGACTGATGGCCGTTCACGCCCACCCCGACGACGAGTCGAGCAAGGGCGCGGCCACGATGGCCAAGTATGTGTCCGAGGGGGTGGACGTGCTGGTCGTGACCTGCACGGGGGGCGAGCGCGGCTCCATCCTCAACCCGAAGCTCCAGGGCGACGCGTACATCGAGGAGAACATCCACGAGGTGCGCAAGAAGGAGATGGACGAGGCCCGGGAGATCCTGGGCGTCGGACAGGAATGGCTCGGCTTCGTCGACTCGGGGCTGCCCGAGGGCGACCCGCTGCCGCCGCTGCCCGAGGGCTGCTTCGCGCTGGAGGACGAGGAGAAGGCCGCCGGCCGCCTCGTCCGCAGCATCCGCGCGTTCCGGCCGCAGGTCGTCACGACGTACGACGAGAACGGCGGCTACCCGCACCCCGACCACATCATGACCCACAAGATCTCGATGATCGCCTTCGACGGTGCGGCGGACACCGAGCTGTTCCCCGAGTCGGAGTTCGGCCCGGCCTGGCAGCCGCAGAAGCTCTACTACAACCAGGGCTTCAACCGGCCGCGCACGGTGGCGCTCCACGAGGCCCTGCTGGCCCGCGGCCTGGAGTCCCCGTACGGCGAGTGGCTGGAGCGCTGGAAGGAGTTCCAGCGTGACGAACGCACGCTGACCACGCACGTTCCGTGCGCGGACTTCTTCGAGATCCGCGACAGGGCGCTGATCGCGCACGCGACGCAGATCGATCCCGACGGCGGCTGGTTCCGGGTTCCGATGGACATCCAGAAGGAGGTCTGGCCGACCGAGGAGTACGAGCTGGCGAAGTCTCTCGTCGATACCTCCCTCCCCGAGAGCGACCTCTTCGCGGGCATCCGCAACAATGCCTGATATGTACGCGACCCAGGCACTGACTCATCTCGTCCCTCTCGCCAAGGAGGTCGACGACAACAAGGTGACCCCCGGCATCCTCGGCTTCATCGTCTTCGCGGCGCTCGCCGGCGGCGTATGGCTGCTGATGAAGTCCATGAACCGGCACATGGGCAAGGTCGACTTCGTGGAGGCGCCGGACCCGGCGGCGGCTGCCGACGCCCCCGTCGGGGCGGGGTCCGCGAAGCGGAAGTAGGCGCGGGGCGGTACCCGGGAGTCCGGTGGCCGCCCCGTTCGTGCCCGGCCCCGGCCGGAGAACCCCCGGCCGGGGCCGAACACGGCCTCAGCCGCCGGACGGGCCGGCCGCGGGCGGGACCGCCACGCCCATGACCTCCCGGGCCTGGCGCGTCGGCGTCATGCCCAGGCGCCACGCCTGCCAGCCGTCCTCCAGGTCCACTCCGCGGTTCAGCACCACCGCGAACGCCTCCGCGCACTCCTCCAGCTTGCTGTCGCGCGCCGGACGGCCGGCCACAAGCAGCTCGGACAGCTCCTGCTGGGCCACCACCGTGCCCACCTCGCTGCCACCCGGGGACGCGTACGGCAGCAGTGTGCAGCGCAGGAAGCGGGCCCAGTCCGCGCCCCGCGTGTCGCCGTAGGAGTCGAACAGCTCCGCCGCCTCGCCGCACAGCTCCAGTGCCTGCGGGGCGCGGTTGTTGCCCGCGTCGATCAGGGCCAGCTCCAGGCACGTCCATGCCTCGCCGTGGGCGACCCCGATGCGCCGGAAGTCGGCCCGTGCGTCGACCAGGAGCTGGCGGGCGAAGCCGGAGTTGCGGAGGTTCCCGGTCTGCGCGGCCCGCTGGTCGCGGGTGACCCGGCCCGAGTGGTGGCGGGCGCACGCCAGCCCGTACACGTCCCGCATCCGGGAGAACATCGAGCGGGCCCGCTCCAGCTGCCGCACCGCCCGGTCGGTGTCGCCGCTCTCCTCCAGGGCCTGGCCCAGGTAGTACAGCGTCCACGCCTCGCCGCGCGCGTCCTCGTTGTCGCGGTGCCGGGCCAGGGCGCCGTTCAGCTGCTCGACGGCCGGGGCCGCGTCGCCGTCCAGCAGCCGGGCGCGGGCCAGCTGGGTCAGCGCCCATGCCTCGCCGCGCTCGTCGCGGGTACGGCCGTACAGATCCAGGGCCGTGCGCAGCGCCTCCTCCGCGCGTTCCACCTCGCCCGTCCGCAGCAGGGTCTGGCCCAGCTGGAACTGCGTCCACGCCTCGCCGTGCAGCGACTCGCCCTCCCGGTGCAGGGTCAGCGCGGTGTCCAGGAGGGTCAGCGCCAGGGCCGGACGGGCCCGGTCGCGTTCGACGGCGGCCAGGGCGTGCAGCGACCACGCCCGGTCCTCGGCCTGCTCCTCGGAGGACTGGAGCTCGATCGCCTCGCGCAGCCGTGCCGCCGCCTCGGTCAGATTGCCCTGGTGGTGCAGGGTGATGCCGAGGGAGCAGAGCGCCAGCGCCGTACCCGCCTCGTTCTGCGCCTCGCGGTAGAGCCCGACGACCGACGACAGCGTGGTGCGGGCCTTGTCCAGCTCGCCGAGCTGACGGGCCGCGATGCCGGTGCGCCACTGCACGGACCGCTCCAGCAGCCCCTTGTCCACGGCCTGCGTGAGCTCGCTGATCTCGCCCAGCCGGTAGAGGTCGCCGCGCAGCAGGCAGTAGTCGCACAGCGCGCCCAGCAGATCCAGTACGGCCCCCTGGTCGACGCCCTCCGCGTGCCGGAGCGCCGAGGTGATGAAGCTCGACTCGTCGTCCAGCCAGCGCAGCGCCGAGTCCAGCGAACTGAACCCGTGCGAGCCGAACTGCCCGGCCCGGGTGGACATCTTGCCGTCCACCATGCGGATCACCGCACCGGCCAGCTCCGCGTAGTTCTTGATCAGCCGCTCCTGGGCCGCGGTGCGGTCGGCCGCCGCCTCCTCGTCCCGCAGCCGGTCCAGGGCGAAGCCCCGTACGAGATCGTGCAGCCGGTAGCGCGAGCCGCGTACGTGGTCCAGGAGCCCCGCCCCGGCCAGGGCCGTCAGCAGCCGCCCGGCCTCCTGCTCGTCGGCGGAGAGCAGCGCGGCCGCCGCCGCGGCGCCCAGGCTGGCCCGCCCGGCCAGCGCGAGCCGGCGCAGCAGCCGTCGCGCCTGCTCGGACTGGTCGGTGTAGCGCAGCCACAGCGCCCGCTCGACCGGTGCGCCCCGGTCGCCGTGCGCGGCGAGACCGGTGGCGAGCGCGCCGCGGGTGCGCGCGCCGAGTGAGGAGCCCGCTATCCGCAGCGCCAGCGGCAGCCCGCCGCACAGCTCGACGACGGTGTCCGTCGACCGGGCGTCGTACGGCCCCTCCTCCGGCTCCCCGGCCGCCTCGCGCAGCAGCTCCTCCGCGCCCGCCGCGTCCAGCGCGCCGACCGGCAGGTGGTGGACCCGGGCCGGGATGCCGGCGGGCAGCTCCAGGGGCTCGCGGGCGGTGACCAGGACGAGGCTGTCGGAGCGCTCCGGGATCAGGGTGCGGACCTGGGCGGCGTCGCCCGCGTCGTCGAGGACGATGGTCACGGGGGTGCCGGTCAGATGCTGGTGGTACAGCTCGCTCAGCCGCCCCACCTGCTGCTCGGCGGAGGCCCGCTCGCGGAAGAGCAGCTGCTCGCGGGGCGCGCCCAGCCGGTTCAGCAGATGCAGCAGCGCGTCCCGGGTCGGCAGCGGCGCCTCGCCGGGCACGTCGCCGCGCAGGTCCACCACGCACGCGCCCCGGAACTGATCCTTCAGGCTGCGTGCCGCCCGCACCGCGAGCGTGGTGCGTCCCGCGCCGGGCGCGCCGTGCAGGACGACGACGGTCGGCTTGGTCTCCGTCGACGCGCGGGCCTCGCGCACCCACTGCGCGATCTGCGCCAGTTCGGTCCGCCGCCCGGCGAACGGACCGTCGCCGGCGGGCAGCTGGCCGAACGACTGATCGAGGACCGCGCGCATGCGGGCCGCGGCGCTGCGGTCCCCGCCCCGCAGCTGCGGGGCGGTGCGCGACTGCGCAGGGACCTTCTTCGCCGGTGTGCGCGAGGAGGCGGTGAGCATCCGCTGCTGGTCGAGGAACGGGCGGATGCCCCGTACCTCCAGCGCCGCCAGCCACTGCAGCCGCAGCTGCTCGGTGCCGCCGGGCTGCCCGAGTGCGCCCGCGCGCCGGTGCGCGGCGGGCCAGTGCGACGCGGTGGCCTTGGCGACGGTCGCCGCGGCCCCCGCGACCGCGACGACGGCGCCCGCGCCGAGGGCCGGCCCCGCCGCCGTACCGAACGCGAGGTCCGCGCCGAAGGCGGTGACCGCGGTGACCCCGGTGACCAGCAGGGGCGCCCCCAGGGCCGCCCGGCTGAACCGCTGCGACAGCGGCTGGTGCCCGGCCTGCGCCGAGTCCAGCGCCTGGAGATACGCGGCGTACTCGTCGGCCGCGCCGGCCGCCAGGGAGTCGAGCGCGGCCCGCCCGCGCGCTGTCAGTGCGCCGGCGTCGGCCCGCCCGCCCGAGCGCCGCACCTCTTCCTCGACGGCGCGTACCAACAGCCGTTCGGCTTCAGCCCGATGGCTGTCCCGCATGTGTGTCCCCCTCCGGATACGACGATGGCTCCTGCCTCGGCCGGCAGCGCCGCCCAGTGTCCTGCGTGCGGCACGTCGGCGCGAGCGAGGCAGCCGACCGCGCCTGAGAGAGGATGTGGGTGTGCCGTCCCGCCCGGACCGTGAGACTTCCCCGTCCCCGCCCCGGCATGCCGGTGTGCCGGCAATCCGGCGGCCGGCGGGTCCGGCGGCCCGGCCGGACGAGGGCTTTCGGGCTGCCGGGCCGGGCGGCCGGGGTGCGGCCCGGCGGCGGTGGGCGCCGGTCCGGGCAGCTCGTGTGACGACCGTCACGCCGGATTCTTCGGGTCCGGTGTAGTCCGGACACGGGGTGCCGGGCGTATGCCCGGTGAGACCGAGGAGATCCAGGAGCTGTTTGTTGACCGTCGAGGAGTTTGAAGAGTTCTACGCGCAGACGGTCGCCCGGCTGACGGGGCAGTTGTTCGTGATGCTCGGTGACCAGCATGAGGCGCAGGACGTGGTGCAGGAAGCTTTCGTCAAGGGCTGGAGCCGACGGCGCCAGCTCGACCTCGACGGACAGCCCGAGGCGTGGATCCGCACGGTCGCCTGGCGTCTGGCGGTGACCCGGTGGCGCGGCCGGCGGCGTACGGCGGACGCCTGGCGGCGCAGCGGCGCCCCGCCCCATGCGGAGGCGCCCGGCCCGGAGTCGGTGGCCCTGGTGGAAGTGCTGCGGGAGCTGCCGTCCAAGCAGCGCCGCACGCTGGCCCTGCACTACGTGTGCGATCTGACGGTCGAGCAGATCGCCGCGGAGACCGGTCTGGCGGCCAGCACCGTCAAGACCCATCTG
The DNA here is from genome assembly GCF_042887155.1 of Streptomyces sp. NPDC057963. Lineage (NCBI taxonomy): Bacteria > Bacillati > Actinomycetota > Actinomycetes > Kitasatosporales > Streptomycetaceae > Streptomyces > Streptomyces sp. NPDC057963. Next base: position 27,634 of record NZ_JBHVPX010000004.1, read on the forward strand.
GCCCGGGGCCGCGCCACGCTCTCGCACCGCCTTCAGGATCCGCGTACCGAGGAGGGGCCCTGTGTCTGAACCCAACGACCCGCTGCGGTCCCTGTTCAAGGAGGCCGCGGCCACCGGCCAGTCCCGCGCCCGTTCCGTGCCGCCCTCGTACATCACCGAGCGCGGGGAGCGCGTGCGCAGGCGCCGGGTCGTCGCGCTGGCGGTCGGAGCGTGCCTGATCCTGTCCGGCACGGGCGCGGCCGTGGCCACGCTCCTGCCCGACAACCCGGGCACCACCGTCCCGGCCACCACGCCCACCACCCCGAAGCCCTCTCCCAGGCTCTCCCCGTCGCGCAGCGGTGCGCCGACGACGGACGCCCCCACTCCCGGCCGGAGCGCCTCAAGTACACCGACCGCCCCCACCGGGAGCACCAGCACGCCCCCCTGACGACCCGCCTCCCGCGCCCCGGGCAGTTCCGGCCGGGGCCGTTCGTCCCATGTCCCGGCAGCGCAGCCCGGGTCCGTTCGGCACGCGCACGTTCGATCCAGGAGATTTCGTTGTGAGCCTTTCGACCCCTCAGCGGCCGCGTGAGTGCCCGCCCGACCGGACCGGGACCGCTTCCGGGCCGTCCGGCGACACCTCGTCGGCGAGCCCGGTGTTCCCCGTCCGGCTCCTGCACCGGCTGAAGCCCGCCGACCGCGAGGTGCTCTGGCTGTACCTGCTGACCCGGCTGGGCATCTGGACCACCGCCTACTGCACCCGCTGGCTGTTCCTCGACGACCGCCAGACCCGCGACCCCGCCTCGTTCTTCGCGCCGTGGCAGCGGTGGGACTGGTGGCACTACCTGCACATAGCCCAGGACGGCTACTTCCCGGACGGGACCGGTCCCTGGATATCCGGCTGGGACAACAGGGAAGCCTTCTTCCCCGGCTTCCCCTACCTGCTGCGGGCCGTCCACGCCGTCGTCCCGAGCTGGCCCGCGGCCGGTGCGCTGATCTCCTTCGTCGCCGGAGGCGTCGCCGTGCTGGCCCTGGCGCGGATCGCCCGGCTGCACCTGCCGCAGGAGAACGCGGGGCAGCGCGCCGCCCTCTTCTTCCTGCTCTCCCCGTGTGCCGTCTTCCTGGCCGCCGGCTACACCGAAGCGCTCTTCCTCGCCCTGGCCCTGCCGGCCTGGCTGGCCGCCCAGCGCCTCAACTGGCCGCTCGCGGCCGCCCTGACCTGCCTGGCCACCACCGTCCGGGTCAGCGGTCTCTTCCTCGCCGCGGCCCTGGCGGTGCACTTCGTGGCCACCGCCCGCACCGCCGCCCACTGGCGCCGTCTTCCCTGGCTTGCGCTGCCCGCCCTCCCGCCGCTTCTCCAGAGCTGGTACCTGCACGCGCACACCGGTGACTGGATGGCGTGGAAGCACGCGGAGGAACGCGGCTGGTACCGCGAATTCCACGCCCCCTGGGAAGCCTGGCGGAACACCTGGCACGCGGCCTTCGGACACTCCCAGAGCACCGGGTACGCCCTGATGTCCCAGGCCGAACTCCTCACCATGCTGATCGGCATCGGCCTGCTGGCCCTGCTGGTGTGGCGGCGGCGCTGGCCGGAAGCCGTGTACATCGCCCTGACGCTGTGGGCCCTGGGCACGTCCTACTGGTACACCTCCGTCCCCCGCGCCACCCTCCTGTGGTGGCCGCTGTGGACCGGTCTCGCCGCCTGGAGCCTGCGGTGCCGCCACGTCAAGACCGCCTATCTCGCCGTCGCGGCACCGCTGATGACCGTCGTCGCCGTCACCTTCCTCTCCGGACGGTGGGCCGGCTGACCCGCGGCCCCCTCCCCGCACGTCCGTGAGCCCCGTGAGCGGGGCCCTTTCGCGTGCCGTCCCGTGGCGCATGGGCACGGCCCCGCCGAGTACGCAAGGATTGGGGCATGCCCAACCGACTCGCGCACGCCACGTCTCCGTACCTCATTCAGCACGCGGACAACCCCGTTGACTGGTGGCCGTGGGAGACCGCCGCCTTCGAGGAGGCGCGCCGGCGTGACGTACCCGTGTTCCTGAGCGTGGGGTACAGCTCCTGCCACTGGTGCCACGTGCTCGCCCACGAGAGCTTCGAGGACGAGGAGACGGCGGCCTTCATGAACGAGCACTTCGTGTCCGTGAAGGTGGACCGGGAGGAGCGGCCCGACATCGACGCCGTCTACATGGAGGCCCTCCAGGCGGCGACCGGCCAGGGCGGCTGGCCGATGTCGGTCTTCATGACCCCGGACGGCCGTCCGTTCTACTTCGGCACGTACTTCCCGCCCGAGCCGCGCCACGGGTCGCCGTCCTTCATGCAGGTGCTGGAGGGCGTGAGGGCGGCCTGGACCGGGCGGCCCGACGAGGTGGCCGAGGTGGCGCAGAAGATCGTGCGGGACCTGTCCGGCCGGCAGCTCGACTACGCGAAGGCCGGACTGCCCGGCGAGGCGGAGCTGGCCCAGGCGCTGCTCGGGCTCACCCGCGAGTACGACCCCGCCTCCGGCTGGTTCTCCGGCAACACCAGGTTCCCGCCGAGCATGGTCGTCGAGTTCCTGCTCCGGCACTGGGCCCGGACGGAGTCCGAAGGGGCCCGGGACATGGCCGACGGGCTGTGCCGGGCCATGGCGGAGTCGAGCCTGTTCGACCAGGTGGGCGGGGGCTTCCACCGGTACGTGCTGCGCCGGCCCGACGGACCCCTGATCCCGCACTTCGAGAAGATGCTCTACGACAACGCGCTGCTCTGCCGGGTCTACGCCCACCTGTGGCGGACGACGGGTTCGGAGGAGGCCCGCCGGGTCGCCCTGGAGACCGCGGACTTCATGGTGCGCGAACTGCGGACGGCGGAGGGCGGCTTCGCCTCCGCGCTCGACGCCGACAGCGAGGACGGAGCGGGCCGGCACGTCGAGGGCGCGTACTACGTATGGACGCCCGAGCAGTTGCGGGAGGTCCTCGGCGATCAGGACGCGGCCTTCGCCGCCGCGTACTTCGACGTGACGGAGGAGGGCACGTTCGAGGAGGGCGCCTCCGTCCTGCGGCTCGCACGGACCGGCACCGGGGCGGACGCGGACCGGGCCGCCGACGTACGGGCGAAGCTGCTCGCCGCCCGTGAGCTGCGCCCGCGTCCGGGGCGGGACGACAAGGTGGTCGCCGCCTGGAACGGGCTGGCGATCGCCGCGCTCGCCGAGACGGGGGCGTACTTCGACCGGCCCGACCTCGTCGAGCGCGCCACGGAGGCGGCGGATCTGCTGGTACGGGTCCACATGGGCGACACCGCCCGGCTGGACCGGACCTCGAAGGACGGGCGCGCCGGCGGGCACGCCGGGGTCCTGGAGGACTACGGCGACGTCGCCGAGGGCTTCCTCGCCCTGGCCGCGGTCACCGGCGAGGGAGTCTGGCTGGAGTTCGCCGGCTTCCTGCTCGACATCGTGCTCCAGCACTTCACCGGCGAGGGCGGGCAGCTGTACGACACGGCGGACGACGCCGAGCAGCTGATCCGCCGCCCGCAGGACCCCACCGACAGCGCGACCCCGGCGGGCTGGACGGCGGCGGCGGGTGCGCTGCTCTCGTACGCCGCGCACACCGGCTCGGAGGCTCATCGCGCCGCCGCCGAGGGGGCGTTGGGGGTGGTGAAGGCGCTCGGGCCGCGGGTTCCCCGGTTCATCGGCTGGGGGCTGGCGGTCGCCGAGGCGTTCCTCGACGGGCCGCGCGAGGTCGCGGTCGCCGGGCCCGTCGGCGGCGAACTGCACCGTACGGCGCTGCGGGGGCGGGCACCCGGCGCGGTGGTGGCGGCGGGGGAGACGGCGGGGACGGAGTTCCCGCTGCTGGCGGACCGGCCGATGGTGGGCGGGGCGCCGACGGCGTACGTGTGCCGGCACTTCGTGTGCGACGCCCCGACGACGGACCCGCGGGAGCTGGCGCGGAGCATCGGAGCGGACCCGTCCGGGGACCGCTGACGGGGGAGCGACAGGAGCGGTGACGTGGCGCCGCCGACGGGGGAGCGGCGGCGCCCGTGACGGGGGAGCGGTGACTGGGGAGCGATGGCCCCGGGGGCGCGGAGTCCCGGTTACAGCGCCGGGGCGCCTTCGAGCGTGTCCAGCGCCCGGTTGATCACCGCGACCAGGTCGCCCGCCTGCCCGTGCTCGGCCCAGTACAGCGTGGCCTCGCGCAGCGCCGCCAGCACGGCCGCGACGAACACCCGGACCTCCAGGTCGTCCGGGTCCCGGCCGCCGCGGTCGGCGAGCGCACGGGCCAGCGCCCGCGCCGTGTCGGACAGGGCCTCCGTCATCCGCGCCCGGACGGCGGGGACCTCCACCATCAGCCGGGTGCGCTGCCGCAGCTCGTCCTCCTCGCCCGCGAGGAACGCCGTCAGCGCTTCGGCCATGACCAGCCGCAGCGACTCCAGCGGCGGTTCGCCGGCCGGCCGGCTCCGCAGCCGGGCCTCCAGGGCCGGGTCGTACGCGTCGGTGAGGACGATGTCCTCCTTGGCCGCGAAGTACCGGAACACCGTGCTCGGCGACACCTCGGCCGCCTCCGCGATCTGCTCGATCGTCGTCGCGTCGTACCCCTGCTCGGAGATCAGCCGGTACGTCGCCCGGCGGATCGCGCTCCTGGTCCTGAGCTTCTTCCGCTCGCGCAGCCCCGGCCGGGGCTGCGCCGCGGGCGCGGAAACGGAAGGGGTACGGGAGGTGGCGGCCATGGTCGCCATTGTCGGCCATCGGCGGACGCCGGGACCATGCCCGTACCCTCCCGCGAGGGCGTTCAGCTGTGGTTGTAGGCCACCAGCGAGATGCCGACGTAGTGCACGACGAAGGCCGCCAGGGTCAGCGAGTGGAAGACCTCGTGGAAGCCGAACCAGCGCGGTGACGGATTGGGCCGCTTGATGCCGTAGATGACGCCGCCGGCGCTGTAGAGGAGCCCGCCGACGACGACCAGCACCAGTACCGCGATCCCGCCGGTCCGCATGAAGTCCGGCAGGAAGAAGACCGCGGCCCAGCCCATCGCTATGTAGCACGGCGTGTAGAGCCAGCGCGGGGCGCCGACCCAGAAGACCCGGAAGGCGATGCCCGCGGCCGCCGCCGCCCAGACCGCCCACAGGAGCGGCGTCCCGGTCGAATCGGGGAGCAGGAGCAGGGTCAGCGGGGTGTAGGTGCCCGCGATGATGAGAAAGATATTGGCGTGGTCGAGCCGACGGAGCACCGCCTCGCCACGCGGGCCCCAGGTGCCGCGGTGGTACAGCGCGCTCACACCGAACAGCAGGCACGCGGACAGCACATAGACGCCGCAGGCGATCCGGCCGCGGCTGCTGTCCGTCAGTGCGATCAGCACGACCCCCGCGACGATCACGGCGGGGAACATCCCGGCGTGCAGCCAGCCCCGCAGGCGTGGTTTCACCGGGAGGGTGTCGAACTCGGCTGGTTCCAGCCCGGTCGGCTCGGGCGCGGCGGCAGCAGTCATTCCCGCATCGTACCTACGCAACCGTAGGTAGCGGACAGGAGTGGCAATGCTCACGTGTGCGGCCCTCTGGACATATGGGCGCATCGGTCGGATGATCAAATGAGTGCGGTCGGCACCGGATGAGCGCCAGTGAGATTCGAAGCATCCGGGTCGCAGCCCCCACGGGGCCAACCAAACAGACACCCTCAACAAGGAGCGATCGTGGCGCGCGACATCGCGGCTCCCCTCACTGCCCCCACCAACCACCGGGAACTCATCTCCTGGGTGAACGAGATCGCAGCCCTCACCGAGCCGGACCGGGTGGTCTGGTGCGACGGCTCCGAGGCCGAGTACGAGCGCCTGTGCGGGGAGCTCGTGGCCAAGGGCACGTTCACGAAGCTGGATGAGACCAAGCGCCCGAACTCGTACTACGCCGCGTCCGACCCGAGCGATGTCGCCCGCGTCGAGGACCGTACGTTCATCTGCTCCGAGAAGGAGGAGGACGCGGGTCCGACGAACCACTGGAAGGCCCCCGCCGAGATGCGGGAGATCTTCACCGGGGACCAGGGTGTCTTCCGAGGCGCCATGCGCGGGCGCACGATGTACGTCGTGCCCTTCTGCATGGGCCCTGTCGGCTCCCCGCTCTCCGCGATCGGCGTCGAGATCACCGACTCCGCGTACGTCGCCGTCTCGATGCGCACCATGACGCGCATGGGACAGGCCGTGCTCGACGAGCTCGGCGCCGACGGCTTCTTCGTCAAGGCCGTCCACACGCTGGGCGCTCCCCTGGAAGAGGGCCAGGAGGACGTTCCGTGGCCGTGCAACTCCACCAAGTACATCTCGCACTTCCCCGAGGACCGCGAGATCTGGTCGTACGGTTCCGGCTACGGCGGCAACGCTCTGCTCGGCAAGAAGTGCTACGCCCTGCGCATCGCCTCCGTCATGGCCCGCGACGAGGGCTGGCTCGCCGAGCACATGCTGATCCTCAAGCTCACGCCGCCGCAGGGCGAGGCCGCCTCGCCGACGTACATCGCCGCCGCGTTCCCGAGCGCCTGCGGCAAGACCAACCTCGCCATGCTGGAGCCGACGATCCCCGGCTGGACCGTCGAGACGATCGGCGACGACATCGCCTGGATGCGGTTCGGTGAGGACGGCCGCCTCTACGCGATCAACCCCGAGGCCGGTTTCTTCGGCGTCGCGCCCGGCACCGGCGAGCACACCAACGCCAACGCCATGAAGACCATGTGGGGCAACTCCGTCTTCACCAACGTCGCGCTCACCGACGACGGCGACGTCTGGTGGGAGGGCATGACGGAGACCGCTCCGGCCCACCTCACCGACTGGAAGGGCAACGACTGGACGCCCGCGTCCGAGACGCCGGCCGCCCACCCCAACGCCCGCTTCACCGTCCCGGCCGGCCAGTGCCCGATCATCGCGCCCGAGTGGGAGGACCCGAAGGGCGTGCCGATCTCGGCCATCCTCTTCGGCGGCCGCCGCGCCTCGGCCGTACCGCTGGTCACCGAGTCCTTCGACTGGCAGCACGGAGTCTTCCTCGGGGCCAACGTGGCCTCCGAGAAGACCGCCGCGGCCGAGGGCAAGGTCGGCGAGCTGCGCCGCGACCCGTTCGCCATGCTGCCGTTCTGCGGCTACAACATGGGCGACTACATGGCCCACTGGCTCAAGGTCGGCGCCGACAAGCCGGACCAGTCGAAGCTCCCGAAGATCTACTACGTGAACTGGTTCCGCAAGAACGACGCGGGCAAGTTCGTGTGGCCCGGCTTCGGCGAGAACAGCCGCGTCCTGAAGTGGATCGTCGAGCGTCTGGCGGGCCGGGCCGAGGGCGTCGAGACGCCGATCGGCGTGCTGCCCGCCAAGGGTGCCCTGGACACCAAGGGCCTGGACCTCTCCGAGTCCGACCTGGACTTCCTGCTCACGGTCGACAAGGAGGTCTGGCGCGAGGAGGCCGGGCTGATCCCCGAGCACCTCGACACCTTCGGTGACCACGCGCCGAAGGAACTGTGGGACGAGTACCGCGCCCTGGTCCAGCGCCTGGGCTGACGCCCCCGGGCGCACCCCGCGCGGGTGCGCCCCGCACACCCCGCGGCCGGGTCTCCGGACATCCGCCCTGACCTGTGGGGTCATCGGCCCGCGCCGCGGTACGACCCCCGGAATCCCCTCACGGTTCCGGGGGTCGCCCCTTTGCCGCCCCTTCACGGGACCGGGGCACCGGTACGCCGACGTCGGTCCGGGTCCGCGGCCGGCGAGCTCCGTACCGCCTCCGTGAACGTACCGCCTCCGTGGACGGCGGTCCTCTCCCCGGAGCGGAGGTCAGGGGCCTCGCCTCCACCGCCGCCCCGCTACCCGGTCCGGCCCCGGTCCTCCAGGTACCGCGTATGGGTCTGCTGCCGTCGCGCCTCCGCCTCCCGCAGTCCCGCCGCCAGCTCCTCCGCCTCCCGGTGCAGCAGCTCCAACTGCCGTTCCAGATGGCGCTCGGGCGGTTCCGTACCCGGCGCGATCCGCGTCCACCAGCGGGTGCGGACGAAGGTGTCGACCGACTCCGGGATGTCCTGGTGCACGGCGCGCGACAGGGCGTGGATGCCCTCCGGGTCGGTGGCCAGCGCCTTCGACACCCAGCCCGGGGCGAGCAGCCCGTCCAGCAGTTCCGTCAGCTCGGTGAGCCGGCCGGCCGCGGCGGGCGGCAGCTCCACCTCGTCCAGATACGCCCGCAGGGTCTGGAAGTCGGCCCGCAGCGCCTCCAGTTGCGACGACGGGTCCGGGAAGTCCGGGGCGGCGGGCCGCTCGGGGGGTGCGATCAGCGCGCCCGCGCCGTACAGCCCGACGACCACCACCGGCCAGTACGCCCCGGCCAGCCCCGTGAAGGTGAGGACCAGACCGGCGATCCCGCAGGCGCTCCCGGCGAGGTTCTTCCGCGACTCGACGTACGCCAGGACCCTGTGCGCGGGCCTGCCGCGCGATCCGCCCGGCGGTCTACTGGTATCCACGGATCTCCTCGAACGCCCCGTCCAGGGAGCCCGGCCCCCGGTCCTTCGTCGCGTCGAAGAGCCGGCCGCCGGTCAGCGCGGCGATCCGGTCCAGTTCGCCGCGGTCCGAGTCGCCGAAGACGACCGGGAAGACCGGGGTGACCCGCCGCGCGGCAGGGAGGGACCGGTAGAAGGAGGCGAATCCGTCGGCCGTGTCGCCCGTCGTGTTCTCACCGTCCGTCATCAGCACGATCGAGGTGAACGCGGACTCGGTGCCGTCGCCGAGGTGCTCGTAGGCCGACTCCAGACTCGAATAGACCGCCGTCTCGCCGCTCGCCGTCAGCGCCGCGGTGTCCGCCCTGATCGCCGCCAGGCCGGCCTGCGGATCGGCGGGGTCGACCGTATGCGTGCGGACCTGCTTCACCGACGAGCCGAACGGCAGCAGCGTGACCTCCTCCCGCTCCCGGAAGTCCCCGGTCAGCCCGGCCAGCGCCGCCTTCAGCCTCCGCAGCCGCTCCCCCGCCATCGAACCGGACGTGTCCAGGACATACACGGTGCGCGAGGGGCGGCGGAGCTTGTTCTCGTACGAGTGGAGCAGGCCGTCGGCGACCGACCGCGAGCCCGGGAACGGCAGTTCGCGACGCGCCTCGGCGGCGAGCGGCGGCGCGGGCCGCACCGACGGTACGACCGGGCGGCGGAAGGTCTCGCGGGTCAGCCGCCGCTGTACGGCCGGGGTGCGGAGGTAGGCCGTCAGCGCGCGCACCGAATCCTTCGCCTCCGGTGCGGCGGCGGAGAGCGCGCTGAGCGGGTAGTCGGCCGTCACCACGCCGTCGCGGGGGCGGATCACGGTCAGCCCGGTGTGACTGTCGCGGTTGAGCGAGAGCAGCACGGACTCGTAGTTGATCAGCGCGTCGACCGTGCCGCGCCGGGTGTACGCGGTGGCCAGCCAGCCCGAGGAACCGGAGGTCAAACGCTGTCCCGCGAAGAACTCCGCAAGCTTGCCGCTCGCCCTGCGGACATCGGCGCCGGTCAGGGCGGACTGCGCGCCCGACAGCCCGGAGGCGACCGAAACCAGCGCGGAGAAACCGGAGTTGGAACGGGCCGGATCGGTCATTCCGTACGTCAGCCGGCCCTCGGCGACCGCCCGGTGCACCTGCGACCAGGTGACGTCCGAGGGCTGCCAGCCCAGCCGCTCCACGGTCGCCGGGCGGACGCCGAGGGCGACGGGCGACGTCATCAGCGGAGTCTCCGACGTGATGCGCCCCGCCGCGTCCGGGCGCAGCCGCAGATAGTCGTTGGACGACAGCCACACCGCGTCGTACGCCCCGTCGGCCTTCCCGGACCCGAGCAGCTCGACGGCGTCGAGCGTGCCGGTCCAGGTGGGCCGCACGGTGATTCCCGTCGCCTTCCGGGCCTGCTCCAACAGCGGCTCCATGTCCGCGAGTTCACTGGAGGCCAGGACTCGCAGCGTGCCGGCCCGCGGGGCGCCGTCGTCCTTCTCCGGCCCGCCGGACGGTCCGCTGCCCGACGCGGAGCAGGCGGCGAGGGGGACGAGTGCGGCGACGGCCAGCAGCGCGGCGAGCGAGCGGGCGACCCGGCGCCGCAGCCGTCTCGGCCGGCGCCGGGGACGGGCCGTCATCCGAGACCGCCGCCCTCAAGGGCACCGGCGGACCGGCTGCGCTCCAAGTGGGCACCGGCCTGCTGGAGTTCCGAGGTCAACGACTCCACGGTCGCCGCCATCGACTCGGTGGCCTGCACCTTGTACGTGTCGATGGCGTCGAGCGTCCGGTAGATCTGCTGGAACGCCGTGCGCAGTGTCTCCGCGCCGACCGCCGGATCGGCGGCGATGCGCTGGATCTCGCCGCTCTGGCCGGCGAGCATCTCCGCGTTGCCGCGGATCAGGTCCTCGGTCGTGGAGCGCAGCACCTGCACCTGTTCGGTCACCTTGCGCTGGCTCTCCAGTGCCGACGCCAGCATCACGGCGATCCGCAGGGCGGAGACGGTGGTGGTCGCGGCCCGGTCGACGCCCCTGATGAGCTCGTCGTTGTTGCGGCGTACGACATCCATCGCGAGGTATCCCTGCGCGCAGACCGCGAGCTGGGTCAGCAAATCCTGGTGCTTCTGCCGCACGGGGAAGAGCACATCGGCCCGCAGCGCGTCCGCCTGCACCGGGTCGGTGGCCGCGGTCTGCGCGATGCGCTGCTCGACGGCGCCGTCCAGGGCCTCGGTGAGGACCACGTACTCCTGGAGCTTGCCCATGGTCTCCCAGAGCCGGGTGCGCTCGGTGTGCAGGGCGGCGTTGTCGCGGCGCAGCTCGTCCTGCCCGCCGCGCAGCGAGCCCACGATCCTGTTCAGGGTGGACTGGGCGGACGCGTACGTGGCGACGTGGTCGCGGAGCTTGTTGCCGCCCGGGAGCCTGGCCAGGAGCCGGCGGGCGCCGCGGCCCGGGGTGTCGCGCGGGTCGAGGTCCTCGACGGTGCGGCGCAGCTCGACGAGGGAGGCGCCGACCCGGGTCTGCGCGTCCCCGCTCCCGTTTCCGGAACCGTCCCCGGCCAGCGAGCGGACGGTGCGGTCCAGCATCCGGTTGGACTGCTGGGCGGCACCGCGGATGTCGGCCTGCCCGAGCGCGGTGATCTCCCCGATCCGGGTGGCGAACTCGGGCGACCGGGCGTCGAGCCCGGCGAGGCCGCCGACGTACTCGTCGGCGCGCCGCGTCATCTCCGTCCGCACCGCGTCGTCGACCGGTACGAGACCGGCGGCCTGCTCGGCGCGGACCGGGGCGACCGGCTCCGGCGGGGTGAGGACGAGCGGCGGGGCGGGTCCGTCGGGCGGGGTGAGGGCGGGCGGTTGCGGCACGTGGGTCATGGGTGAGGTCTCCCGGGAGGCGTGGATCATCAGCCGCGGGTCCGCCGGGCCATCGCGCGCAGCACCGTGGCGGTGGGCACGGGCGCCTGGCGGACCCCGGTCAGCTGTTGGTCGATGTAGTCGGTGTGGCCCGCGGTGGCCGCGGTGAACTCGGCCGCGGCACCCTGGGGCCGGAACCCGTGCCGTACGACGAGCCTGCGCAGCTCCGGGTCGGTGGAGAGCAGCTCGCCCAACCGCCGGCCGGACTCGGTCAGCGGTACGAGGGTGTGGTCGCTGGAGACGGTGGTGTCGGGGTACAGCACAACCAGGTCCCCGGCCTCCTGCTTCTGCGTCAGCAGCGAGGCGACCTGCGACTCGTACACCAGGACCAGCGGATTGCCGACGCCGCTGATGAAGTCCCGGAACGGGGCGTCACTGCTGGTCTGCTGCGCGCCCTGCACCTGGATCAGCTTCTTCAGCAGCGGTGCGGTGCGGCTGATCGCGGCCTCGTCCGCGGCGACCCGGCCGCCGTCGGCGACGTAGGAGGCGGCGGCGAGGTAGAGCGCGCCGGAGTTGGACGAGGCGGGGTCGGTGCTGGTGATGAAGACCGTCCCGGTCAACTCGGCATGTTTCGCGGCGCCTTTGAGCTGCTGCCAGGTCCGGTCGGCCTGTGCGGCCTTGAGGTACGGGCCCATGAGCAGCTTGCCGCTGGACTTTCCGCTCAGTGCCGCGAGTCCGTTGTCCGCCAGCACCCGAGCGGCGCCGCGGTGCGCGACGACGACGAGAGGCGAGTAGAACGGCCTGAGCGGCCCGCCCTTGACGGAGGATCTGCGTTGGAGCTCATCGGCCGGGGCCTTCGAGCCGGGGAAGGCGAAGTCGTAGCCCTTGAGCGGGAGTTGGTCCATGGCCCAGGACCCGGATGTCTCCGCCTTGACGGTGAACCCCTTGGCGGCAAGGGCCTTCACCACATCGGGATCGGCGAAGAACTCGGCCTTCTCCGAACCGATCACTCCACGCACGGTCTTCGTTGCCGTGCTCGTGTCCCTGCTGTCGCGGCCTGCTGCGACGGCCACTGCCACTCCGCCGATCAGCAGCACCGCCAGGACGATTCCCACGATGCGTCTCACACGCGAAGCCTGCTCGCGGAAACCCACATTCCAGGCGGAGTTGGGTGGACGGGAGGTGAAGTGCGTATCCCAGTACGCAACGGGAGCGGAGCGGGAGCCGGTGGCCGCGGGCGGCTGCGGCGTCCCGTCTCGGGGTCCGGGCCGGGGTCCGGGTCCGGATGGGTGGCACCCGGTCCACGCGCCTCGACGGCCCGTGGACCGGGGCCGTCAGAGGGCGCCGACCAGTCGTGACGGGGCGGCGGGGGCGGCGATCGCCGCCGTGTGGGCGTCCATGCGCTCGGCCGCGAGAATCGCGACGGCGGTGTCGGCGCGGGACGCGGCCACCACCAGTGCGCGGCCCGCGAGGGCGTGGGCGCGGCGGTGGAGCGCGAGTGCGGGTGCGTCGGTCCGGCCGGCGTGCCGGGCGGGCGGCGCGCCGCGCAGCCTGGCCACCTGCTCGGCGATGCGGTCGCCCGCCGCGCCGAGGTCCAGCTCGTCGGTGACCGCGAGGAGTGCGGCCAGGTGCCCGGCGAGCTGGATGTCCAGCTCTTCCTCACGGGAGCGGTGCGGGAAGTCGTCGGCGTGGTCGGCCGGTGTGTGGACCGATTTGGTGCGGATCGGTTCGTACATGGATGGCCTCCTGGTGTTGCAGTGGAACCATCCTACATTGGATTTAGTCTAAAGTTGTCTGCGATCGATTCTCCGTGATCGATTCTCCGCGATCGATTCAAGGGGCCGACCGGCCGCCCGCCCCGCTACGGCTGGCCGTACCCGTCCAGGAAGTGCGCGATCCGGGTCACCGCGTCCGTCAGATCCTCGGCGGAGGGCAGCGTGACGACGCGGAAGTGATCGGGCTCCGGCCAGTTGAACCCCGTACCGTGCACGACCATGATCTTCTCGGCCCGCAGCAGATCGAGGACCATCTGCCGGTCGTCCTTGATCTTGTAGACCTTGGGGTCGAGACGCGGGAAGAGGTACAGCGCCCCCTTCGGCTTCACGCAGGTCACGCCCGGAATCTGCGTGAGCAGGTCGTACGCGACGTCCCGCTGCTCCAGGATCCGCCCGCCCGGCAGCACCAGGTCGGTGATCGACTGCCGCCCGCCGAGCGCGGTGGCCACGGCGTGCTGCGACGGCATGTTGGCGCAGAGCCGCATGTTGGCGAGGATCGTCAGCCCCTCGATGTACGAGGACGCGTGCGCCTTCGGCCCGCAGACCGCCAGCCACCCCGAGCGGTATCCCGCCACCCGGTAGTTCTTGGAGAGCCCGTTGAAGGTGAGCACCATCAGGTCGGGCGCGATCGTCGCGGCCGGGGTGTGGGTCGCTCCGTCGTACAGGATCCGGTCGTAGATCTCGTCGGAGCAGACGACCAGATGGTGGCGCCGGGCGATCTCCGTCAGCCCGCGCAGCATCTCGTCGTCGTAGACCGCACCCGTCGGGTTGTTCGGGTTGATGATCACGATCGCCTTGGTGCGGTCGGTGATCTTCCGCTCGATGTCGGCGAGGTCGGGCATCCAGTCGGCCTGCTCGTCGCACCGGTAGTGCACGGCCGTACCGCCGGCCAGCGAGACCGAGGCGGTCCACAGCGGATAGTCCGGAGCCGGTACCAGGACCTCGTCGCCGTCGTCGAGCAGCGCCTGCATCGACATCTGGATCAGCTCGGAGACGCCGTTGCCCAGGTAGATGTCCTCGACGTCGAGATCGATCCCCTTGGTCTGGTAGTGCTGCATCACCGCCCGCCGCGCGGACAGCAGCCCCTTCGCGTCGCCGTAGCCGTGCGCACCGGCGAGGTTGCGCAGTATGTCTTCGAGGATCTCGGGCGGGCACTCGAACCCGAACGCGGCAGGGTTGCCGGTGTTCAGCTTGAGGATGCGATGGCCGGCCGCTTCCAGCCGCATCGCCTCTTCGAGCACGGGGCCCCGGATTTCGTAACAGACATTGGCGAGCTTCGTGGACTGGATGACCTGCATGTCTGGGAGCTTACGACCGCGTTTCACGAGCCGCCCGGCCTTTGCCCTCCGGTTGCCCCACCCGGGTGCCCCCGGCGCCCCGCCCCGGCTTCCATCCCCATGCACCCACCACCCCGGACCGTGGGAACGCCGGGCGGGGACGGGGGCGGGGCTTGGAATGGGCCGGAACGGCGACGTGACGGACACGGACGGGTGAGATGCGCCACGGCGCGGGGGGTGTTCGGGGCGTGAGGGCGTGGCACAGGGGCTCGTCGGCCGGACAGCGCAGCCGCTGGGTTGCCTCACCTGTCCGGACGGACGATCCGGAACGGATTGCCGTTCGGGAGGCCCTGGCCTTCGGCAGAGCTCTCTACGACCGCCGAACCGCGCTTGGGTTCGGCGTGGCCGAGCCGGCCGGGCGTACCGGCATGGGGGAGGACGGCATCGAGTGCATCGAGGAGGGCGGAACAGCGCCGACGCTCCCACTCCTCAGGAGTCTCGCGGCCGCCCTGGATGCCGATGTACGCCTCACGCCCGGCCGTGATCTCGGCTCCCTCCGGTTCGAAGCGCACGCGGCCTGACCGAGGGACATGCGGGCACGGAAGGCGGAATGGATGTCCGCGCCCACGCAGTGTCCGACGGTCCGGCTTCCGTCACTCCGGCAGCCGGGTGTCCCGGGGAAGGCGGATGCCGAAGTCGGCCGCCAGCACCCGGAGCACCTCGGCGCCGTCCGTCAGCTCCCGTTCCGTGCGGGTGCCGTCGTTCGCCGTGACCCTGAGCGTGCGGCCGGTCAGCGACAGGTGGGCGTCCGCTGTGGTGCGCTGGACGTACAACCGGTGCTGGAACGGGGAGCGCGGGTTGGTCGCCATGTGCCAGTTGATGACCTCGAAGTCCGGCGCCTCGAAGGGTTCCAGCGTGAAGGCGTACTGGGCCTCCCACCCCCCTTCGGCGGTGTGCGACTGGAGCTCCCACTGCGCCAGCGGCCCGTCGTGCGGAGTGTTCACGAGGCGGTGGCGGCGCGGGGCGTCGTGCAGTTCCGCGTCCGCGACCAGCGGGATCGGCTCCAGCAGCGAGCCGGTGGCACCGAAGCCGACATCGGCCAGATACGGGGTCGGCTCGCCCGGCACCTCGGCCAGCATCAGCATGTGGGTGCGCGGCCGTACGTCCCCGGGCCCGGCCCCCAGCACGACCCGCCCGCAGAGCAGCGTGATACGGAACCCGAGGGCTCTCAGTGCGGCGGCGAGCAGGGTGTTCTGCTCGTAGCAGTACCCGCCGCGCCCGCCCCGTACGAGCTTGGCCTCCAGGTCCGCCACGGCGAGCGAGGGGACGGTGCCGAGGACGGGGTCCAGGTTCTCGAACGGGATGCCCACCGCGTGGGCGCGGTGCACGGAGCGCAGGACCTCCGCGGTCGGCCGGCGCTCCCCCGTCCAGCCGATGCGGGCGAGATAGGCGTCGAGGTCGGGACCGGGGGAGACGGTGGTGCGTCGGCTGTGATCGGCTTCGCGGTCGGATGTCATGCGCCGACCGTACGCAACCGGGTGGGTCGTCGGACCAGCAGTCGACCACGCCGGTCGTGCTCCCGTTGCCCGGCCCGTCCGCGAGGAGGCGCTTCAGCAGGGCCGGGTAGAGGGGGCAGCGGCTCGTTGCCGGCCCCCTGCCGACGCCGAGCGGCCGCGCCCCTGGCGGGCGGGAGCCGCGCGCTACTCGCCCTTGTCCTCGGCAAGCGTGTGCGCGACCAGGGCGTTGGCGTGCCCGTGCCCCAGGCCGTGCTCGGACTTGAGCCAGCTGACGATCTCCATGTGCCTGGTCAGCGGCGAGGAGCGGATGAGCTCCTGCCACTCCGCTGTCGCACGGCCGTACTTCTTCTCGATCGACGGGAAATAGCTCGCGGGGCCCTTCGCGGCATCAGTCATGGCGGGCATTCTGTCATCGTCGGCGAGGGCCGTCCCGGCTGTACAACGGGCCGTATAACCGGTGGCCGGCGGTGCCTCGCGAACGTACGGTCCCGCCATGGACCGGCAGACCTGGCACGATCGGTACGACCTCCCCGGCTCGTGGCCGACCGGCAGGCTGCGGGCGGTCGCCGCCCGGATCCGGGCGGCCCTCGACGCCGCGCCGCCGGGCCCGCTCCGGGTGATCAGCGTGTGCGCCGGTCAGGGGCGCGACCTGATCGAGGTGCTCGCCGACCACCCCCGCCGGGACGATGTGCGCGCGCTCCTGGTGGAGCTCGACCCGCGGAACACCGCCTTCGCCCAGGAGTCGGCGAGGGCGGCCGGACTCGATCAGGTGGACGTCGTGACGGGCGACGCCGCGCTCACCGACCACTACCGCGGTACGGCGCCCGCGGATCTCGTGCTGGTCTGCGGGGTGTTCGGCAACATCACCGACGAGGACATCGAGCACACCGTCGGCACCTGCACCCAGCTGTGCGCGAGCGGCGGCACGGTCATCTGGACCCGGAACCGCGCCGCGCCGGACCGGGTTCCGCTGATCTGCGGCTGGTTCGAGGAGCGCGGTTTCGAGCGCCGGTGGCTGTCCGAACCGGACGCGGGGTTCGGCGTCGGCGTGCACCGCTTCACCGGCGAGCCGGACCAACTGGCCGAGGGGATGCGGATGTTCGACTTCGTCGGCTACGACGTGCTCAAGGCGCGGGCGCGGGCGCGAGCGGAGCCGGGGAGCGGCTGATGCCGAAAGCCGTTGCCGTCGCCGGTCGATCGCAGGCCGGGGAAGCGGCCGGCCGCACCCGGCCCGACCGATCCGGGCACAGGGTGTCGGGTCCGGCAGGGTGCGTGCTTCCTCACCTGATGCCCGCAAGGGAAGGAGACCGGGGTGCTGGAGCAGTTGAACCGGGCCGTGCACGGCATCGGCCCCGTCCAACCCCTACCGGAGCAGGCCCGGACCCGAGATCCTGCGCACCCGGCTGTCGCCGGACGCGGGAGAGGCCGAAGCGGAACCGCGGATCCCGGTGGAGCGGGCCATGTCCTGAGCCCCGGCGGCCCGGTACCGGACGGCCGGTGCCGGGCCGTCCGGTACGGGGTGGCTTGAAACCGCCCCTTGTGGGGGCCCCTCTGGTGCGCCAACATGCGCATGTCAAAACCGAAGGAACTTCGGTCGCAGGGGCCACTCGGACCCTGCACAGGTCACTAGAGGGGACCCCCACATGAAGAAGCCTCTCGTCGGCGCGCTTTTCACCGTTCTGCTCCTCGGGGCGGGAATCGCACCCGCGACCGCGGCCGCCGGCCACGACGCGGCGACGGCCGGCACGGTCAAGGCGCAGATCAAGCCCAAGGCGGTCAACTTCGCCGGGACCGTCGCGCTCAGCAACTGTTCCGGCTCCGTCGTCCGTACGCCCGACTCCCAGCCGTCCGACCCCGCGCTCGTGCTCTCCAACGGGCACTGCATGGAGTCGGGGTTCCCGGGGCCGGGCGAGGTGGTGTTCAACCAGCCGTCCACCCGTAGCTTCACCCTGCTGAACGCCGCGGGCAGCGGTGTCGGCACCCTGCGGGCGAGCAAGATCGCGTACGGGACGATGACCGACACCGACATATCGGTGTACGAACTCACCCGCACCTACGCGCAGATCGAGAGCACCTACGGCATCAAGGCGCTGGAGCTCAACACCGCGCACCCCGTCCAGGGCAGCGCGATCACGGTCGTCTCCGGCTACTGGAAGCGCACGTACGCCTGCAATGTGGACGGTTTCGTCTACCGCCTCAAGGAGGGCGAGTGGACCTGGAAGGACTCGGTCCGCTACACCTCCGCCTGCCAGACCATCGGCGGAACGTCCGGCTCCCCGGTGATCGACAACGCAACCGGCAAGGTCGTCGCCGTCAACAACACCGGCAACGAGGACGGCCAGCAGTGCACGGACAACAATCCGTGCGAGGTCGACGAGAGCGGCAAGGTGACGGTGCGCCAGGGCATCAACTACGCCCAGGAGACCTACGGCATCGTGCCGTGCATCGGCACCGGCAACAAGTTCGACCTCAACCGGCCCGGCTGCGTCCTGCCCAAGCCGTGACCGCGTGATCCCGTCGCCGCCGCGATGCCCGACCGGGCGACGCGGCGGCGACGCGCTCGTGGGTTCACCGCCCGCCCGTGCGGCGGATCGCCGCGTCGATCCCGTCGAGCAGCACGTCGAGTCCGGCGGTGAACGTCTCCCGCGCCTCGCGTTCCAGATACGGCAGCGCTTCGTCGCCGGGGGCGGGTGAGGGCGGCGGCGGAGCGGACGCGCGCTCCATGGCGATCAGGCCCGGGTAGCGGTCCGCGAAGTCGGGCGCCACCTCGCCCAGCAGCGCCGAGCGGGCGAACCACCACTCCTCGTCCGACTCGCCGGTCACCGACGCCGCCTGCCGTGCCTCGGCGACCGTCCCGGCGCAGCCGCGGACGAAGTGGGACAGCGCGCCGACCAGTCGCCGCAGGAGCCGGGCGTCGAGCCCGGTTCCGGTCAGGAGGCGTACGAGGGTGTCCAGGGCGGCGTACTCGTGCGGGCCGAGGACCGGGCGGGCCTGGGAGACCTGGAGCACCCAGGGGTGGCGGAGGTGGAACGCCAGCGTGTGGTGCGCCCAATCGGTCAGCCCGGTACGCCAGTTGCCGGCATCGGCGTACTCCGCGGGCAGCTCGGCGTGGACCGCGTCGTACATCAGGTCCAGCAGCTCGCTCTTGCCGGGGACGTACGTGTAGAGGGCCATCGCCGTACGCCCCAGCCGCTCGCCCACCGCGCGCATCGAGAGCGCGGCCATGCCCTCCTCGTCCGCGACGGCGATCGCGGCGGTCACGATCGCGTCGACGCTCAACCCCGGCCTGGGGCCCGGCGCGGGGCCGCGGCGCGGCGGCTCCGGCCGCTCGGCACGCCACAGCAGGGACATCGAACGGCGGGCATCGCCCTGTCCGGCAAAGACCACCACTTGCGACTCCTTACGCCATAAAGTAACTTCGCCCAGGCAATTCCTTATGGCATAAAGTATCAGTCGCAGAGAGTGGGGCCGCGATGGGTCGGGCGTTGCCTGTGTCGTACGTACGGGTCGTGGAGGTGGAGCGGATCACCCCGAGGACGGCGCGCGTCGCCTTCGCCGGGGACGCGCTGGCGGAGCTCATGGAGGACCGGCCGGACCAGCAGATGAAGCTCTGCTTCCCCAGGGCGGGGCAGGGGGTGCCCCGGCTGCCGGAGCCCGACGCCGACGACGCCCACGGCATGCGGTGGTACGAGGCGTACCTCGCGATCCCCGAGCCGGAGCGTCCGCTGATGCGGAGCTTCACCGTCCGCGGGTACGACCGCCGGCTCGGTCTGATGACCGTCGACTTCGTGCTCCACGGCGACGGAGGACCGGCCGCCCGCTGGGGCCGGGACGCGCGCCCCGGGGACGTCCTCGGCATGGTCGGCCCGTCGTCGGTGTACGCCCGGCCGCTGCCCGGCGCCGACTGGCTGCTGCTGGCCGGGGACGAGACGGCGCTCCCGGCGATCGGGACGCTCCTGGAATCCCTCCCGGCCGGGCGGCGGGCGGTGGTCTGCGCCGAGGTCGCCGACGAGGCGGAGGAGCAGGTGCTGGCCTCGCCCGGCGAGGTGACCGTGCACTGGGCGCACCGGGACCGGGGCGAGACGCTGGCGGACACGGTGCGGGGCGCCGCGCTGCCCGCCGGATCCGGCGCGGCATGGCTGGCCGGCGAGGCCGGGGCGGTACGGGCCCTGCGCCGCCACCTGGTCGAGGAGCGCGGACTGCCCAGGGCCGCCGTGGAGTTCAGCGGCTACTGGCGGGCGCGCCTCACCCAGGACGACGCCCCGACCGAGGAGGACCTGGCCTGGGCGAAGGAGCGGGCGGCGCAGGACCGGGACCCGGCGTAGGGCTCCTCCGGCCGCGCCCCCGCGGCCCTGCCGCCGCTCGGAGTCCGGGCGGACGCCCGCCCGGTCGCAACCGGCTTCCCGCGGGCGGGACTTGAAGGGTGACGGCACGAGGCGGGCGCCTCGGGCTCGGGACGGCGAGCGCTCCGGGGGCGCGGGCGCGGGTGCGGGCTCCGGCTCCGGCGGTTTGCCTGTGGCCGGGCGTCGGCTCCGGCGGATCACCTGGCCGCGTGTCGGCTCAGGCCGATCACCTGTGGCCGGGCGCCTGCTCCGGCAGAGCGCCGGCGCCCTGCCCCGCCCGTGCCGCGCCGCCCCGTACCGCCTTTCCCGCCAGTACCTGCGTCCGGCGGCCGTCCTCGATGACGAAGCGGCCGTCGATCAGCACGTGCGGGATGCCGACCGGCAGCGTACGAGGTTCCTCGAACGTCGATCCCGCCGCCACCGTCGCCGGGTCGAAGAGGACCAGATCCGCGCGGTAGCCCTCGCGGACGTATCCCCGGTCGGCCAGCCGCAGCCGCCGCGCGGGGCGGGAGGTGAGGTGGGCGACGCACTCCTCCAGCGACAGGATGCCCAACTCCCGCACGTACCTGCCGAGATACTGCGGGAACGTGCCGTACGCGCGCGGATGCGGTTTGTCGCCCTGGAGGATGCCGTCGCTGCCGCCGGTGTGCACCCGGTGGCGCATGATCCGCCGGACGTTCTCCTCGTGGCCCACGTGCTGGAGGATCGTGGAGCCGAGCCGGTCCTCGACGAGCAGCCGGCGGGCGGTCACCCAGGGCGCCTCGCCGCGCAGGCGGGCGGACTCCGCCACCGTACGGCCGACATGGCCGGCGAGGCCGGGCGTGCTGACGCCCGAGATCTCGATCGTGTCCCACTCGATGGGCACGCCGTGGCAGCCGTCCGAGCCCAGCACCTCCATGTGGTGCCGGATCCGCTCCGCCGTCGCGTCGTCCGCCAGACGCGTGAGGACCGACCCGGGCCCGCCCTCGCCCGCCCAGCTCGGCAGCATCGCGACGAGGGTGGTGCAGCCGGGGGTGTACGGGTAGGTGTCGAGGGAGATGTCCGCGCCCGCGTCCAGGGCGGCGTCGAGCAGGGCGAGAAGCTCGGGCGCCCTGCCCTTGTTCACACCGAAGTTCATGGTGGCGTGGGCGAGGTGGAGGGCGCACCCCGCGTTCCTGGTGAGCCGCACCATCTCCTCGTACGCGCCGAGCGCGCCCGCCCCGTACGAGCGGTGGTGCGGGCAGTAGTAGCCGCCGTACCGGGCCACCACCCGGCACAGCTCGGTGAGTTCGGAGTCGTCCGCGTACATGCCGGGGGTGTACGTGAGGCCGGAGGACATGCCGACCGCGCCGTCCGTCATGCCCTGGGCGACGAGTTCCTTCATCCGGGCCAGCTCGGCGCCGGTGGCCGGGCGGTCCTCCCAGCCCATCGCGTGCATCCGGACCGTGCCCTGGGGGATGAGGTAGGCGGCGTTGACCGCGATGCCCTGCCCGCCGAAGTTGCGGTCGAGGCGGTCCAGGTACTCGCCGACCGTGCGCCAGTCGAAGTCGACGTCCGCACCGTCGCCGTTCCAGCCGGTGATCGTCTTCCGCACCTCGGCGAGCGTGCGGTCGTCGACCGGGGCGTACGACAGGCCGTCCTGGCCGAGGACTTCGAGCGTGACGCCCTGCGCGGCCTTGGCGCTGTGGTCGGGGTCGCGCAGCAGCGCGAGATCGCTGTGCGCGTGCATGTCGACGAAGCCGGGGGAGAGGGCGAGCCCGTCGGCGTCGAGGGTACGGCGGGCGGAGGGGCGCGGGCCGGGGGCGTGTTCGGGGTGGATCTCGGCGATCCGGCCGTCGGCGATGGCCACGTCGGCGCGGCGGGCGGGGGCGCCGGTGCCGTCGACGACGTGTGCGTTGCGGATGACCAGGTCCATGGGGCCCGCCTTTCAGGGGTGTTCGCTCCCCGACCCGCGAAGGATCAGAAGAACGTGCGGATGTAGTCGGTGACCGTGCCGTCCGCCTCCACCAGCGGGATCAGCTGCCACTTGTCGAAGCTCGTGCACGGATGCGACAGGCCCATCCCCACCCAGTCGCCCACCTCCAGCTCCGTGCCCGGCTCCGTACGCACCCACGTGTGCTGGTCCGACAGCCTGCTGACCGCGATGCCCGTCGCGGGCCGGACCGTGCCGTCGCGGCCGGACCGTACGACCTGGGCCTGCGGGAGGTCGAGGTCGTACGCCGCGTCCCGCTTGCCCGCGTTCAGGAACGCCTGCTCGGGGGTCGGGCGGGAGACGACCTGGGCCCACAGCCGGAAGGCGGGCCGCAGCGCCCCCTCCTCCGGAACGCGGTTGAACGGGGTGATGTGGCGGTAGTGGCCGTCGTCGTGCGAGACGTACGCCCCCGAGCGCAGCAGCTTGAGCACCGGACCGGAGAGTTCCGGGATCCGGGCGAACACGTCCGCCACCGCGTCGAACCACGCGCTGCCGCCCGCGCTGATCACGATCCCCTCACCGGCCGCCACCGACGCCGCGAACCTGCGCGCGCGGTCGAACTCGACGGCCAGCGCCACGAGCCGGCCCAGCCACTCCCGGACCCGCTCGTCGGACGCATCCGGCACCTCGCCCTCGTACCCGGCCACGCCCACCAGGCGCAGCGTCCCGGTCGCGGCCACCGCGTCGGCGACCGCCGCGCACTCCGCCCCGGTGCGGACACCGGTGCGCGCGCCGTCGCCCGCGCCCAGCTCCACGACGACGTCCACGGGGCGGGAGGCGTCCGCCGCCCGCAGCGCCTCGTCCATCAGCTCCACGCCGCGCACCGAGTCGACGTAGCAGACGAACCGGAACTCCGGGTCGCGGTCCAGCTCGCCGGCCAGCCAGCGCAGGGCCGCGGCGTCGACGAGCTCGTTGGCGAGGAAGATCCGCCGGATTCCGTACGCCCGGTAGACCCGCGCCTGGTGCGGCACGGCCGCGCTGATGCCCCAGGCGCCGCGCGCCAGCTGGCGGGCGAAGAGCTGCGGGGACATGGAGGTCTTGCCGTGCGGGGCGAAGGCGAGCCCGTGGCGCTCCGCGTACGCCTCCAGAAGGGCGAGATTGTGCTCGACCGACTCGGCGGACAGGGCGAGCACCGGGGTGGTGAAGCCGCCCGAGAAGAGATTGCGCCGCTCGGCGGCGAGGGCGCCGACGGTCAGGCCCTCCGCGTCGGGCGGGAGCGCCTTGAAGCGGTGGTCGACCAGCTCGTCGGCAAGTCCGGCCACAGGACGGTCGGCGGCCAAGGGGGCCTCCTCGATCGAAGTGTTCGTTGCAGCATATGCAACACTCATTGCGCATATCGCTTGACGCTGTCTAACATCCGAGCCGACGCCGGGTCAATGCCGGCAGCCGGCGCCGTTCCTCCCGGAACCACTGCCCCGCATCGCCGAACCCCACCGATCCCGCGAGGAGCCCCGAGTGCCCGGAACCCCGGCCAGGACCGCCGACGCCGACACGGCCGCCGAAGTCGTGTGCCTCGGCGAGTCCATGGTGACGTTCCTGCCGTCGCAGCCCGGACGCCTCGCCGACGTGCCCTCCTTCGGCCGCGGCATCGGCGGCGCCGAGTCCAACGTCGCCTGCGCTCTCGCCGCGGCCGGGCACCGGGCGGCCTGGGTCGGGCGGGTCGGCGCGGACGGGTTCGGGGACCACCTCGTCGAGGCGATCGCCGGGTACGGGGTCGACACCTCCGCCGTGCGGCGCGATCCGGTGCGGCCCACCGGGATCTACTTCCGTACGGCGACGGACCGCGCCACCGATGTGCACGAGGTCGCGTACTACCGGGCCGGGTCCGCCGCCTCCGCGATGTCCCCGGACAACGTCCCGTACGAGGTGCTGTTCGCGGCCCGCGTCCTGCATCTGTCCGGCATCACGGCGGCGCTCTCCGCCGACTGCCTGGCCCTGCTCCGCGACCTGACCGCGCCCCGGCCCGACCGCCCCCTGATCTCCTTCGACGTCAACCTCCGGCCGGGCCTGTGGCGTGACACCGACGCCGCTCCCGGAGTCCTCCTCGACCTGGCCCGCCGCTCCGACCTGGTCTTCGTCGGCGAGGACGAGGCGGAGGAGGCATGGGGGGTGAAGGGCGCGGAGGCGATCCGCGCGGTGCTGCCGGAGCCGGAGGTGCTGGTCGTGAAGCGCGGGGCCGACGGCGCGACGGTGTTCTCGGGGCACCGCCCCGGCCCCCGCTCCTCGAACGCGGCAGAGGCCGGTGATGTCTCCGGAGGGGCCGGGCAGGCCTCCGCGGAGGCCGACTCCGTCCTCACCGTCCCCGCCCTCCACGTCGACGTCGTCGCCCCCGTCGGCGCCGGCGACGCCTTCGCCGCCGGGTTCCTCTCCGCCACCCTCCGCGATCTCCCCGCACGCGACCGCGTCCGCCACGGCCACCTCATGGCCGCCGCCGTCCTCACCGTCCCCGGCGACCTCACCGCCCCTCCGGCCCGCGCGCACGCCGACGCCCTTGCGGCACTGGACGACGACGCCTGGGGGAGACTTCGTCTCGGCCCCGGGTGGACGGGGGACGACCAGGAGGTACGGACGACGTGAGCGAGCGCAGCGAGCGAACGGACAAGAGGGGAGCCCCGGGCGAAGACCGGGCCGAGGGCAGCGAGGCACGCGCATGAGTCAGACCGTCGACCGGGCGCTGAGCATCCTGCCGCTGCTCGCCCAGGGGCCCGCCGACCTCGGACAGGTCGCCGAGCGGCTCGGCGTCCACAAGTCCACCGCGCTGCGGCTGCTCCGCACGCTCCACGAACACGGGCTCGTCTACCGCCAGCAGGACCAGCGCTACCGCCTCGGCGCCCGTCTCTTCGCCCTCGCACAGGAAGCCGTCGAGAACCTCGACGTGCGCGAGATCGCCCACCCCCACCTCGTCGAACTCAACGAGAGCTGCGGTCACACCGTGCATCTGGCGGTGTACGAGGAGCACGAGGTCCTCTACATCGACAAGGTCGAGAGCCGCTACCCGGTCCGGATGTACTCGCGCATCGGGAAGCCCGTCGCGATCACCGTCGCCGCCGTGGCGAAACTGCTCCTTGCCGACCTCACCGAGCCCGAGCGGCGTGCCCTCGCCGAGAAGCTCGACTACCCCATGTACACGTCCCGTTCGATCCCGAACGCCGGTGCCTTCCTCAAGGAGCTCGCCGTCGTCCGCGAACAGGGCTGGGCCACCGACCTCGGCGGCCACGAGGAGTCCATCAACTGCGTCGGCGCCCCCGTCCGGGGAGCCGACGGGCGGGTCGTCGCCGCGATGTCGGTCTCCGCGCCCAATGTCGTCGTCACGGCAGAGGAACTCCTCACCCTGCTCCCCCTGGTGCGCCGCACCGCCGACACCATCAGCCGGGAGTACTCCGGCACCAACCAACCCAAGAGAGCCTGAACAGCCATGACCGAGAAGATCGCCCTCACCCCGAGCACCCACACCACGCCCCCCGCGAAGTTCTCGCACGGCGTGAAGAAGGGGAACATCCTCCAGGTCGCCGGCCAGGTCGGCTTCCTCCCCGCCGTCGAGGGCCAGGCCCCGACCCCCGCCGGTCCGACACTGCGCCAGCAGACCCTCCAGACCTTCGCCAACGTCAAGGCGATCCTGGAGGAGGGCGGCGCGAGCTGGGACGACGTGATGATGATGCGCGTCTACCTCACGGATGTGGACCACTTCGCCGAGATGAACGAGATCTACAACACCTACTTCGGCGAGCAGAACCTGAAGGCGGCCCCCGCCGCCCGTACGACGGTCTACGTCGGCCTCCCCAAGGGCCTGCTCATCGAGATCGACGCGCTCGCGGTCCTCGGCTGAACCAGCTGATCCACTTGCCGCACCCGCTCCACCGCACCACCGCGCACGGCACGGCGCCCCACCCCGCAGGGGCGCCGTGCCGCGCTCCCCCACACCCGGAGCCCGTCGCCCGCAACGGAGTTACGCATGCTGCTCGCCGCAACCCCACCGTCGGCCGAGACCCCACCCCACACCGGTGGCATCCTCCCGCTGATCGACGGAACCGCCGGTCTGCTGACCGTCGCCGCCCTCGGCATCGCGCTCCTCCTCTTCCTGATCATCAAGGTCAGGCTGCAGCCGTTCGTCGCGCTGCTCGCCGTCTCCATAGCCGTCGGCCTGGGCGCCGGCCTCTCCGTCACCGAACTCTTCGGCACGGTCCAGAAGTCCGCCGCCGTCTCCGTCATCGAATCCGGCATGGGCGGCATCCTCGGCCATGTGGCGATCATCATCGGCCTCGGCACGATGCTCGGCTCGATCCTCGAAGTCTCGGGCGGCGCCGAGGTGTTGAGCGCCCGTCTGCTGAACCTCTTCGGCGAGAAGCGGGCCCCGCTCGCCATGGGACTCACCGGCCTCATCTTCGGCATCCCGGTCTTCTTCGACGTCGGCATCTTCGTCCTCGCGCCGATCGTGTACGCCGCCGCCAAGCGCTCCGGCAAGTCGATCCTGCTCTACGCGATGCCGCTGCTTGCGGGCCTCTCCATGACCCACGCCTTCCTGCCGCCGCACCCGGGCCCCGTCGCAGCGGCCGGACTCTTCCATGTCTCCCTCGGCTGGGTCGTCCTGATGGGCGCCGTCGTCGGCATCCCGTCCGTGCTCGCCGCCTGGGGCTACGCCGCGTGGATCGGCAAGCGGATCTTCGTCGAGGTCCCGCAGGACATGGTCGACGCCGCCGAGGAGGCCAAGGCCGCGGTCGTCGCCGAACAGCGGGCCGCGGGCGTCGCCCCGCGCGAGGAGCCGGTCGCGCTCTCCACCGTACTCACGATCATCGGCACCCCGCTGGTGCTGATCCTCGCCGCGACGTTCTCCTCCATCGCGCTGGACCCCTCCACCCCGCGCTCCGTCATCGAGTTCTTCGGCAACCCCTTCGTCGCCCTGACGATCGCGCTGGTGCTGGCGTACTACCTGCTGGGCATCCGCCGCGGCTGGTCCCGCACGTCCCTGGAATCGGTGTCCACCTCCTCGCTCAAGCCGGTCGGCAACATCCTGCTGGTGGTCGGCGCGGGCGGTGTGTTCGGCGCCGTCCTCAAGGCCAGCGGCATCGCGGACGCCCTCGCCAAGACCTTCAACGACGTCGGCCTGCCGGTCATCCTGCTCGCCTGGCTGATCTCCGTGGCCCTGCGCGTCGCCCAGGGCTCGGCGACGGTCGCGATCGTCACCACCGCCGGCATCGTCGTCCCCCTGGTCGAGGGCCAGGACCTGTCGCAGGCGCACCTCGCCCTGATCATCATGGCGATCTCGGCCGGTTCGATCTTCGCCTCGCACGTGAACGACGGCGGCTTCTGGATGGTGTCGAAGTACTTCGGCATCTCCGAACGCGACACCCTGAAGTCCTGGACGGTCCTGGAGACGGTCCTGTCGGTGGCGGGGTTCGCGGTGGCGGCGCTGCTGAGCCTGGTGATCTGACGTACGCGGCGCGGGATCGGGCCGGCGGGTGCCGGATGCGGGACGCCTGATGCGGGATGCCGGACGGCGGGTGCCGGGGTCCTGCCCGCCGCCGCTCCCGGCCAGGTGGATCCGTCCCATGCCGCCGGACGCCCCCGGCCGCGGCCCCGTGGACCGGCCAGTGCGGGGCCCGGCCCCGTACATGCAGCAGCGCCGCCGGGGGAGCGGCGGCGCTGCTGGTCAGGAGGTACGGCCACCGGCTACGGCAGGCCGTGGACGTGCGGGGCCACCGCGTTCGACCAGGCGTTGCCCGACTTGGCGTCCCAGTTGGTCGACCAGGTCATCGCGCCGCGGAGACCGGGGTAGGTCTTCGAGGGCTTGAAGGTGCCGCAATTGGTGCCCGAGGCCAGGCAGTCCAGGGCCGCGTTCACGACCGAGGGGGACACATAGCCGCTGCCCGCGCCGCTGGCGGAGGCGGGGACCCCGAGGCCGACCTGGGACGGGTCGAGGCCGCCCTCCAGCTGGATGCAGGCGAGTGCGGTGAGGAAGTCCACCGAGCCCTGCGAGTAGACCTTGCCGTCGCAGCCGAGCATCGAACCGCTGTTGTAGTACTGCGTGTTGACGACGGTGAGGATGTCCTTGACGCCGAGCGCCGTCTTGAAGTACTCGCCCGAGGTGGACTGCATGTCGATGGTCTGCGGGGCCATCGTGACGACGAGACCGGAGCCCGCCTTCTGGGACAGCGAGCGCAGCGCCTTCGTCATGTACGTGGAGTTGAGGCCGTTCTCCAGGTCGATGTCGACGCCGTTGAAGCCGTACTCCTGGATGAGCGAGTACACCGAGTTGGCGAAGTTGGTGGCGGAGGCGTCGCTGTTGACCGAGACCGCCCCCTTCTCACCGCCGACCGAGATGATGACGTTCTTCCCGGCCGCCTGCTTCGCCTTGATGTCGGCCTTGAACTGGTCGACGGTGTAGCCGTTCAGGCCCGCCGTGTCCAGGTTGAAGGTGACGGCACCCGGCGTGGTCGTGGCGTCGGCGAAGGAGACCGCGATGATGTCGTAGTTGGCGGGCACGTCGCTGAGCTTCTGCACGGTCGCGCCGTTGTTGAAGTTCTGCCAGTAGCCGGTCACCGCGTGCTTGGGCACCGAGGTGCCGGGGTTGGGGTTGCCGCCGCCGTCCTTGGCCGTACGGCCGCCGACCGTCGCGGACTTGACGGATTCACCGGCCGTGTTGGTGGCGGTCACCGCGAACTGGTACGCCGTGTCGGCGGCGAGGCCCGTGATCGTGGTGGAGGTGCCGGTGGACGTGGTGGCCTTCGTGCCGTCCCGGTAGACGGTGTAGCCGGTCGCGCCGGACACCGCGTTCCAGGACAGGGCCACGGAGGAGGACGTGGTCGCGCCGACGGAGAGGCCGGCGGGCGCGGCGGGGACCTCCGGTATGGGGTCGGTGCCGCCACCGCCGTCGGGACCGCTGACCGAGACGTCGTCCACCAGGTAGGCGGCCTGCCCGTACCAGCCGTGCGTGTACACCGTGACCGAGGTGGTGTTCGGGCCGGTCTTGAAGCTGGTGGTGAGCTGCGACCAGCCGGTGGAGCCGGGGGACCAGGTCGACACGTCGGTGGTTCCGGTGCCGCTCGCGCCGAGATACGCGTACCCGCCCTGCACCCAGGAGCTGAGCGTGTACGTCGAGTCGGGCTTCACGGCCACGGTCTGGGCGCACTTCGCGTTGTCCTGGCCGGCCGGGGTGGCCTTGAGGGCGGCGGTGCCGCCGTGCACGGGCGAGGAGACGGTGGTGCCGCTGCCGCCGGAACAGGTCCAGTTGGCGAGCCCCGACTCGAAGCCCGCGTTCTTGGCGACGTTGATGTCGGCGGCCTGGGCGTTGCCGACGAGACCGGTGGCGGTCAGCGCGCCAGCCGCGAGGACGGCCAGGGCGCCGCCGAGGAGTGGTCGGGTGTGGCGCCTGCGGAGTCTGTGGCCGCTGACGGGGGAAGGTTCCACTTGCTGCCTCCGTGGGGGAGTTGGGATGCCGAGCGGGGGTACTCGGGGAAGGCCGGGCAGGGGGTGCTCGGAGGTGCCCGGGGACACCCGGGAACGAGCCGGTGGGGTCGGCCGACGGGTATCGCGGACTGTCTTCGGAGTGACGCGGGGATGAAGGGGGAGTGGAGTGGAGCGACGGTGGCCACCGCTGGCCGATAAACTGGTCCAGACCAATCAAGTTGTCAAGACCTCTGGCAGCGGCGGGTGTGCGGGCGGTGCCCGCCGGACCGCTCCGCGCCATCCCTGTCGCGCACCCGCGACCACCCCCGCGCAGGTTCCGGAACCGCCGTGAACTCCCCATGAATTGACGTTTTGTTGACCTCGTGTTCCCCCGTGCGGGTGACGCGGCCCAGATGCCCGGACAGTGACGACCCGGCCCCCGCGGGGGCGGCGCGCGTCAGGTTCCGCATCCGGCCTGACGTGCGGAAATCAATTCGAAGCCACAGGTAATCAGAAGGTGGATTCGTAACACTCCGCAGTGGTACAGGAGTTAACGGATTTCGATTTGATCCGATTTAGTACGGGGGCGTTGCCCGGCCGTCTCGCACACGTTGCCGTACTGGCCCCCGAAAAGTGTTCTCTGCCAGGTAGGACGTGGATAAAGTGCTGAGGCAGAACCGCGGAGCAGGAGCGATTGCGGCCTACGTCATGACCGGCGTTTGGCCGGAGCCGAAACGGGGAACAGCGTGCCGACCGCAATAGCAGTGACCAGTGCTGACTTGGTACTACCTCCGACCGACCAGCAGACACCGACAGCCGCTCTGCTGCAGGCGCCCGACGCGCAGGCGCTGGAGATGGCCATCGGTGACATGCATGTGCTGCTCGAACAGCACGGGTACGTCGTCGCCGTCTACCCGACCGGTATCGCGCCCGCTCACGAGCGCCGCCTCTACTCCGTACGGTCCGTACTGGAGAGCGACCGCATCGCTCTGCTCAAGGTGGACCTCCCCCCCTTGGGCGTCGCCGTGCTCGTCAGGCAGCTGCGCCAGTTGTCCATCTGTGACTTCAGCCCGGGAGTGGTCGCCTCCGCCGCCCGGCTGCTGTCCCACTACATCCACGCCGGTGCCCTGCTGAACTCGGTCACCAAGTTCGACCGGGTCCCGGTCGACCTCAGGACGCACGCGCAGTCCTGGGTCCCGGGCTCCCAGTTCGCCGTGGTCGCGGGGCCGAACCCGCAGCTCGTCAAGGTCGGCCCGAAGGCGGACCTGCCGACCGGCCCGGAGTTCGCCACCCACCTGATGACCGCCAAGGGGCAGTCGCAATCCGAGTGGGTCAAGCAGACTCTCGCCCCCGCGTGGCAGGTCCAGTCCATTCACGAGGCCGCACTCCCGTCCGATTCCCCGGCTTGGTGGGGAACCGGGAAACTGGTGGAATTCGCCGCCTATCTTCCAGACATCTCCGTCCTGTACCAATTGGTGTCCTCCGTACGCCGTGAGAACTGCCACTGGTGCGGAATGGAGCTCATCGGTGACCGCTGCGGGTTCTGCTCCTCCCCGCTACCCGCAGCCGAGAGCCGAATGCACCCCGCCGGTGTCCTCAGCCATGGAGCGCCCGCACCACCGCAGTCCTAGCGCTTCCGCTTTCCTCCGTAGACGCCCTCCTGTCCGCTGCCCCACGCATCCGATCCGAACGAGGTTGTCCGGCCCATGAACTCCCGCCAGCGCCGCGGCGTGATACTCCTGCTTTTGTCGGTTCTGTGCGCCTTCGGCGCCTTCGCCGGCGTGCTCTCGGTGATCAGCGACGTCAACTCCAAGGTCGGCCCCGAAGTCTCGGCCTACCAGCTGAGGTCCGACGTGGCGCCCTACACAGCCCTGTCGTCCGGGCAGTTCGAGAAGATCTCGATGCCGAAGCGCTGGCTCTCCACCAACGCGGTGACCGACCTCTCCGAGGTGAACGGCAAGATCGCGGTCACCCAGCTGCGCAAGGGCTCACTCCTCCAGTCCGACATGATGCAGAAGCGCCCCGAACTGCAGCCCGGGGAGCAGGAGATCGCCATCATGATCGACGCCGCGACCGGCGTCGCGGGCAAGATCACCCCCGGTGCCACGGTCAACATCTACGCCACCTTCGCCGGTGAACGCGATCGCGACCCCTCCCAGTCGAAGGTCATCGTCTCCAACGCCAAGGTGCTGGACGTCGGCAAGCTCACCGCCCTGGAGCCGAGCCACGACGGCAAGTCCAACATGGGCACCGAGGCCGTCCCGATCACCTTCGCGCTCAACACGCTCGACACCCAGCGCATCGCCTACGCCGAGTCCTTCGCGGAGCACGTACGCCTCGCGCTCCTGGCCTCCGGCAGCGACAGCACCATCCGTCCGGGCGACCGCACCTACACGCTCGACAAGGACAAGTGAGGATCGGATGACCACCAGGATCCTCCCGGCCGTCGGTGACCTCGACGCGGCCAGATCCGTCACCACCCTGCTCAGCCAGCTCCCCGACGCGGATCCGGCGACTCCGGTCAATGACTCGACCCAGCTCATCGACACCCTCGCCCGGCTCGCGGGCGAGTCGCTCGACGATCTGCCCGAGGTCGTGCTGGTCCACGAGCGGATCGGCCCGGTGCCGGCGCTGGAGCTGATCCGGGAGGTCTCCCTGCGCTTCCCCGCCATCGGGGTCGTGCTGATCACCGCCGACGTCACCCCCGGCCTGTTCGCCTCCGCCATGGAGTCGGGCGCGCGAGGTGTCATCACCCTGCCCCTGAGCTACGAGGAACTGGCCAACCGGGTCCAGTCCGCCGCCCAGTGGTCCGTCGGCGTCCGCCGTCACCTGAGCGCCGGTGCCGATGTCTTCACCGGCCCCGGCGGCACGGTCATCACGGTCAGCGGCGCCAAGGGCGGGGTCGGCGCCACCGTCACCGCCGTCCAACTGGCCCTGGCGGCCCAGGCATCCGGGCGCAACGTCGCCCTCGTCGACATGGACCTCCAGGCCGGCGACATCGGCTCGTACCTCGATGTGCAGTTCCGGCGCTCCATCGTCGACCTGTCGACCATCACCGACATCTCGCCGCGCGTCCTGTCCGACGCTGTGTTCACCCACGGCTCCGGCCTCGCGCTGCTCCTGGCGCCGGGGGAGGGCGAGAGCGCCGAGGAGGTCAGCGACCGCTCGGCCCGGCAGATTGTCAGCGCCCTGCGCTCGCGCTACGAGGTGGTGGTGATCGACTGCGGCAGCCAGCTCCAGGGCGCCAGCGCCGCGGCCATCGAGATGGCCGACAAGGCGCTGCTGGTCACCACCCCCGATGTGATCGCGGTGCGCGGTGCCAAACGCCTCGTACGCATGTGGGACCGGCTCCAGATCCGCAAGGCGGAGGAGACCGTCACCGTGGTCAACCGGTTCATCCGCAACACCGAGATCCAGCCGCAGCTGATCGAGAAGATCACCGGAACCCGGACGGCGAACACGGCCGTTCCCGCGAACTTCAAGGAACTGCAGAGCGTCGTCGATGCGGGCCGGCTGCACGACCTCGACTCCAAGAGCACCGTCAAACAGGCCCTCTGGGCCCTTGCGGGTGAGCTGGGCATCGTGAAGGTTCCTGACAAGGCGGAGAAGAGTGGCGCGAAGAGCGGCGGAGCACTCAAGAACGACCGGGGCTCGATCGGGCGCCCACGCCTCGGCAGACGCGACGGC
Source organism: Streptomyces sp. NPDC057963 (assembly GCF_042887155.1). NCBI lineage: Bacteria > Bacillati > Actinomycetota > Actinomycetes > Kitasatosporales > Streptomycetaceae > Streptomyces > Streptomyces sp. NPDC057963. The sequence continues at coordinate 60,806 of NZ_JBHVPX010000004.1, forward strand.
GATGCCCGGAACCGGGCGACGACCAAGGGGGCAAGTTGACCAATGGCAGTTACCGAGACGACAGACGTGGAGATACGGGGAAGGCGCTGCGTTGATCCTTCCTCGGCCCGGGGAACGGGCCGGGGAACGGGCCGGGGAACGGTCCGGGGCCGGATGCACGGCCGACTGCTGGGCCGCGAGCGGGACCGCGGCCAGACCGCGATCGAGTTCCTGGGCGTCACGCCGCTGATCATCCTGCTGGCGGTCGCGCTCTGGCAGTGCGCGCTGATCGGCTACACGTTCTCCCTGGCGGGGAACGCGGCGGACGAGGCGGCGCACCAGGGGGCCATCACGGAGGGCTCGCGCAAGGGCGCGTGCAGGGACGCGGCCGACAGGGAGCTGCCGAAGGCCTGGCGGCGTGCGATGAAGACGACGAAGTGCAGCGCTTCGGGCGGGTTGTACAAGGCCGAGGTCAGGCTGCAGGTGCCCGTCCTGGTGCCCGGCGTACTCAACTGGCCGTTCGGCGTCGAGGGCAATGCCGCGGCACCGCTGGAGGCTGAGCGATGAACATGCCGATCCACACACCGGGCGGTACGGCCGTTGCGTCCCGCCGGGACCGCGGCCAAGTCGCCATCGAGTACATGGGTTTCATTCCGCTGTTGCTTCTGGTGGGTCTTCTCGCGATCCAGCTGGGGGTCGCGGCGTACGCCGTGAACCAGGCGGGCACCGGCGCCCGCGCGGCGGCGCGTACCGCCAGCCAGGACGTGTCGCAGGGAGACCCCGTGAGGGCCGGCCGCGAGGCGATGAGCGACTGGCTCGGCCGCTACAAGAATTCGCGGTTCATCCGCGATGTCGGGACCGGCGAAGTGACCTACACGGCTCGCGTGAAGATCCCCTCCGTCGTACCCGGAATCGACAACTGGGGCTGGGCCGAGCGCAGTTCCACCATGCCGCGAGGGTGACCGGCGCCCGCACCGCACGACCGGGGCACCACAGTTTTTCCGAGCGAGGAGTTACGCAATGAGTCTGCGGGCACGCATGACCGCCCCCGAGAAGAACGGCGGGGGGCGGGAGGACAGCCACATGGTGGCGTCCTACCGCGCCAAGCTGCTCGAAGAGATCGACCTGGCCGAGATGTCCTCGCTCGCCGCCGCAGACCGGCGGGCCCGGCTGGAGCGCGTGCTCAGCCACATCATCAGCCGCGAAGGACCAGTTCTCTCGACCGTCGAACGCACCCAGCTGATCCGCCGGGTCGTCGACGAGGCCCTCGGTCTGGGCATCCTGGAACCGCTCCTCGAAGACGCGTCCATCACCGAGATCATGGTGAACGGACCGGACCAGATATTCGTCGAGCGCAGCGGCAGGGTCGAACAACTGCCGATGCGCTTCAGTTCTCACGAACAGCTGATGCAGACCATCGAGCGCATCGTGTCGACCGTCAACCGGCGCGTGGACGAGCAGAACCCCATGGTCGACGCGCGTCTACCCAGTGGTGAGCGTGTCAACGTGATCATCCCACCGCTCTCGCTGACCGGTGCGACGCTCACCATCCGACGGTTCCCGAGGGCCTTCACGCTCCAGGAAATGATCAATGTCGGCTCGCTTGACGAGCAGATGCTGATTCTGCTGTCCGGGTTCGTCCAGGCCAAGCTCAACGTCATCGTCTCCGGTGCCACCGGCACCGGGAAGACGACGCTCCTCAACGCGCTCTCCGGCCTCATTCCCAACAGCGAGCGCATTGTCACCATTGAGGACTCTGCCGAGCTCCAGCTCCAGCAGAGCCACGTGATCCGGCTGGAGTCCCGGCCGGCGAATGTCGAGGGCAAGGGCCAGATCACCATCCGCGACCTGGTCCGCAACTCCCTGCGTATGCGCCCCGACCGCATCGTCGTCGGTGAGGTCCGTGGCGGTGAATCGCTCGACATGCTCCAGGCGATGTCGACCGGTCACGACGGCTCGCTCGCCACCGTCCACGCCAACAACGCCGAGGACGCGCTCATGCGTCTGCAGACCCTGGCCTCGATGTCGGAGATCAAGATCCCGTTCGAGGCGCTGCACGACCAGATCAACAGCGCCGTCGACGTCATTGTCCAGCTCACCCGGCACGCCGACGGCTCCCGCAAGATCACCGAGATCGCCGTCCTCGACTCGCACGGCCGCGATCCGTACCGCATCGTGACCGTCGCCCGGTTCGATGCCCAGCCGATGGACGCCGAAGGGCGGATCAACGGCGAGTTCACCTACCTCCCGATCCCGCGCAAGATCGCCGAGCGCCTCTACATGGCCAGCCAGCCCATCCCGCAGGCCTTCGGGGTCGCCGATTCCGCCGAACAGCTCGCCACCCGAGAGGCCAACTAGGTAACGTGCCATGACGAATCTCCCTCTTCTCACGATCGGCGTGACGCTGCTCTGCGGCATTACGGGCGTCGCGGGCCTGCACGCCTACTCGGGCGGCAAGGCCGACCGGGACGCCCTGGTGGACCGCCTTTCGCACACCGGTCACATCCCGGAGACCGGACGGCACCGCCGCTTCCGGGGCCTCGACACCAGGCTGCGCAAGACCGCCCTGGGCCGGAAGCTCGAACTGAAGCTGGCCGCCACCGGCCTGGACATCACCCCGGGTGAGTTCTTCGTCTACGCGCTGGCCGCCATGGCCGGACTGTGGATGATCGCCTCGTCGATCCTCGCCAGCTTCTTCGGCCCGGTGGCCGCCCTGATCGGCCTGTGGGGCACCAACGCCTTTCTGAACTGGCAGCGGACCAAGCGCACCGAACGCTTCATCAACCAGCTCCCGGAGCTCGCCCGTATCCTCGCCAACGCCACCCAGGCCGGCCTCGCGCTGCGTACCTCCATCAGCATGGCGGCGGACGAGATGGAGGACCCGGCGGGCGAGGAACTGGCCCGGGTCTCCCGCCGCCTCGCCGTCGGTGAACCGCTCGACGACGCACTGAGCGAGCTGACCGACCGGCTGCCCTCCCGCGAACTCGTCGTCCTCGTCACCACTCTCGTCCTGTCCAACCGGGCCGGCGGTACGGTCGTCAGCTCGCTGCGCAACCTCACCGAGACACTGGAAGAGCGCAAGGAGACCCGGCGCGAGGTCAAGACCCAGCTCTCCCAGGTCACTGTCACCGCCTATGCCGTCCCCATCTTCGGCCTGGGCGCCATGCTCCTGATGAACGCGGTCATGCCCGGCGCGCTCGACCGCATGACCGGTGCCTTCATCGGCCAGGTCGCGGTGGTCATCGCCATCACCCTGTACACGATCGGATTCATCGTGATCCGCCGCATGTCCCGGATCGACGTCTGATGGGCGGGGCGCACATGGACCTGCTGCTCGCGGGCGTCATGGGACTCGCGGTGTACGGAGTCATCGCCGGAATCCGGATGTACCGGCGCGATGCCAAGCTCCCCGTCGACCTCGCCATCGCCCTGGAGGTCGGTTCCACCCGCACCAGCGCGGTCGGCTCCGGCATCGACCGTCTCGGCATGCGCTGGGCTCCTTCGGTCCTGCGGATGATGGGCCCCAAGGCCGTCAACAAGAAGCGCCACCAGATCGACCTGGCGGGCAACCCGGGCGGTCTGACCATCGACCGCTACGCCGCCCGCCGGGCCGTCTACGGGGGCCTCGGTCTGCTTGGCGCGTTCACGATGATCATCCGCGGGCAGATCTTCCTCTCCCTGGTGCTGATCGCCTTCGGACTGTTCTGGGTCGAGGTCGGCCTCTGGTCGGCGGTCCGCGTCCGCCGCGACCACATCGACCGAACCCTCCCCGACTTCCTCGATGTCCTCGCCGTCGTAGTCTCCGCGGGCCTCGGATTCCGTCAGGCCCTGGCCCGCGTCGCCGAGAAGTACGAGGGCCCCTGGGCCGACGAACTGCGGATCACCCTGCGCCAGATGGACATGGGCGTCAGCCGCCGTGAGGCGTTCGAGCAGCTGCGCAAGCGCAACGACTCGGAGCAGGTCGCGATGTTCGTGACCACGCTTCAGCAGGGCGAGGAGCTCGGTGCGCCGATCGTCGAGACGCTGATCCAGATCGCCAACGACATGCGGCGCACCGACGCCCAGAACGCCCGTCGGAAGGCCGCCAGGGCCGTTCCCAAGGCGACCTTCGCGGTCACGACCTTCCTGCTCCCCGGAACCCTGGTGCTGCTGACGGTCGGCTTCGTCTACGGGGCCAACGTCGACTTCAGCTTCCTCACGGGCGGATGACGTGAACAACGCGCACGGTGGGCAGGAGGGTCGGACGGAGGTGACAGGCTCATGTCGTTCCAACTCGGCGGCATCCAGACCGGACTGAATGCGGAGGTGCGTCGGGCGATCGCCGATCCCGGTTCGCGTCCGGCGTTCACGATCCAGGTCAACGCGCTCCAGGCGATGTGCCGACAGGTCTTCGGCTTCCGGCTCGCGATGATCGCCATCGCCACCCCGTTCGCGATCGGCCACACTGCCTCGGGCCCGGCCTCCTGGCTGATCGGCTCGGCCATCCTCGTCACCTTCATGGGCTCGTACGTCCTCTTCCGCGACTGGGAGCGCTTCGGACCCGTACTCCTGCGCCACCCCTGGCTGCTCGGCATAGACGCCTTCTTCGGCGCCCTGCTGCTGATCACGGCCAGCCCCGAGTCCACCCTCGCGTACGTCACCGTGTGCACTCCGCTGCTGGCCGGTCTCGTCTACGGCTGGCGTGGGGCGGCGGTCTTCGCCGCACTCCAGATAGTGATCGTCCTCGGCGTGTACGGCACCGACCCGAAGCTGCAGCCCGCCGACGCCACGGCGCTTCTCCTCCCCGGCTTCTGCATCATCGCCGGGGCGGTGGGCGTCACCCTGCGCAATCTGCTTCTGCGCTTCGGTACAGCCAGCCAAGCTCTTACCGAGACACGGGCCCGTCTCGCCGTCAACGAGGCCGTGGAGGGCGAACGGACCCGGCTCGCACGAGAGATGCACGACTCGGTGGCCAAGACCTTGCACGGCCTGGCCCTGGCCGCCGACGGCCTGGCCGGTTCCTCCGACCGCATGGACCCGCTCACCGTCAGACACCGGGCCGAACTGGTGGCTCGCGCCGCCCGCCGGGCCGCCGCCGAGTCCCGCGAACTCCTCTCTGACCTGCGCCGCGAGTCGGGACTCGATGGCGGCGTGGACGTCGTACGAGAACTCCGGGCCCGCGCGGAGGACTTCACCCGACGCCACCCGCTCACAGCCACCTTCCGACTGCTCAACGACACCCCTGTCCCCAACGTCCCCCAGGCGGTCGCGCGTCAGCTGCTCACTGTCGCGTCCGAAGCGATGGAGAACGCCCACCGACACGCCCAGCCCACCTACCTCGTCGTGCTCGCAGGCGTGAAGTGCGATGTCCTGCGCGTCAGCGTGTACGACGACGGGCGCGGTCTGCCCGCGGGCATCACGCTCGACGACCTCCGGCACGCCGGGCACTTCGGTCTTGTCGGCATGGTCGAACGCGCCGCATCCATCGGTGCCCGCATCCGCATCGGGAAGGGCCAGGCGGCCAAGGGCACCGAGGTACGCCTGGAGCTCCCGATCGCCGCTCTCAGCACCGCACCGGAAGCAGAACAACCCGACTGAACAGCAGCCGAACCGAGCAGTTCAAACTCCACCCTCACCCCCCATAGAACCCTGAGAGGAGGTCGCAGATGCCGGACGACGTCTCCCGCGCGTCGGGCCAGAACTGGGTAGCACAGAACCACGCCTCCCAGCACACGTCCTCGCACGTCACCCCGCTCAATTCGGAGCCCAGCTCCCCAGCGCTCCCCGTCCCCCAGCAGTCCGCGGCATCCGAGTCCATGCCTCCCTTCCCCGCAGCGGCGTCCGCGCCCGTTCCCGGCGCCCTGCGAGTCGTCGTCGCCGACGACAACCCGGTGGTCCGGGCAGGCCTGGGCGTCCTGCTCTCGGGCCGCGACGACATCGACGTCGTGGCCGAGGCCACGGACGGCCGCCAGGCCTATGACATGGCGGTTCTGCACCGCCCGGACGTCGTCCTGCTCGACGTCCGCATGCCCGGCGTCGACGGCATCTCCGCGCTGCCGCACCTCGTACGGGTCGCACCGGTCATGATGCTGACCTACAGCCGCGAGAGCGAGATCGTGCACGAGGCACTGCGTCTCGGCGCGAGCGGCTACCTGGTCCACGGTGAGTTCACGGCCGGTCAGCTGGTGCAGGCCGTACGCGACACCAAGAACGGCCGGGCCCACTTCACCGCCACCGCGGCCAACGCGCTCCTGGCCCACATGCGTCAGGGCCCCGGACCGCAGGGGCGACCGCTCCCGGAAGGCCTGGGCGCGGCCCTGACCACAGGTGTTCCCTACCAGGGGCCCGGGTACGACGGGCAGGACCCGAGTTCCCTTCAGCAACATGGTGCACCCGCCCGTGTGCCCACGTCCGAACCGTCTCCACCTGCGGCACGACCGGTCTTTCCCGCACAGGGTCTTTCGCATCTGCAACCAGTTGTGGCACAGTCTTCCGTGACCGGGAGGCCGGGCGTGTCTCCCAACGGGCGGCAGTACGGGTTGAGTTCGCGGGAGGTGGAGGTCATGGAACTGATCGCGTCCGGCATGAGCAATCAGCAGATCGCCGCCACCTGCTTCATCAGCGAGAAGACGGTCAAGAACCACATCAACCGCATCTTCACCAAGCTGCACAGCGCCACCCGGAGCGAGGCAATCGCACGCTGGCTCGGAACAGCTCCCGCTGCGGGACCAGGGGTACGTGGGGCCGGTGGTCACCGTGGCTGAGCGGGGAAGCACAAGCGATGGGGATACCGCGGCCGTGCGTGCGGGACGTGGGGTCCGGCACATCACGGCACAGGCCCAACCGACTGTTTGGGCCCGGGAATGGGTCCTGGGGCCCTCCGGCGGCCAGGGCGCCCGGCCATATGTTTCTCATGTCGCCAGCGGCACCGGCCAGGAGGAAGCCGGTACCGCGGGCGACACCAAGGAAACGTGCGAGTCGGCCGGCTGTCGGTCGGCCGAACCCGGAGGGGAAAACCATGTCGGACATGACCCTGAAGACCGTCGTTCGCGTCCAGGGCTGGGCCAACACTGCCGTGAGCCGCATCCAGAAGCGTTACGAGAACATGGACCGCGGCCAGACGGCGTTCGAGTACCTGGGCATCATCCTGGTGGTTGTGGCGATCATCGGCGCGATCGTGGCGACGGGTATCGGCAGCGCGATCAGCGAGAAGATCAAGGGCCTGGTGAACACCATCAAGACCCAGTAATGCGGCGTCGCACCCGAACCGATGCAGGGCAGGCCTTCCCCATCTACGTAGTGATGGTGGTGGGCCTGCTCTTCCTCGCGTTCGTCTTCTTTGCCGTCGGCAAGGCTGCGGCCCTGCGCAATGGAGCCCAGGGGGCGGCCGACGCCGCGGCCCTGGCTGCCGGCCAGCAGGCTCGTGAGAACTTCGAGGCACCTTTCCTCGCGTCACTTCCCGGGAAGATGCTGGATCCCTTTCTGCAGGCCCACCCGGTTCAAGGGTGCACTGCGGCCCAGGGACTGGCTGACTCGAACCGGGCGCGTGTCACGGACTGTTACCCGATTCCTGGCGGCCTTCGAGACCGGATCAGGGTTGAGGTCAAGGGCCATGACCCGGTGGACTCGCCGGTGGTTCCGGATACGAAGAAGATCTTCGCGGAGACCAAGGCGACTGTGGTCATCGAGTTCCGCTGCCCTGACTGGGAGTCCGTGGACTTCAACGACGACGGAGTCCAGGACATGTACTTCTTCACCTGCAGAGGTGGCGAGATGCTCGAAATAGAGCCGAGCAACCCCCCGCCCTGGTCCAAGGTGAGCAAGATTCTCTACGACGTGCACCTGGTCGACAAGTGACAGCGAACGACGAGTAAAGGAATCAGAACCCATGAGCATTCGGTGCTCCACCACGTCCCGGCGGGCGGTGCTGACCGTCTCCCTGACGGCGGCGCTCGCCCTGGCGATCAGCGGCTGCGGTGCTGATGACGGCGGAAAGACGAACGACACCGGTTCGTCGCAGTCCTCCACGCCCTCCGAAGAGGACAAGGGGACGAAACAGGAGGACACCGCCACCGGGGAGAACGTGGACCCGAATGTGAAACTCGCCGAGGTCAGGGGGAATGGGCTGACTCTCGTGATCAACCAGGTGAAGCGTGACTCCGGAGGTTTTGTCACGGTTCAGGGCGAGATCAAGAACGTGAGCGACAGGGTGCGGAACTCCAGTGGGTGGGAAGGCGCGGAAACCGCGATTGTCAACGGCAATCCGAACTCCGTCGCCGGTGCAACACTGGTGGACAAAGCGAGCAAGAAGCGCTACTACGTCCTTCGGGACACGGAGAACCGTTGCCTTTGCACCACCGGCATCGCACCTTTGCCGGTAGGGGAGTCGACCCCCATCTTCATGCAGTTCCCGGCACCCCCCAGCACGACGACCGAGGTCGACTTCACCCTGCCGACGTTCGCCACGACTTCCCTGAAGATCTCAGGGTGACGGCCGACATGAGCCACAACCGAACCCGGTTGAAGCCGATCGGCGTCGCCGGACTCTCCGTTGCGTCAGTCATGGTCGTGGCCACGGCCACCTTGTTCGGAGCTTCGTCGGCGCTCGCCGACGACGGCCCGAGCGTACCGCCCGGCACTGAGGCGACATCGGTGCCGCCAGTGAAGCTCGACCCCAACGACCCCGACCTGAAGATGCCCGAAGGCGGCACTCTCGCACCGGGCAAGGTTCTCGACATCATCCAGGTCGTCGAGGACGAGGGCGGCGACGAACGCCGCGAGGACAGCAACGCGGACATCAAGTTCGCGCTCCAGGCCGAGGTCCTCTTCGGCAAGGACAGCGCGAAGCTGAGCTCCGCCGCCAACTCCCGTATCGCTGCCATCGCCGCCGAGATCAAGAAGCAGAAGGCCGTCAAGGTGCGCGTCTTCGGCTTCACCGATAACCTCGGCACCTCGGCCCACGGCGATGTGCTGTCCAAGCAGCGCGCCAACGCGGTGCAGTCGGTGCTGGTCAAGGAGCTGGGCTCGACAGTCACCTTCGACATCCGCGGCTACGGAGAGCAGTACCCGATCGCCGACAACAGCACGGAAGAGGGCCGCAAGAAGAACCGACGCGTGGAGGTCTCCTTCCCGCGTGGCGGCACTTCCTGAGGCCCCTGCTGTTGTTGTCCGCAGCGTGTTCGTCGGCCGTACCGCGGTCGGGCGGTTGCTTTCATGGCCTGCCGTCGGGCCAGGGGGTAGAACGCTTGCCGTTACTGCCGGAACCCCGGCAGTCGCAACGGCGAACAGCTCAACCTCGTGGTGATGGGCCGGGCCCGGCCCATCACCACGCAGGGCGGGCCTGATCAGGTGCGGTCGTCGAGGTCGTCCTGGACGTCGTCGAAGCTCTGCTGACCCTGCTGCCGGGCCTCTCGGCGCGCTGACGCAAGCGCTCCTGCTCACTCTGACCGCGCTGGGATGCCTCGTCCTGCTTGCCCTGCATCTTCTGTTTGGCCTGCTGAGCCTTGGCCTGCATCTCGTCCTTGATGCCCATCAGGGGCACTCCGTTTCTGGAGGGGATCGGTCCTCGGCCACCGTGACACGGACACGGCCGGGACGCCTCTGACGTCACACCGATCGGGTGATGCCCGGTCCCCCTCGGTAAGCCGTGGACGCTCCGCTGCGGGCAGGGAAGAGCCCCGGCGGTCACGGTGACTGCCGGGGGCCGTGCGCTCCGCGGAAGGGGCGTCCTGCCGGGCGCCGGGGTACGGGCAGCCGGCGCATCCGGTCAGGAGCGGGGCGAGTTCGGCGTCGTCCGTGCGGACCACCCAGCCCCTTGCCGCCGCCACCTTCCCGTCGACCCGGGGGCCCTTGGTCACAGCACTAGATGCCGGTGGTGCCGTCGACGATCTCGCGGATCACGTCGAGGTGACCGTTGTGCCGGGAGGTCTCCTCGATCAGGTGCAGGAGGATCCAGCGCAGATCGGGGTGACGGCCGTCCCTGCGGGGTTGTTCGGCCGGGGTGTCCAGGTCGCGGGAGGCGACCAGCTCGCGGTAGCGGACGGTCCGTTCCTCATATTGGGACAGTACATCGGCGAGCGGCATGTCCACCGCGATGCGCATCTCGCGGTCGGGGTCCTCGTCCGTCCACGGGCCTTCGTCCTCGCAGCCGAGGAAGGCCACCTCGAACCAGTAGTACTCGACCCAGCTGAGGTGGTTGATCAGCCCGGCGATCGTCATCAGGGGCGAGCCGGGCAGCGGGGCCCGGCGGGCGTCTTCCGGTGAGATGCCCTCGCACTTCGCGCGTGCGGTGTCGCGTACGTAGTCGAGGAAAGTGGTCAGCTGGGTGCGCTCGTCCCATGCGGGAGGCGAATCGGTGCGTGTCATCGACGTACACCTTGGGCGATGGGCCCACGCCTGTCCATCGCATAAACCCTGTGCTGCGGCCGAAGCCGGTGAATCCTGCGGCCGCCCCGGCGCCCGGCCCACGGGCACCGCTCATTGGGGCCCGCGCCTGGGCCCGTGGGCCCAAGCCCGGACAGGCCGGGCTCATTACGCTCGTACGTGACCAACCGTGAGCACCCCTGACCCGGCGCCCGTCACGGGCGTCTGTCCGGCGCGCCCATACGCACGTTGATCTGCACGCTCCACCTGTATCCGTTCCATGGGGTGATGTATCGATGAGTGACGGTTTCTTCTACTCGTACCACCTCGGCTGGAGCCGCCCGGACGCAGAGTCGCTCTTCGGCGATCTCGACGCGGCGGGGCTGCGGCTCAGCCACCCCGTCACGCGACGGGTCACGCTTCTCGGCCCCGGCCCGGACCCCTGGGGAACTCCCTCGTGGGTGACCAGGGAGCAGCTCGTGCTCCTGGCCGGCCTGCAGCGGATCGACAAGGTCGACTTCCTGCTGTGGGTGAACAGCGGGACCGATGTTCCCGCGCGCGTCCGGCGGATGGGGGACGGAGTCGTCGCGCTCGAATTCGGATTCGGGCGGCTGACGCGGGACGAGCAGGAGGTGGCCGCGCGGGCGATCAGGGAGGCGATAGGGCGGGCTTCCGTGCTCTGTATCGGCTTCGTGGTCGACCGGGAGGGCGCTTCCGCGGCGACCGACTGGAGCGGTGTCGTCATCAACGGGACGACGTACTTCGACAGTTGGCCGGACACGCTCGCCGTGCGCCACGAAATCGCCGCGACACAGCCGCAGTTGGCCGGGGTGGCATCGTTCGACGAATCGCCGTGGATGCTGTTCGGGAGCGAGGTCCCCAGCCGGTAGCGGCGCGGCCCCCTGCAACCGGTGGCGGGAAGGGCGCCCGGCTTCCCGGTCTCCCGGCCTCCGGCTTCCCGGTCTCCCGGCCGGCTCCCCGGCCTCCGCGACGGCCGCCGGTGCACGGCACACACGCACACGTCACACGAGCGCACCGCACACACCGCACACGGGCACCGGTACCTCCCGCTCAGAGCCACCCCCGCATCGCCGCGAACCCCAGCAGCAGTCCGGCCGCGAACACTCCCAGCACGGCAGCGAACACCACGGGCATCACCACCGGCCCCCACGCCCCCGGCCCGGCCACCGTGGCGCGCTTCGCCGGGTCCGCCGGGTCGTAGCTGACCCGGACCGGCCTCCCGACCTCGAAGCCGAACGGGCCCGGGGCATGGTCGGTGAACTCGATGTGGCGGCCGTCGCGGGTACGGAACGCGAAGACGTACTCGGTGACGTGACTCCGGTCCGTGCCCGGCCCCCGGTCGACCGTCCGGCGGTCCGCGCACCGGCCCTCGGCGTGTTCGCCGTGCCGGACCAGCCGCAGCACCCGGTTCAGCCGCAGCGCCGACCGGAGGGCGAACGCGCCGCAGAACAGGCCGAACAGGAGCAGGAACGTGGCCGTGCCACCGGGCAGGATCTGCATGAACGCGCGCCTCTGATCCGCTGTGTGAAGCTACTCGAAACTGGCTGAAGCCGTGAAGCCGTGAAGCCCGTGGAAGCCGCTGGGGCCCTTGAAGTCGCTGGAGCGTCCGACCGCTACTTGACCGTGATCGAATCGACGAACGCGTCGAGGTCCCGCGAGCTCAGCGAGCCCTTCACCGCATTGATCCGGACCGCGAACGGCACGTGCTTCGAATCGACGCCCGCCACCACGACGCCCGTCATCGGGGTACCCGGCGCCGGGGTCCGCTCCTTGCCGCTCGACGTGAACTCGTAGTCGATCCTGCGCGCCTCGCGGGCACTCTCCGCACCGGCCAGCCGCACGTCCGAGGTCTCCTTCCGGGTCGCCCCCAGACCGATACCGGCGCCCGCCGCGGCCGCCGCCTCGCCGGCGTCGTCCACCCCCGTGGCGAAATCGAGCTGCACGGAGACCATGCCGGTGCGCAGCCCGCCCTCCTCCTTGAGCGAGACGGCGGCATTGGCCTTGGTACGGTCGGCCGCCGACTGCTCCTTGTAGCCCTTGTTCTCGGGGTAGCCGACGGAGAGGCTCTTGGTGTCGAGCGTGCCCCAGCCCTCCGGAACCGCGGCGGCGTCGCCGCCGCAGCCGGTGAGCAGGGTGAGGCCGATGGCGGCGGCAGCAGCTGCGCCGATTGCCCGGGACATCTTCATCGTCGTCGTCATCGCCTGTCGCCTCTTCGTCGTGCGTGGTTGCCGCGTGCCGTGCCGTGTGCCATAGCCGTACCCGTCCGTGCGGCTACTTCGCGCAGTAGCTGTACGGAAGGTACGCCCGCTTGTCGCCCTGCGGAGCACCGAGGAACTGCGCGTCCGTCAGTGTCTCCTTCTTGTGCTCGTCGGAGATGGAGAACCCCAGACTCATGCCGAGCGACACCTCGAACCCGAACTCCTGGGCGTCCGTCTCGCCGTGGTACTTCATGGTGCTCGACAGCCCGTCCTGGAACATCAGCTGGTCGAACGGGTCGGTGCCGGCGGGCTTCTGCTGCATGGAGTGGTCGCCGAACATGTACTCGAACGGGGCGGTGTTGTCGCCGGAGCCGTTCAGCCACTGCTCGGCCACGGCCCGCTTGTCCTCGGTGGCCTTGTCGGTGTCCTTGCCGAAGACGATCGAGTTCGTCAGGACCTCGATGCCGGTCTCGCCGGAGGAGTCGGAGCCGCTGACCTTGCCGCCGCGCTTGTCCTTGCCCTTCTCGCCGTTGTCGCCGCTGATGTCGCCCTTGTGGGAGGCCGAGCCGTTCTCGACGGTCTGGGTCATGTCGATGCGGACGATCTTGCCGGTCTTCTGGTCGCGGGTGACGGTGATCGCCCCGGTCCGGTTGTCCTTCGCTGCGGCCGCGCCGCCGAGCGGACCGGCCGAACCGCTGACCTTGCCCTCCAGTTCGAGCTTGGCGGTGTACGTGTAGGACTCGTTGCCGTTGACGTCGTCCTTGGTGACGGTCACCTCGGGGGAGAACTTGGCCTTGCCGCCGAGCTTGGCACCGAGCTTCGTCTCGTCACCCGCGCTGATGGAGAGGCCGCCGTCCGCGTAGGCGTTGAGGCCGATGGTCGAGTACGAGATCTTCTTGTCGCCGATCTTGCTCTCGACGTCCTTCTTCTTGTCGGCCCACTTCATCCCGGAGTACCAGCCGCCGCCGTAACCTCCGCTGTACTTGGTGGAGGTCTCCCACATCTTCATTTCCTCGATGTCGTCCCGCATCTTCTTGGCGTCCTCCTCGCTCTTGAAGACCCAGGTGTCACCGTTGGTGATCTTGATGCCGCCGCCGACGTCCACGTCGGCCTTGCCCAGTTTGCCGAGCTTGATGCCGGGGGTGCTGGCGGTGGCACCGGCCGAGGCCGCGTCGGTGAACGTCATGTAGACCAGCTTGTCGTTCTCGTCGACCTTGCCGTCGTTGTTCACATCCGTCTTGGCCTGGCTGACCTTCTGCTGGAAGCCGTACTCGTTGCCCCACTCGAACCAGCCGATCTTGACCTTGTCGCCGACGGTGTCGGAGATGCTGGAGACCTGGCACATCTTGGGCTCGTAGTCGGCGTCCGTCTTCGGCTTCGCGGTGGTGTCCCCGCCGCCGGTGGAGCAGCTGCCACCGCCGCCGCCCAGGGAGTTGATCGCACAGCGGATGCGTTCGCCGATCTGCCCGCCGACCCCCGCCATGGCCATGGCGCCGATCATCGTGACGACGAGGACGATCACCCCGAGGTACTCCAGGGCGGTGGCTCCGCCGTCCCGCCAGGAGTACGGGTGGTACGGCGCCGCGGCCGGCTCGTCGTCGCGGTCGTCCAGCAGCCGGTCGACGGCCAGTCCCGCGGCCGAACCGGTCACCAGTGTGACAACCGGCATCAACGCGCCCTCCAGGGACACGAGATGCCAGGACACGGCGAATCCGTAGGCGAGCGCGGCCAGCGGCACGCCCAGGGAGGCGAGCAGGGTCAGCGGCCGGGACTCGCGCTGCTCGGCGGGCAGGACGCGGGCCGACGCCAGGACCGTGAGCACGGTCGTGATGACGTTCGGCACGTGCAGCAGCCCGAGGCGCCAGCCGAAGCTGGCGAGCCGGTCGTCGGTGGCGAGCATCTCGACGAGCCCGCGCGACACCAGATAGCCGGCGGCGATGTAGACCAGGGCACCGGCGGCCCAACTGCGGGTCAGGGCGAAGAACACGCCACCGCTCGTACGGGAACCACCCCCGCTTCCCGGCGGTATGTGGCCCGCACCTCCGCTTTCCCAGCCCCCGCCACCAGTCACGGCTCTCCCTCTCCGACGCCCGCTCGACATGCCTGCGCCCGCAGTTCAGCGATGCGGGCGTGAGGGTGAGCGTACGGGTGTACGAGCCGGGTGACCTGGGCCCTTGGCCCCAAAGTCGGGCCCAACGACGCACGGTGCCCGGCCCCGTACGCGCGGGTGCGCGTGCGGGGCCGGGCATCGGGGAGCGGCGGCCGGGGAGTCAGTCCAGGTCGTCCGCGAACGTCCCCGCGCGTTGGGCGACTTCCGGCCTCCGGGCCCGCAGCACCGCGAAGCCGGCGATGCCGACGACCAGCGCGCCGACGAACACGTACGGCAGCACATTCAGCGGCCACGCCGGGGCGGGCCACAGATTGCGGTAGAAGACGTAGACCATCGCGGCGGCACCGATCAGCCCCAGGCCCCAGGTGACGATCAGACCGCGGGCCCCGATCCGGCGTACGAACAGCGGCGCGGCCAGACACACCAGGGTGTAGCTGAGCATGTAGCCGAAGACACCGATGGTGTCGATGTACGACGTCGCGTCCAGCGGCGCGGTCCCGGCGCCGACCACGAGCACCGCGGGGACGGCGACGAACGGGGCGACGGCCCAGATGGCCGCGGACGGGGTCCGGTGGCGGGGGTGGGCGACCCCGAGCCGGGCCGGCATCACCCCCTCCTTCGCCATCCCGAACAGCAGGCGGGCGGCGACGGTGACGCAGGCCATCACCACGGCCACGAACGACGCCGCGAAGCCCACGTGCAGGAAGAACTTCAGGAAGCCGAGGCCCGACAGCTCCGCCAATTGGTCCATCGGGTCGGAGCTCCTCGCCAGCGCGTCCGCCCCGCCGAACCCGGCGACCTGCGCGTACGTCGCGAACATGTAGAGCACCCCGGCCAGCACCGCACTGCCCATCACCGAGCGGGGAATCGCCCTGTACGGATCGGTGGCCTCGGCGCCCAGCGAGGCGGCGCCCTCGAAGCCGACGAAGCCCAGCACGCCCAGCACCACGGCGAAGACGACACCGTCGAGGGTGGAGCCGCTCAGGCTCAGCTGGTCGGTGTCGATGATGTTTCCGCTCTTGAAGAACGCGGGGACCAGCACGACGACGATGAGGACGATCGACACGACCTCCAGCACGGAGGCGACGCGCGCCGCCGTCCGCACACTGGCGATTGTCAGCCGGATCGCGACGGCGGCCAGCAGCACATCGAGCAGGATCTGCCCGGGGACGCCGGTGAAGAGGCCGATGCCGATCTGGTCGAGGGCGCGCGCCGTGTAGTAGCCGGCGCCCGCGAGCGAACCCGAACCGATGCACACCGCCCCGATGAGCAGCGCCCAGCCGGTCACGAAGGAGCCGGGCGCCCCGAGCGAGAGCCGGGAGAAGGCGTACAGCGAACCGACCCCGGCGCGCCTGCGGGCGAAGACGCAGATGCAGTACGCGATCGCGAGGACGGCGGCCATGGCCAGGAAGAACGAGAACCAGGCGCCGTTGCCCGCGGACGCGGCCATGCTGGCGGGGGCGAACGCGATGACGGCGCTGGGCGCGACGTTCGCGACGCTCTGCGCGCCGACCTCGAACGTGGAGACGGAGCGGTGGGCCAGCCCGTCGGCCGGCTTCCCCGGCGCGGCCTGCTTTCCGGCGGTGCTCATGTCCGGTCCTCCATCATCAGCAGCTGACGCAGGGCGTGGCCGGCGGCGAGGTCGGCCAGCGCGTCGCCCGCCTCGTCCAGCGGGCGCCGCGCCGAGATCATCGATTCCACGTCGAGCTCACCGGACACCACGAGGTCCACCAGATCCGGGATGTCGCGGGCGGCGTCGACCGAGCCGTAGTTGGAGCCGAGGATGCGCTGGTCCGCCTCGGCGAGCGCGAGCGGGTCGAAGCGTGCGGTACGGCCGGTCGGCGGCAGTCCGACGATGACGGCGGCGCCGCCCTGGCCGAGCGCCGCGATGGACTGCTCGGTGGTCTCGATCTTGCCGATGGCGTCGAACACGTAGTCCAGGCCCTCCGGGACCAGGGCCCGCAGTGCCTCGACGACATGGCCGTCCCGGGCGTCGACCGCGTCCGTCGCGCCGAGCCTGCGGGCCAGCTCCAGCTTCTCGGGGACGACGTCGACGGCGACGATGCGGCCGGCCTTCGCCAGCCGGGCGCCCTGCACACAGGAGAGGCCCACACCGCCGCAGCCGATGACGGCGACGGTGGCCCCGGCCTCGACCCCCGCGGTGTTGCGGACCGCGCCGACACCGGTGGCGATGGCACAGCCGACCAGGGCGATCACATCGAGGGGCGCGTCCTTGCGCACCTTGACCGCGCCGGAGGCGGGGACCACGACGCGCTCGGCGAACGAGGAGACGCCCAGGTAGTGGTGGGCCCGCTCGCCGTCGACCGAGAGCCGGCTGGTGCCGTCGTACAGCACCCCGCCGGGCGCCACGACCTCCGCGACCAGGCTGCACGCGGCCGGGCGCCCGGAGACACAGAAGCGGCAGGTGCCGCAGGACGGAACCCAGGACAGGACGACGTGGTCGCCGGGTTCCAGACCGGTGACGCCCTCGCCGAGCGCGGTGACCACACCCGAGCCCTCGTGTCCGAGCACGACCGGGGTGGGGTGGTCCCACTCGCCGCGAATGACGTGCAGGTCGGAGTGGCAGACACCGGCCGCCGCGACGGCGACCTCGACCTCTCCGGGGCCGGGCGGGGCCAGGGTGACGTCGGTGACGGTCACCTCCTGCCCGGGGGAGCGGAAGACGACGCCGCGCACGGTGCGTGCGGTGCTCGGATGGGAAGACGGGGAGCTCATCGGCTTACTCCTCGGGTGGTGCGGGACGGGCAGGGGAGGGGGAGGGAGGATCGGCGGTCCACCGGGGCGGACGGCACGGCGGTCCACCGGGGCGGGCGGATCAGCGGTCCACCAGGGCGCCTTGTTTAGCGCCATTAAACTTTCGTCAATGTTTTACAGCACTAAACTCGATGGGTAAAGACCCTTCCGACCTGCGTTTGTCCCCGGCCACTGACCGTGACTTCCCCGGCAGGTAGCGTGTCCGCCATGTCCGAAGCCCCTGACAGCCACATGTCCACGATCGGTCCGCGGCTGCGCGAGCTCCGCCTGGCACAGGGGCTGACACTCGCTCAGGTCGCCGAGTCCGCGGGCGTGACCAAGGGGTTCGTCAGCCTCGCCGAGCGCGGCAAGACCTCGGTCTCCGTCCCGACCCTGATCCGTATCTGCGAGGCGCTGGGCACCGGCATCGCCGCGCTCTTCGACTACCCGGACCAGGACGTCGTCAAGGGCGGCCTGGGCGCCAAGCTGGAGATGGGCGGGCACGGGATCGAGGAGTTCCTCCTCACACCGGCCGAGGAACGGCACGTCCAGGTCATGCGGACGATCCTGCGGCCCGGCGGCGGCTCGGGCGGGGCGTACAGCCTGGAGGCGGAGACCGTCTTCGCCTACCTGGTCCGCGGCACGCTGCGGCTGAGCGTGGACGGTGAGCCCCGGTTCCTGGAGGCCGGCGACTCGACGACCTTCTCGGCCCGCGCCGCGCACGCCTGGGACAACCCGGGGGAGGACGAGGCCGAGGTCCTCTGGTCGATCGCCCCCGCCCTGCCGCTCTCCCGCACCAAACTCCGCCCGTAGCTCAGCCCGCCCGTAGCTCAGCCCACCGGTGGCCTCGCAGGCGGTGGTCCCGCCGCCGGTGACCCCGTCGCCCGTGGCTTCGCAGCCCGTACGCTCCGCCGCCCGTGGCGGCAGGCCGTCCGCCGCGGAGATAATCGGCAGCATGCCCGACGACGTACCGGCCGCCCAGGCCACCGCCCCCGCACAGCGGCTCGTGCGGCAGCGCGGCCCCCGAACGCAGCCGCCCCGGCCCTCGCGGCCCTCCGCCCGCGGTCGCCTCACCGCGGCTCTCGCGGCGGCGGCCCCGGCCCTCGGGGCGTACGCGGCCGTACGCCTGATCGGTCTCGCCGTCTTCGCCGCCGCGGCGTCCGGCGCCGGGAAGAGCGCCTTCCACCTCCTCGCCGAGCGCTGGGACTCCGTCTGGTACCAGCGGATCGCCGAGAACGGCTACGGCCACACCGCCGTCCTCCCGAACGGCGGCGTCCACCCCGACCTGGCCTTCTTCCCCCTGCTGCCGGCGTTGGAACGCGGGGTCGCCGAACTGACCCCGCTCTCCCTCGCGGGCGCCGGACTGCTGGTCGCCTGGGTCGCCGCGCTCCTCGCCGCCTGGGGGATCTTCGCCGTCGGGGCGCGTCTGCACGGGCGCCGGACCGGGGTGGTGCTGGCCGCGCTGTGGGGCGTGTACCCGACGGCGTTCGTCCAGTCGATGGCGTACACCGAAACCCTGTTCACCGCGTTCGCGGCCTGGGCGCTGTACGCCGTACTGACCCGGCGCTGGATCGTGGCAGGCACCCTGTGCGTGCTCGCCGGGCTGACCAGGCCCTCCGCCGCGGCACTGATCGCCGCCCTCGCGATCACCGCCGCGGTCGCGCTCGTACGGGAGTACCGGGCAGGCCGGACGGACGGCCTCGTCCGCCGCAACGCGCGGATGCTGATCGGTACCGCGCTCGCGCCGCTCGGCTGGCTCGCGTACGTGGTGTTCGTCGCCGTACGGCAGGGCAGCCCGTTCGCGTACTTCGACGTCCAGGCGCAGTGGGGCAACAGCATCGACGGAGGCGTGGCGCTCGCCTCGTTCATCCTCGGGCTGCCGCTGCCCGCCGCGCTCGGACTGTGCGCGGCGCTGGCGGGCCTGGGGTGGGTGGTGTTCCTGTGCGTACGGCAGCGCCAGCCGCTCCCCGTGCTCGCCTACTGCGTCGCCGTCGTCGTCATCTCGCTGATCGGCTCCGGGTACTTCGGGTCCAGGCCGCGGCTGATGATGCCCGCGTTCCCCCTGCTCCTCCCGCCCGCCGTCGCGCTGCTGCGGCTGCGCACCACGGCCCGCACGGTGACGGTGGTCGCCGTGCTCGCGCTGGCTTCGGCGGCCTACGGGGCGTGGACGCTGCTCGGCTCCGGCCCGCCGTAGAAGTGGACGCCGCTCGGTGGTCGGTCCGGGGCGGGGCAGGCGGTCCGGGTCAGGACCGGGGCACGTCCAGCGGGACGCGGCGGATCGCGCGGCCCCGGGTGTCGAGGAGCCAGCCCATCCGCTTGGGGGAGTGCAGTGCCACCGTGCGGTCCTTGACCTCCAGCGCCGGGAAGCGCTCCGCCAGCAGCGTCTCGAACGGGCCGATGGCGTTCAGGCCGTGGAGCCAGACGACGACCAGGAGGTTGTGCGGTCCGCTGACGGAGACGCACATACGGACCTGCTCCATGCGCGCCAGCGCGTTTCCGGTGTGTGCGAGGTGGGCGTGTGGGACGGCGGCCCGGTAGATCACCATGGCCGGCAGACCGGCCAGGGGATGGGCGATGTCGCAGCGGAAACTGACGTCGCCGTGGTGGATCAGACGCTGGAGCCGGCGCCGGGCGGTGTGCTCGCTCATCCCCGTCGCGGCGCCGAGCTCGGTGTAGCCGAGCCGCCCATTGCCGCCGAGCGCGGTCATCAGCGCCCGGTCCTCGGGGGACGGCCTGTCGTGCATGTCCGTGCTGTACGTGGCCTGCCGTGCGGCGCGCGGAGCCGAGAGCGTGGCGCGGCCGGCCGGTTCCATGGCCCTGATCCGCCAGTGGCCGCCTTCCCCGTAGAGCGTGATCCCGAGCCGGGTGCGGGTGGAGCGCAACCCCGGCAGCCCGCCGATGGTGCGGTGGACCGACCGGCCGAGCGCGGGCAGGTCGGTGGCGGCGACGGACAGGAAGAGGTCGAAGTCCCCGGCGGTCTCGTCGATGCTGAAGACCCACGGCAGTTCGGACAGGGCGGCGCTGACCGCTTCGAGGGAGCGGGGCCGGCACCGCACCTCGACATAGGCGACCGTGGCCGATTTCGGGGCGTCGTAGGCGGTGACCCACGCCAGGCGGTGGGCGCGCAGGCGCTCCCAGCGGCGGGCCGCGGTCGTCGCGTCCACACCGAGCGCCCGGCCGATACGGGTCCACGGGGCGCGGGGCGCCGCCTGGAGCGCGTCGACGAGGGCGAGATCCAGCTCCGAGAACCGCGCGCCGGAATCCGGTGCTTCCGGTGGGCCGACGATGCTTTCCGGCATTTTCGGTCCTCCCTCACGCGCAGGCCGGATGGTAGGGGCACTTCCGGCCGACACCCAGTATCGGCCACTGGAGAGAGGAGTGCCGTGCCTGCTCCGCGCCCGCGAATCCCGCGCCCCGAGGCCGCGAACCACACGGTCGGCGAGGTGACCGTCTTCGGCGGACAGGTCGCCGTCATGGCCGCCCCCGCCCCGCTCGTCATGACCGCCCCCGCCCCGCTCGTCAGGGGCGTCCTTGCGGACGCCCCCTCCTTCCAGGTCGCCTTCGTCTTCCTCGCGCCGGTCGCGGTCATGGCAGCGGCCACGGCCGCCGCGACCCCTCAGGACACCCCGGCCTTCCTCGCTTCCACCGCACGCCGTACCCCTCCCGTACTGGAGCTCTCATGACCACCTCGGCCACTTCGCTGCTTTCCGGACTGAACGGCCAACTGCCCGGACTGCGCGCCCTGTACAAGGATCTGCACGCCCACCCGGAGCTCTCCTTCCAGGAGGTCCGCACGGCGGGGATCGTCGCCGCCCGGCTCCGGGAGCAGGGCTGGGACGTCACCGAGGGGGTGGGCGGAACCGGCGTCGTCGGCGTCCTCAGCGCGGGCGACGGCCCGGTGGTGCTGCTCCGTGCCGACATGGACGCACTGCCCGTGAGGGAGGAGACGGGACTCCCGTACGCGTCCACGAGGACCGCGGTGGACGCGGAGGGCAACGAGGTCCCGGTGATGCACGCCTGCGGCCACGACATGCACGTGACCTGCCTGCTCGGCGCGACCGCCCTGCTGGCCGCCAACCGGCACGCCTGGCGCGGCACGGTCGTCGCGGTGTTCCAGCCCGCCGAGGAGATCGGCGGAGCCCCGGCCATGATCGACGACGGCTTCCTGGAGCGCTTCCCGCACGCCGAGGTGTGCCTGGGCCAGCACGTGGGGCCCATCCCCGCGGGCTTCGTCGGCACCCGGCCCGGTCCGGTGATGGCCGCCTCCGACAGCGTGCGGGTGCGGCTGTTCGGGCGGGGCGGTCACGGGTCGATGCCCGAGACGACCGTGGACCCGGTCGTGATGGCCGCCGCGATCGTGATGCGGTTGCAGACGGTGGTCTCCCGGGAAGTGGGGGCGGAGCAGCAGGCGGTGGTGACCGTGGGCTCGATCCACAGCGGCACCAAGGAGAACATCATCCCGGCCACCGCCGACCTCAGGATCAACATCCGCAGCACGACTCCGGCGGTACGCGAACGGGTCCTGCGGCCGTCAAGCGGATCGTCCGCGCCGAGGCCGCGGCCTCCGGCGCCCCCGCGGAACCCGAGATCACGGACTTCAACGCCTTCCCGGTGACCGTCAACGACCACGAGGCCACCGCCACCGTCCAGGCGGCACTCGCCCAGGCCCTGGGAGAGGGGTACGTCTTCACCCTGCCCCATACGCTCACCGGCAGCGAAGACTTCGGGATCTTCGGCACCGCGCTCCAAGTCCCCTCGGTCTTCTGGTACTTCGGCGGCGTCGGCCTCGCCGCGTTCAAGGACGTCGACCCCGACGTCCTGCTGGAGAACGGGATCCCCGCCGAGGTCCCCGGCAACCACTCGCCGCTGTTCGCCCCGGCCGTCGATCCCACCGTCGAAGTCGGCGTGACGTCGCTGCTGGCGGCCGCCGCGCAGTGGCTGACGGCCGGCACCGACACCGCCTGACAGCCGCCGCGCACAACAGAACGGCGGAGGAGGAAACCACGCGGAGGATGCCGCACCGCCGCCCGCACCTCAGCCCCGGTCCTCCCCCGCCTGGGCGATCCGCACCCTCGCCCCGGGCCGCAGCCCCCACTTCGCCATCGCCCCGGCCTCCGACTCGATCACATGGCGGGCCCGCAGCCGGGGCATCCCGAGCCGGCCCGGCTTCATCGTGTGGACGGCGACCACCTTGAACTTCCGGTCCAGGTACGCCACATCGATGGTGAACCGCATCCGGAAGGTGTGCACACTCCCGCACGGGGTGATCAGCAGGGCGCCGTCGATCCCGTCCTGCCCGAGCAGCCCCCGGCTCCTGGCCCGGTACGTGGCCGCGATCCGCAGCGGTATCTCCGGCTCCTGCCCTCCCTGCGGATCGGTGACCGTCAACGTCCCATTCCCATTACGCCATTGAGCCATGGCCCAGACGGTAGCGTCCGGTGACGGCCGCTGGGTCCGGAACGGTGCGCGGTGGGCCCCAGGACCCATGGACCCGTGTCCCGGCACCCGCCTAGGGTCTGCTCCGTGTACGCCATGCTGACAGTGTTCGCCGCACTCTGGGGCGCAGCGGCCGGACTACTGGTCCCGCGCGCCGCCTACCGGTTCTCCGTCGATCCGGAGGACGCCTGGCGGGACACCTGCCCCGCGGGCCACGCCCTGACCGGGGCCGCACGCGGCTGGCTCGGCTCCACCCGGTGCGCCCCGTGCGCGGCGGTACCGGTCCCCGCGGGCGGCGAACCGGGAGGCCCGGAGGCCGGGGAGGACCTCGCGCGGCCCGCGGCGCGGTACGCCCCCGGCGTCCTCGTCCCGGTCGTCACCGCGCTCGCCTGTGCTGTCCTCGCGGCGGGCACCGGTCTCCGGCCCGAGCTCGTGGTGTGGCTGCTGCTGGCCCCCGTCGGCGTACTCCTCGCGACCATCGACCGCCGGGTCCACCGCCTGCCCGACCGGCTGACCCTGCCCGCCGCCGGGGCGGTCACCGTACTGCTGGGCGTCGCGGCGCTGCTCCCGGAGCACGGCGGATCCTGGCTGTCCGCGCTGCTCGGCGGAGCGGCCCTCGGCGCCTTCTACTTCCTGCTCTTCCTCATCAACCCGAACGGAATGGGCTTCGGAGACGTCAAGCTCGCCCTGTCGCTGGGCGTAGCCCTCGGCTGGTACGGCTGGGCCGTGGTGTTCGCCGGCGGATTCGCCGGGTTCCTGCTCGGTGCGGTGTACGGGTTCGGGCTGATGGTCCTGAAGAGGGCCGGGCGCAAGACCGGCATCCCGTTCGGACCGTTCATGATCTCGGGCGCGCTGCTGGGCCTGCTGCTCGGCGGCCTGACCGCCTGACCGGCTGCCTGCCCGGCCACCGGGCGGAGGACGGACGGCACCCGCCCCGCGCCCGTACCCGTACGCCCGCGCCCGTATTGAGGTCGCGCGGGGCACCGCCCGGCTGACACCATTCCCGTATGCCCGGAGCACCCGCAGAGACAGCAGAGCGCGCACGGTTCGACGCACTCGTCGAGGAGGCCGCCACCGTTTCCGTCGACGGCTGGGACTTCTCCTGGCTCGACGGCCGGGCCACCGAACAGCGCCCCTCCTGGGGCTACGCCCGCGCCATGGCGGACCGGATGGGGCGGGCGAGGGCCGCGCTCGACATCCAGACCGGCGGCGGCGAGGTCCTCGCCTCCGTACCGAAGCTCCCGCCGCTCACGGTCGCCACCGAGTCCTGGCCGCCGAACATCGCCCGCGCCACCGCCCTCCTGCACCCGCTCGGCGCGGCCGTGGTCGCCGACGCCGACGAGCCGCCGCTGCCGTTCGGCGACAACGCCTTCGACCTGGTGGTCAGCCGGCATCCGGTGACCACCTGGTGGGCGGAGATCGCGAGGGTGCTCACCCCCGGCGGCACGTACTTCTCGCAGCAGGTCGGCCCGGCCAGCGTCTTCGAGCTCGTTGAGTACTTCCTCGGCCCGCAGCCGCCCGAGGTGCGCGGCGGCCGCGACCCGGAGCAGGCGCGCGCCGCCGCCGAGGCGGCCGGACTCGACGTGGTCGATCTGCGGATGGAGCGGCTGCGCACCGAATTCTTCGACATCGGGGCCGTCGTCTACTTCCTGCGGAAGGTGATCTGGATGGTGCCGGGCTTCACCGTCGAGGAGTACCGGCCGCGACTGGCCGAGCTGCACCACCGGATCGAGACCGAGGGGCCGTTCGTCGCCCACACCACCCGATTTCTGGTCGAGGCCCGCAAACCGGAGTAGGACATGCCCCCTGCTTTCGTCCGAAGGGTGCGACCCTGGACGGTGAGCGCATGGGGAGGGAACCGGCCATGAGGGTGGGGAACGAAGACGAGGCGCCGCGTGTCCCGCGGCAGGGCAGGGCCGACTGGCTCAGAGGCGCACGGATCGTCGGAGTGCTCGGCGTCTTCTACCGGCCGGAGGGGCGGGTGGGTGAGCCGGAGGCGGTCGAATTCCTGCTGGCGGACGGCCAGTCGGTGCTTCTGACCTGCGCCTCCGGCGGAACCCTGCGGGTCGGCCCCGGGGCCTGGCCCCGGCTGCCCGACTGGTGCGTACCGGCGGGGCAGTGGGAGTTCACCACCGTGTCGAACCTGCCGCAGCCCCCCGACGGCGGCTGGACCGTCACCCGCACCGAGGAACGCAGGGACGGGCGGGGCGAGGTGCGCGAGGCCGTCATCCGCTGCGAGGGGGGACGCTTCGTGGTCGTCGGCGGCGAGACCGTGACCATCCGCTTCACCCGCGGCCACCGCGGCGCACCGGCGACCACGTAGGAGCCCGCGGCAGGCACCGCCCTGCCCGGCTCGGTCCGCAGCCCTGCCCTGCCCGGCCCGTGCATCCCGGCCGGGCGGGGCCCCTCCGCGGCGCCTCGCGCACCCCGGTGCGGGGAACCCCGGACGGCGTGGTCAACGGGCTCGTCAAGGCCGAGGCGTACGGCTGATACCTCGAAGGAACCGGCTGTGTGCAGCCGGCCGGGGCCACTGACCGCCGACCGCGCGCCGTGCTCGCACCGGAGTCCGGCGAATTCGGAGAGTAATTGTGGAGTGGCGTGGCACGCAGCATCACTTACGAAGGGTTATGGTGGAAACCCCCCCTCGGGCCGGTCCGTATCCCCCCCCCACGGACCGGCCCGTTTTTTGTGGCCGGGCTGTTCCGGCCCGGGTGAGGCCCGAGCGCCGGCCGCGTACCGGCCTCGCGCAGGCCCTTCCCGTCAGCTCCGTCCGGCCCAGATGTTGGTTCCCGCGGTGTCCACGGCGAAGGTGTCGATCTCCTTCAACTCCTCGTCGGACAGCGGCGGTCCGGCGAGCGCCGCGACGTTCTCCTCCAGCTGCTTCACGCTCGAAGCGCCGATCAGCGCCGACGTCATACGGCTGTCGCGAAGCACCCAGTCCAGTGCCAGCTGGGCGAGTGACTGGCCGCGCCGCCGAGCGATGTCGTTCAGCCCGTTCAGCCGGCGGAGCACCTCTTCGGAGAGCAGGCCCGGGTCCAGGGACTTGCCCTGGGTGGCGCGCGACCCCGCCGGGATGCCCGTCAGGTACTTGTTCGTGAGCAGCCCCTGGGCGAGCGGCACGAAGGAGATGCAGCCCATGCCGGCCGCCTCCAGGGTGTCGAGCAGCCCGTCGTCCTCGATCCAGCGGTTGATCATCGAGTAGGAGGGCTGGTGGATCAGGGCCGGTACACCCATCTCCCTGAGCAGCCGGGCCGCCTCGGCGGTCTGCTCCGCGTTGTACGAGGAGACCCCCACGTACAGCGCCTTGCCCTGCCGCACGGCGGAGGCCAGCGCCCCCATCGTCTCCTCCAGCGGAGTGTCCGGGTCGAAGCGGTGGGAGTAGAAGATGTCGACGTAGTCGAGCCCCATCCGCCTCAGTGAGGCGTCGAGCGACGAGAGCAGGTATTTGCGGGAGCCCCACTCACCGTAGGGGCCGGGGTGCATGTCGTAGCCGGCCTTGGTGGAGATGATCAGCTCGTCCCGGTACGGGGCGAAGTCCTGCCGGAACATCGTGCCGAAGTTGAGCTCGGCGGAGCCGGGTGGCGGCCCGTAGTTGTTGGCCAGATCGAAGTGGGTCACCCCGAGGTCGAAGGCGCGGCGCAGGATCGCCCGCTGGGAGTCCAGCGTGCGGTCGTCGCCGAAGTTGTGCCAGAGGCCGAGGGAAACGGCCGGGAGCTTGAGGCCGCTGCGGCCGGTGCGGCGGTACTCCATGGAGTCGTAGCGCGAACCGGCGGCCCGGTAGGAGAGAGGAGAATCAGTCACGTTTCTCTCCTTATCACGGACTTGTGACAGGCCGGGTTGGGCCGGTGCGCCGCCCGCGCAGTAGTGTGGCGGCTTCGGGGACTGCCACGGCACGGCGGGGCGATGGACTCTGCGGAACAGTGCGGCGATCCCCAGGGGGCGACCCCGGCCCCCGGGCGTTGGGGCGGGCGGGCCCGCACAGAACCGAGAGGTGAACTCAGTGAACTTGCGCGACCTGGTGTACGGGCTCTACGCGCGCCGGGTGGAGGCCCGCCTCGACCACACCCAGGTGCCCAAGCACATCGGTGTCATCCTCGACGGCAACCGGCGCTGGGCGAAGGCGTCCGGCGGTACGGCCGCGCAGGGGCACCAGGCCGGCGCGGTCAAGATCCAGGAACTGCTCAGCTGGTGCAGTGAGACCGACGTGGAGGTCGTCACCCTCTGGCTGCTCTCCACGGACAACTTCGACCGGCCCGAGTCCGAGCTGACGCCGCTCCTCGGCATCATCGAGAACACCGTGCGCGACCTCGCGGCGGACGGACGCTGGCGGGTCCACCACGTCGGCACGCTCGACCTGCTGCCCGCCCACACCCAGACCGTCCTCAAGGAGGCCGAGCAGGCCACGGCCGGTGTCGACGGGATACTGGTCAACGTCGCCGTCGGCTACGGCGGCCGCCAGGAGATCGCGGACGCGGTCCGCTCGCTCCTGCTGGACCACTCCGACAAGGGGACGTCCTTCGAGGAACTGGCGGAGATCGTCTCCACCGACCTGATCTCCGAGCACCTCTACACCCGGGGCCAGCCCGACCCGGACCTGGTCATCCGCACCAGCGGCGAGCAGCGGCTGTCCGGTTTCATGCTCTGGCAGAGCGCGCACTCCGAGTACTACTTCTGCGAGGTCTTCTGGCCGGCCTTCCGCCGCGTCGACTTCCTCCGCGCCCTGCGCGACTACGCGGCCCGCCACCGCCGCTACGGCGGCTGACACCGCCTTCTCACGACGGGCTCGAACGGTGCCGCTCCCCGGCCCTTTCCGGCCCGTCCTGCGTTCGAGGACGGAGCCGTTCGGGTGATGCGCCCGGACCCGTGGGTGTGCCAGGACCCGTGCGCCAGGACCCATGGGCGTGCCAGGCCCCTGTGTGCCCGGACCCGTGCCCGGACCCGTGGGTGCGCCCGGCCCCGTGCGCCGGGACCCGCGCCCGGCCCTGTGTGCTCGGGGCGCCACTCCCAGCTCACCCGCCCGTCCCGGGCGGCATGGCTTCGCGTGTTCGAGGGAATACCCCTGACAGGTCGACGTCCGGTCGCCAACCAGGCGGACGTCGTGTCCAAGTGAGCGGCATGGAGTCCGCTCGCCCGGGAGGCCCTTTGCACACGAAGGACCGTACATACAGTGCGGCCGACGCGGAGGGCCGGCGCTCGGCCCGTGCATCGGGGCCGCAGCCCGGTCCGTCCTCTCCCATTGGGATGCTCCGCGACGCCGTCGCACCCCAACCTCGTCCGAGGGGGTACGTCCTTCCGTGGTGACCAGCACAAAGCGCCGCTTGCTCGACAGGCGCACCTACGTTCTCGACACCAGCGTCCTGCTGGCCGATCCGAACGCCATGGCCCGGTTCGACGAGCACGAAGTCGTGCTCCCGATCGTCGTGGTCACGGAACTGGAGGCCAAACGGCATCACCCGGAGCTGGGGTACTTCGCCCGGAAGGCCCTGCGCCTGCTGGACGACTTCCGCACCCGCTACGGCCGGCTGGACGCCCCGATCCCGCTCGGGGACCTGGGCGGGACCCTGCGCGTCGAACTCAACCACTCCGACCCCGGCGTACTGCCCGCCGGCTACCGGTTGGGGGACAACGACTCACGGATCCTCGCGGTCGCGCGCAACCTCCAGGCCGAGGGGTACGACGTCACGGTCGTCTCCAAGGACCTCCCGCTGCGCATCAAGGCGTCCTCGGTCGGCCTCCTCGCCGAGGAGTACCGCGCCGAACTCGCCATCACCGACTCGGGCTGGACCGGGATGTCGGAAATCCCCCTCGCCGCCGACCAGGTGGACCTGCTCTACGGAGAGGAAACGCTGTACGTACCCGAGGCCGCCGAACTGCCCGTGCACACCGGACTGGTCCTCCGGTCCGAGCGTGGCAAGGCGCTCGGCCGGGTCACCGCCGAGGGCAGTGTGCGCCTGGTGCGCGGTGACCGGGAGGTCTTCGGCATCCACGGCCGCAGCGCCGAACAGCGCATCGCGCTCGACCTCCTGCTCGACCAGGACGTCGGCATCGTGTCGCTGGGCGGCCGGGCCGGCACCGGCAAGTCGGCGCTGGCACTCTGCGCCGGTCTCGAAGCCGTCCTGGAGCGCAGGCAGCACCAGAAGGTGATGGTCTTCCGCCCGCTGTACGCGGTCGGCGGGCAGGAACTGGGCTATCTCCCCGGCACCGAGGCCGAGAAGATGAGCCCCTGGGCGCAGGCCGTCTTCGACACGCTCTCGGCGGTCGCCGGACGCGAGGTGATCGAGGAGGTGCTGGGGCGCGGCATGCTGGAGATCCTGCCGCTCACCCACATCCGGGGCCGCTCGCTCCACGACGCCTTCGTGATCGTCGACGAGGCGCAGTCCCTCGAACGGAACGTCCTGCTGACCGTGTTGTCCCGGATCGGGGCGAATTCCCGGGTGGTGCTCACGCATGACGTGGCGCAGCGGGACAACCTCAGGGTCGGCCGGTACGACGGAGTGGTGGCCGTGGTCGAGAAACTGAAGGGCCATCCGCTCTTCGCGCACGTCACGCTCACCCGCTCCGAGCGCTCGCAGATCGCCGCGCTGGTGACCGAAATGCTGGAGGACGGCCAGATCTGATACGGGATAGGACAGTTGGTGCCGCCCGGCGAGCGAAGCAGCTTAGCCGGGCGGCATCGTGCTGCGGTGGCTTTTCCGTACATCACTTGCTCCGAACGAGGTGTGAGCTTTCACACGCAACGGAGAATTGCCTCCCGGTGTGCCGGTCCGGCAGAGTCTTGCTTCCGTCAGGCCCCGCATACGGCACACCCGCACCTCCAGAGGTGCCAGGCACCACACAACTCAACAATCGCCGTCCGTATGCCGCCCGCGAGCACCACGCGGCGCTCCCTCCGGGGAGTTGCCCACCGGGTCCGTGCCTCCCGTGACCCAAGCAGTAGGGAGGCCAGCGCCAGGGGCACGATTGCGTCCGCGAGGTCACCTAAGCGGGCGATGCTGGAAGGACACCGTGTGAGCCGGATCTCGGTCCGGGGGTTCGCCGTGGCGTCAGCCACCGCGGTCACCACCGTCGGCGCCGTCGTAGGCGTTGCCTCGGGCAGCACTCCCGCTGTCGACGACAACAACTTCGAGGCGACCGCAGCCGACACCACGCTTCTCGCCGACATCCCTGCCGGCCAGCAGGCCCAGGTGCAGACTGCCTCGCTCACGCAGCAGGCCGACGCCCAGGCATCCGCGGCCGACGCGGCGGCGAAGAAGTCCGTGGAGGAAGCGGCCCGTATCCAGGCCGCCAAGGACGCCAAGTCGAAGAAGCAGGCGGCCGAGGACAAGCTGGAGAAGGAGCGCAAGGCCAAGAAGGACGCCGAGCGTGCCAGCCGTTCCGAGATGCGCAGCGCCTCCACGTTCGCCCAGCAGGGCTCGTACACCGTGGCCGAGATTCAGGCGATGGCGCGGCAGATCGTTCCCGCCGACCAGTTCCAGTGCTTCAGCAACATCGTGAACCACGAGTCGACCTGGAACTACCGGGCGTCTAATCCGTCCTCGGGTGCCTACGGCCTCGTCCAGGCGCTGCCCGGTTCGAAGATGTCGACCGCCGGAGCGGACTGGCAGACCAACCCGGCCACCCAGATCAAGTGGGGCCTCAGCTACATGAACGGCAAGTACCAGAGTCCGTGCGGTGCCTGGTCCTTCTGGCAGGCCAACCACTGGTACTAGAACCTTCGGAGGTTCTGGTCTCAACCACACGAAGCCCCTCGCCGTCCTACGGTGAGGGGCTTCGCGCGTGTACGGTCGGGTCCGCACGGCTCGGCGGGGGAGCGGCGGGGGAGCGGTGGGGAGAGAAAGACGGGGGAAGAGGAAACGATCATGTCGAAACTTCCGGGGTGGCTCGGCCGCCTGGGCGCCGAACTGACCGAGCTGGGTGAGCGGCTGGAACAGCGCAGGGCCGAGGCCGAGGGGGGCAGGGCCGAAGTCGAGGGGGGCAGGGCCGAGCCCGTCGAGCCGCCCGTGCCCGCCGGAGCGGTGCCCGCCGGGGCCGGTCCGGACGACAGGGCCCGGCACGAGGCCGCGGCCGCCGAACATGTGCCGCCGCCGCCCGCGTACGCGCCCTCCGTGGCCGCCCGGCCCGATCCGGTCGCGGCGATCCCCTGGGGCATGCGGGTCGCGGCCGAGGCGTCCTGGCGGCTGCTCGTCCTGGCAGGCACGCTCTGGGTGCTGATGCGGGTCATCAGCGCCGTGCAGTTGGTGGTGCTGGCCTTCGTCGCCGCGCTGCTCGTCACCGCGATGCTGCAACCGACCGTCGCCCGGCTGAAGCGGTACGGCCTGCCGCGCGGACTGGCCACCGCGGTCACCGCGATTCTGGGCTTCGTCATCATCGGGCTGGTCGGCTGGTTCGTGGTCTGGCAGGTCATGGACAACATCGACACCCTCTCCGACAAGGTGCGGACGGGGATCGACGACCTGAAGAACTGGCTGCTCGACAGCCCCTTCCACGTCACCGAGCAGCAGATCAGCGACGTCGCGAAGAACCTCAGCGACACCATCGGCACCAACACCGAGCAGATAACCTCCGCCGGACTGCAGGGCGTCACCGTGATGGTGGAGTTCCTCACCGGGATGCTGCTGGCGATGTTCTCGACGCTCTTCCTGCTGTACGACGGGAAGCGCATCTGGCACTGGGTGCTGAAGCTGGTGCCGGCGCAGGCCCGGCCGGGCGTCGCGGGTGCCGGGCCGCGCGCCTGGCGGACGCTGACCGCCTATGTGCGGGGCACGGTCGTCGTGGCGCTGATCGACGCGATCTTCATCGGGCTCGGGATCTGGTTCCTGAACGTGCCGATGGCGGTGCCGCTCGCCGTCTTCATCTTCCTCTTCGCCTTCATCCCGCTGGTCGGCGCGGTGGTCTCCGGCGCGCTCGCGGTGGTCGTCGCGCTGGTCACCGAGGGGGTGTTCGCCGCGCTGATGGTGCTGGCCGTGGTGCTCGCCGTGCAGCAGATCGAGGGCCATGTGCTGCAGCCGTTCATCCTGGGACGCGCGGTACGGGTGCATCCGCTCGCCGTCGTCCTCTCGGTGGCCGCGGGCGGCATGATCGCGGGCATCGGGGGAGCGGTCGTCGCGGTGCCGCTGGTGGCGGTCACCAACACGGTGGTCGGATATCTGCGCTCGTACGGGCAGGAGGAGGCGCTGCGGCACGCACCGCCTCCGCACGGGGCGTCCGCGCTCGATGTCGCTCCGACACCCGCGCCGGGATCGCCGCCGGAGGACATCGGCCGCGGC
Organism: Streptomyces sp. NPDC057963; assembly: GCF_042887155.1. Lineage (NCBI taxonomy): Bacteria > Bacillati > Actinomycetota > Actinomycetes > Kitasatosporales > Streptomycetaceae > Streptomyces > Streptomyces sp. NPDC057963. Next base: position 92,911 of record NZ_JBHVPX010000004.1, read on the forward strand.
GGCGGCAGGAAGACCACCTGAACGAGGACAGAAGAAGGGCCCCGTGGACGGTCGGTCGTCCTCGGGGCCCTTCTCGTATCAGGGGTGGTGCTGGTCCTACTCGGCGAGCACGGCCTCGGCTTCGAGGGTCACGCCGACCGCCTGGATCACCGAGGCGATCTTGACGGCCTCCTGAATGGTCTCACGGTCCACGCCGGCCTTGCGCAGCACCTGCTCGTGGGAGTCCAGGCACTGGCCGCAGCCGTTGATCGCGGAGACCGCGAGCGACCACAGTTCGAAGTCGATCTTCTCCACGCCGGGCTTGCCGATGACGTTCATCCGCAGGCCCGCGCGGAGCGTCCCGTACTCGGGGTCCGACAGCAGGTGCCGGGTCCGGTAGAAGACGTTGTTCATCGCCATGATGGCAGCGGCCGACTTCGCGGCGGTGTACGCCTCCGCGGAGAGATTGGCCTTCGCCTCCGGCTCCAGCTCGCGCAGCACCTTCGGCGAGCGCGAGGCGATCGCGCAGGCGAGGACGGTGCCCCACAGCTGCTGCTGCGGGAGCTCGCTGTTCCCGATGACCGAACCGAGGTTCAGCTTCAGGTCCTTGGCGAAGTCCGGAACGGCGGCCTTCAGTTCGTCGAGTGCCATGTCGCTGTCAGCTCACTCGCCCGAGAGGAGCGCGACCGGGTCGAGGGTGTTCTCGCCCTTGGTCCAGTTGCACGGGCACAGCTCGTCGGTCTGCAGGGCGTCCAGGACCCGCAGGACCTCCTTGGGGTTACGGCCCACGGAACCGGCGGTCACCATCGTGAACTGGATCTCGTTGTTCTGGTCGACGATGAAGACGGCGCGCTGGGCGAAGCCGTCCTCGCCCTCGATGCCGAGCTCACGCATGAGCTCGTGCTTCGAGTCGGCCATCATCGGGAAGGGCAGGTCGGTCAGGTCCGGGTGGTCCTTGCGCCAGGCGTGGTGCACGAACTCGGAGTCACCGGAGAAGCCGAGGACCTGGGCGTCACGGTCGGCGAACTCGTCGTTCAGCTTGCCGAAGGCGGCGATCTCGGTGGGGCACACGAAGGTGAAGTCCTTCGGCCACGCGAAGACGATCTTCCACTTGCCCTCGTAGGTCTTGTGGTTGATCTGCTCGAACTCCTTGCCGCTCTCCAGCGAAACACAAGCAGTCAGGTCGAACTCGGGGAACTTGTCACCGACAGTGAGCACGCGCTCTCCTTGCAGCGTTGGAATTCCCTTTTTGGGGGAGTTCCTGAGGGTTGGACGGTCCCCACCTTGGCACAGACTTCATTGATCGCGGAAATAGCTATACTCGGTCGTGATGATCGGAGGTGCCTATCAGTGGCGCAGGGTAACCAGGGCAATCGGACCAAACAGCCCAGTCTGTCGCAGCTGCGCGCCTTCGCGGCCGTCGCCGAATGCCTGCATTTCCGGGACGCGGCGGCAGCCATCGGGATGAGTCAGCCGGCACTCTCCGGGGCCGTGTCGGCGCTGGAGGAGGCCCTGGGCGTCCAGCTCATCGAGCGTACGACGCGCAAGGTGCTGCTCTCACCGGCCGGGGAGCGGCTGGCGGTGCGGGCGCGGGCGGTGCTGGAGGCCGTCGGTGAGCTGATGGAGGAGGCCGAGGCGGTCCGGGCGCCGTTCACCGGAGTGCTCAGGCTCGGCGTGATCCCGACCGTCGCGCCGTACCTGCTGCCGACCGTGCTGCGGCTGGTCCACGAGCGCTACCCGGAGCTGGACCTCCAGGTGCACGAGGAGCAGACCTCCTCCCTGCTGGAGGGGCTGGCCGCGGGAAGGCTGGACCTGCTCCTGCTCGCCGTGCCGCTCGGCGTGCCGGGCGTGACCGAGCTTCCGCTCTTCGACGAGGACTTCGTGCTGGTGATGGAGCGGGACCACTGGCTGGGCGGGCGCACCGACATCCCGCGCGAGGCCCTGCGCGAGCTGCCGTTGCTGCTGCTCGACGAGGGCCACTGCCTGCGCGACCAGGCGCTCGACATATGCCGGGAGGCGGGGCGTACGGAGGGCGCGCCGGTCACCACGACCGCGGCCGGGCTCTCGACACTGGTGCAACTGGTGGCCGGCGGACTCGGGGTGACGCTGCTGCCGCGTACCGCGGTGACGGTCGAGACCGGCCGCAACGACGCGCTGGCCACCGGGTACTTCGGGGAACCCGCACCGTCGCGGCGGGTGGCGCTGGCGATGCGGACGGGGGCGGCGCGGCACGAGGAGTTCGAGGAGTTCGCGGCGGCGCTGCGGGTGGCGATGAGGGGGCTGCCGGTCCGGGTGGCGGCGGGCGCGGAGCGCGGGGAGGGGGTGCGGTCCCTCTGAGGACCGCACCCCCTCCGTCCGGCTGCCGCGCCGTCACTCCGTGCGCAGGCCGTCCGGGCGCATCATGCGCCACAGCGGTGGCAGCGACAGCAGGGTGACGAGCAGGATCAGTGCCGCGCCCGCTCCCGCCATCGGCAGGAAGAGCCACCAGTCGGTCACCTTCTTGCCGATCATGCGGATCATCACGGCCCCCAGGCCGAGACCACCGGCGATCGCGACCACCAGGCCGATGAGCACGGGGACGGCGGTCTGCCAGAGCACCGACCAGCCGAGCGTGGTCCGACGGGTACCGAAGGCGACCAGGACCGACAGCAGGCGCTTGCGCTCCCGCAACTGCTCCAGCTGGGAGACCAGCATCGCGGCGGCGATCAGCAGCAGCGTCGCGGTCGCGCCGACCCGGAGACCCTTCTGCACACTGGCGTACTGCTGGTCGCGGACCACCGAGTTCAGGGCGACGACCCGCATCGCCCGGTCGAGCTCGGCCGCCGTGTTCCGTACGTACTCGGAGACGTCCTCGACGCTCTGGTCCACCCGGATCTGCGCGTTGGTCTGGGCGTGCAGCAACGTGCGCGGGTCGATCGCGCCGACCGTGGCCATGATGCCCCAGTGCTCCTCGCCCATCGGGTCAAGGCGGGCGGTGACGGTCGGAGCGTCGGCGGGCAGGGTCCACAGCCTCGACTTCTCGCCGGGCACCGATCCCGCCTGGTAGTTGAGCTCGACCGGCTTGCCCTTGCGGGCCGTCTTGTCCATCCAGTCGGCCATGTTTTTGTCCTTGCTGGGGTGGACGACGAATGCGTCGCCCTCCTTGCAGGAGCCGATCCGGGCGATCTCGCGCAGGGTCGCGCAGTCCCCGACGGTCAGCGAGGTGGTGGGCTGGATGTCGTCGCCCTTGTACGTGCCCGGCTTCACGACGTACGTCTCGACCATGCCGATGACCGCCGTGACGCCCTTGGTGGCCCGGAACTTCTTGATGGTCTGCGCGGCCGCGTCACCGGTGACGGTCTCGGAGAACGTGTAGAACTGGGCGCGCTTCGGATCCTGACCGGTCACCCGGTCGAAATCGTCGCCCACCGCGGCGAACAGCATTTGCAGGGCCACCGCGCCCGCGACCGCGACCGTGATGCCGCTGACCGCGCGGGAGGCCGCCCCGCTGCTCAGCTGGAGCCTGCGGGTGGCGAGCTGCCAGGGCACCGGGCCGCCGCGCAGCCGGTTCACACACGCCTCGACCAGCCACGGCAGCAGCAGGGCGAGCCCGACCAGCACGAGCACGGCGCCGCCCGCGATCGGATACGGGTCCACCTCGGCGTACTGATCCACCTTGCCGGCCAGCACGAGCACCGCCAGGCCCGCGACCGGGACCAGCAGGCGCCACCAGAGGCGGCGCTTGCGGTTGCGGTTGCCGCGTACGACGCCGAGCGGTTCGATGACCACCGAACGCAGGGCGATCAGCGTGACGAGCACCGCCGCCACCGGAACCACGACCACGACCAGGGCCGCCAGCCAGAGTTCGGGGACCAGGTCCGCCGGGAAGGCGCTGGCCCCCCACACCTCGACGGAGCCCATGAACTGACGCCCCACCAGGAAGAAGGCCAGGCCGGCCAGCAGGCCGAGCACCGCCCCGAAGAACGCCTCACCGGCCGCGATCCGCCGGGTCGTCCGGATGTCCGCACCGACCAGACGCAGCGCGGCGAGCCTGCGGTCGCGCCGGTCGCCGCCGAACCGCACGGCCGTCGCGATGAAGATCGCGACCGGCATCAGCAGGACGACGCAGATCATGATGATCAGCACGATGAGGATCGGCGACATGGGCCGGGGCGGGGCCGGGTCGCCGTAGCCGGCGACCCGGTGGCCGCCGTTGGCGGGAGTCAGCGTGTCGCTGCCCGCGTAGTAGAGCAGCTCTCCCGGCGCGAGCAGGCCGGGGTCGGCGATCGTGCCGGTGATCCGGTACGGCAGCCGCTCCTTGAGGAGGCGGCCTTCCGAGGAGTCCAGCAGCTTCCTCAGGGCGGGCGAGACCACCATCTCGTCCGCGCCGGGGAACCGCGCGACGCCCGGCGGGACGATCGGATGCGTGCCGTCCGCGCGCATCAGATGGCCCCCGACGGAGCGGCCGCGGTACTCGGTCTCCGCGTTGACCCGGAGCACCGAGGAGTCCGACTTCTCGGCTGCGATGTCGGGCGAATCCGCGACCGTGGACTCGGCGCGGGCCTGACCACGGGCGGAACGTTCATTCATCAGGTGCGGCGCGGAGGCGGCGGCCAGCAGCAGTGCCACGCCGAGGCCGACGCCGACGGCCGTCAGCAGGGTGCGGATCCAGCCCTCGCGCCCGCCGGACGCGGCGAACCGGACGCCGAGGGCGAGATCGCGCAGCAGGCCGGCGAAACCGGTGGGCCGGGCGGGCCGCGGCGGTGCGTCGGCCGGGGCGTCCTTGTGGTCGAGCAGGGTCATCCGGCGTGCTCCAGATTGTGGGCCCGGCCGTCGCGCACGGTGACGTCGCGGTCGGAGTACGCGGCGACCCGGGCCTCGTGGGTCACCAGGACCACGGCGACATGGGTGGAGCGGGCCGCCTCGGTGAGCAGCTGCATGACCCGCTCGCCGTTGAAGGAGTCCAGGGCGCCGGTCGGCTCGTCGGCGAAGATCACCTTGGGGGAGGCGGCGAGCGCACGGGCCACCGCGACGCGCTGGCCCTGGCCGCCGGAGACCTCGCCGGGGCGCTTGCCGCCGACGGTGTCGACCTCCAGGCGCTCCAGCCAGTGGCGGGCGGTGGCTTCGGCGTCCTTGCGCTTGGTACCGCTCAGCCGGAGTGGCAGGGCGACGTTCTCCACACAGGTCAGCTCCGGGACGAGCTGGCCGAACTGGAAGACGAAGCCGAACTCGGTGCGGCGCAGAGCGCTGCGTTCGGCGTCGGACATCGCGGAGAGCTCGCGGCCCGCGTAGGTGATCGTGCCCTGGTCGGGGGTGACGATTCCGGCGAGGCAGTGCAGCAGGGTGGACTTGCCGGAGCCCGACGGGCCCATCACGGCGACGACCTCGCCGGGGTGGATGGAGAACGACGCGCCGTCGAGCGCGGGCGTCGGGCCGTACGACTTGTACAGGCCGTCGGCGCTGAGCAGGGAGCCGGCGGGGGTCATGCGCCCACCTCCGTGGCGAGCCGGTCGAGCCGGGCGGCGGTCAGTTCGAGCCAGCGCAGATCGGCTTCGAGATGGAAGAGCGCGTGGTCGCAGATCAGCTGGTCGGCGAGGTCGCCCTTGCGCTTGCGGTCGGTGAGGATGCGCATGAGGCGCAGGTGCTCCGCGCGCTGGGTGTCCAGCAGCGCCTCGGCGCTGCGGCCGGTGAGCAGGGCCAGGACGACCTTGGTGTAGAGCGTCGACTGGAGGTACGGCTCGGGCTTCTCCGGCTGCGCGAGCCAGGTGCCGACGTCGGTGATGCCCGCCTCGGTGATGGCGTACCGCTTGCGCTCGGGGCCGCCCCCGCTCTCGACGCCGTCGACCTCGACGAGGCCGTTCTTGAGGAGCCGGGACATCGTCGAGTAGACCTGCCCGTAGTGCAGGGGGCGGTCGTGGCCGAACTTCTCGTCGAAGGTGCGCTTGAGGTCGTAGCCGTGGCGGGGGCCGGACTCCAGGAGTCCGAGCAGGGTGTGGCCGATAGACATGCGCAGCACTGTACACGGCATGTATACCTCCGGTGTATACCGGATGCCTCCCTCCCTGGCCCCTCGGAGTCACTCGGAGGGCGGGGACTTCGGCGGCCGCCCCCGGCGGGGGATCGGACGGGCCGTGCCGGGCAGGCGGCCCGCCTCGGCCAGCGCCCTGCGCAGCAGGAACTCGATCTGGGCGTTCGCGCTGCGCAGTTCGTCGGCGGCCCAGCGGGCGAGTGCGTCGTGCACCGCGGGGTCCAGCCGCAGCAGCATCTGCTTGCGCTGCTGCGGCCCGCGTCCGGGGGTCTCTTCCGTCACTGGTCTTCCGTCACTGGTAAAGAGTGCCCGTGTTGAGGACCGGCTGCGCCGCGCGGTCACCGCAGAGCACCACCATCAGATTGCTGACCATGGCGGCCTTCCGCTCGGAGTCGAGCTCGACGATGTCCTGCTCGGCGATCCGGGTCAGCGCCATCTCGACCATGCCGACCGCGCCCTCGACGATCTGCTGCCGGGCCGCGACCACCGCGCCGGCCTGCTGGCGCTGAAGCATCGCGGAGGCGATCTCGGGGGCGTACGCGAGATGACTGAAGCGCGATTCGATGATCCGCACACCGGCGGCCTGCACCCGGGCGGTGAGCTCCACGGCCAGCTTCTCGGTGATCTCCTCCGCGTTGCCGCGCAGGGAGAGGCCGCCCTCCTCGTGGGCGTCGTACGGGTACTCGATGGCGATGTGCCGGACGGCCGCCTCGGTCTGGGTGGCGACGAACTCCAGGAAGTCGTCGACCTCGAAGAGCGCCTGCGCGGTGTCCTCGACCTTCCAGACGACGATCGCGGCGAGTTCGATCGGGTTGCCGTAGGCGTCGTTGACCTTCAGGACTGCGGTCTCGTGGTTGCGGACCCGGGTGGAGATCTTCCGGCTGCTGGTGAGCGGATTGATCCAGCGCAGCCCGTCGGTGCGGATCGTGCCGACGTACCGGCCGAAGAGCTGGATCACCCGTGCCTCGCCCGGTGCGACCATCTTCACACCCGTCATGCAGAAGAACGAGGCGATGACGAGCAGGACCCCGAATATGCACACCGGGATGCCTACGCCGTTGTTCCCGTTCGAGCCGATGACGCCGCCGATGATGGCCAGGCCGATGCCGGCGATCACCCCGATCACGGTCAGCAGCAGGCCGAGGCCGCCGGGGATGCTGTGCGCCGTCACCTCTCTCACCTGTGGTTCGGGCATCTCGGGGGCGTCGGGCGTGAGGTCGGCGGTCAGGGTGGACGCGGCGTGCGGATTGCCTTGGTCGGGCATGGGATCCCCCGTTTCGAAAGACTGACAGAGCGGTACTCGGTGCTAGCAATGTGATTACACATTACTCGGGTTCGCAACCCTGGGCCCCTCTCGTGAGTCGGTTCCCTAGAGAACGGGTGCTGATTGTCACGTCCGGAAAAGACCGCATCGCTTGCTTTTTGTCCTCGCCGACGGTGTTAGCTGGCTGGGCTGAGCTGATCTGGTCGAGCAGAGAAACGGGAGCAACACAGAGATGGGTCGAGCGGATGCGCGACGAGCCCAGCGGCGCGGGTCGCGGCGGGCTGCGAAGAGCGGCGGCATACGCAGACTCTTCACCTGGCGGAAGATGCTGGGCACGTTCTTCGGGTTCTGCCTGTTGATCATGGGCGCCTTCGTGGCGCTGTACGTGTACGTGGACGTGCCCAAGGCCAACGCCCTGGCCGAGCGGCAGAGCAACGTCTACCAGTACAGCGACGGCACCGTGCTGACCCGGACCGGTGACGGGGTCAACCGCCAGATCGTGGACCTGGCCGAGGTCCCCAAGGAGGTGCAGCACACCTTCGTCGCCGCCGAGAACAAGACGTTCTACCAGGACAAGGGCGTCGACCTGAAGGGCACCGCGCGCGGCATCCTCAGCACGCTCACCGGCAAGGGCAAGCAGGGTGGCTCGACCATCACCCAGCAGTACGTGAAGAACTACTACCTGACGCAGGACCCGACGATCAGCCGGAAGCTCAAGGAACTGGTGATCTCCCTCAAGGTCGACCAGAAGAAGGACAAGAGCTTCATCCTTGCCGGGTACATCAACACCGCCTACTACGGACGCGGCGCGAGCGGGATTCAGGCCGCGGCGCAGGCCTACTACGGCGTCGACGCCAAGGACCTCAACGTCTCCCAGGGCGCCTATCTGGCCGCGCTGCTCCAGGCCCCCAGCCAGTACGACTGGGCGATCGCGTCGCCGACCGGCAAGAAGCTCGTCAAGGACCGCTGGGGTTACACGCTCGACAACATGGTCGAGATGCACTGGCTCGACAAGTCCGAGCGCGACACCCTGAAGTTCCCCGTCCCGGACAAGCCCAAGCCCGCCCGCGGCATGGAGGGCCAGACCGGCTACCTCGTGGAGGCGGCCAACAAGGAGCTGGACAAGCAGGGCATCACCGGCGACATGCGGCAGGCCGGCGGCTGGACCTTCACCCTCAACATCGACAAGAAGCGCCAGAAGGAACTGGAGAAGGCGGTCGACCGCCAGCTGGAGTCCAAGCTGGACCGCAAGGACAGCAAGGTCGACGCGACCGTCCAGGCGGGCGCCACCTCCGTCGATCCGAAGACCGGTGCCGTCGTCGCGCTCTACGGCGGGGTGGACTACGTCAAGCACTACATATCCAACGCCACGCGCCAGGACTACCAGCCCGCCTCCACCTTCAAGCCGCTGGTGCTCGCTTCCGCGCTGGAGAACGAATCGAAGACCCAGGGCGGCGACCTGATCGGCGTCAACACCCGCTACGACGGCACCAGCAAGCGGCCCGTCGTGGGCAGCGACACCCCGTTCGCCCCGCAGAACGAGGACAACGTCAGCTACGGCGACGTCACCGTGCAGAACGCGATGAACAAGTCGATCAACTCGGTCTTCGCGCAGATGGTGGTCGATGTCGGCCCGCCCGCGGTGAAGAAGACCGCGCTGGCCCTCGGCCTCCCCGACAAGAACTTCCCCGAGCGTCCCGCCATCACGCTCGGCACGATGAACGCCTCGACGTGGGACATGGCCGGGGCGTACGCCACCCTCGACAACCACGGCAAGAAGGTCACCCCGTTCATCGTGAAGTCCGCCAAGCACCGCGACCGGACGGTCGAGCCGGTCAAGGGCGTCGGCGACCAGGTGATCAGCCGCAAGTCCGCCGACACCGTGACCTCCGTCCTGAAGGACGTCGTGGAGAGCGGCTCCGGCAGCAAGGCGGCCAACGCCTCGGCGTACCAGGCGGCGGGCAAGACGGGTACGTCCGAGAACAACAAGTCGGCCTGGTTCGCCGCGTACACCCCGGACCTCACCACGGTGGTGGCGCTCTTCGGTGAATCCCCCAAGGAGGGCGGCGGCCAGGTCACCCTGACCGGTACCGCCAACTCCGGCCGGGCCAACGGCGGTGGCTTCCCGGCGGAGATCTGGGCGGACTACACCCTCGGCGCGCTGAACGGCGGTTCCGGGGCGCGGTTCGACCTCCAGGACGTCGAGCGCGGCGAGGTCACCCTGCCGAGCAGCCCGCCGGCGACCACCTCGCCGTCGGAGACCCCCGACCCGGATCCGTCCCAGTCGTCCGGCTCGCCGGACCAGCACCCGAGCACGCCCTCCAGCCCGCCGGCCAGCGAGACGCCGGATCCGCCGGCCAGCGAGTCGCCGGATCCGCCGGTCAGCGAGTCGCCGGATCCGCCGGACGGCGGGACGGACCCCGGGCGGCCGGGCAACAACGTCAACCCCCCCGCCACCGATACGCCGCCGCGTCGAGGTGGGTGTTCGTCGATGCGCGGTTGACTTGGGGCGCGGGTGGGCGTGGGGGGGGGCCGCCCGCCACCGCCCCTCTCCTGTGCGGTCTTCGCGACGTTCTCAGCCGCCGTTGACCTTCTTGGCGACCCGGTCGCCGAGGTCCTTGTCCACATTGCGCCAGTACTGCAGCGCGCGCTCCAGGACCGGGGCGCTCACACCGTCCAGCAGATGGCCGGAAATGTTCGACACCAGCCGCTCGCGGGCCGCTTCGTCGAGGACCTTGCGCACCATGGTGCCCGCCTGGCCCCAGTCGTCGTCCTCGCGGTGCAGCTTGTACGCCTCGTGCACCATCTCGCCCGCCGTGGCCCAGCCCGCCGGGTCGCCGAAGCGCTGGGTGTCCGCCGCGGGACCGCCGTACGAGTTCGGTGCGTAGACCGCTCCCGTACGGGTCGGCTCGTACCGCATGGGGCCGTCCTTCGCGTACGAGTTCCGGCCGAACCTCGGACGGTTCGGGGGCAGCTGCGCGTAGTTCGGTCCGATCCGGTACCGGTGGGTGTCCGGGTACGAGAAGAGCCGGCCGAGCAGCATCTTGTCCGGCGACGGACCGATGCCGGGCACCAGGTTCGACGGCTCGAAGGACGCCTGCTCGATGTGGACGAAGAAGTCCTCGGGGTTCTCGTCGAGCGTCATCCGGCCGACTTCGATCTCCGGATAGTCGCCGTGCGGCCACACCTTCGTGAGGTCGAACGGGTTGAACCGGTAGTCCGGCGCGTCGTCGAACGGCATGATCTGGACGTACAGCGTCCAGCTCGGGTGGTCGCCGCGCTTGATCGACTCGAAGAGGTCGCGGCGGTGCACGTCGCCGTCGACGCCGGCCATCTCGTCCGCCTCGGCCTGCGGGTAGAAGTCGATGCCCTGGTCGGTCTTGAAGCGGTACTTGACCCAGAACCTCTCGCCGCCGGCATTCACCCACATGTAGGTGTGCGAGCTGTAGCCGTTCATGTGGCGGTACGTCCTGGGGATGCCCCGGTCGCCCATCAGCCACGTCACCATGTGCGCGGACTCGGGGGAGAGCGTCCAGAAGTCCCACTGCATGTCGTGGTCGCGCACCGCGCTGTCCGGCCGGCGCTTCTGCGAGCGGATGAAGTCCTGGAACTTCATCGGGTCGCGCACGAAGAAGACCGGCGTGTTGTTGCCGACCATGTCGTAGTTGCCGTGCTCGGTGTAGAACTTCAGGGCGAAACCACGGGGGTCGCGCCAGGTGTCGGGGGAGCCCTGCTCACCGGCGACCGTGGAGAAGCGGGCGAGCATGGCGGTCTGCTTGCCCGGTTGGAAGAGGTCCGCCTTGGTGAACTGGCTGACGTCGTTGGTCACCTTGAAGAAGCCGTAGGCACCGGAGCCCTTGGCGTGGACCACTCGTTCGGGGACCCGTTCACGGTTGAACTGGGCCATCTTCTCGATGAGGTAGTGGTCCTGGAGCAGGATCGGTCCGTCGGATCCGACAGTGAGCGAGTGTTCGTCGCTCTCCACCGGGATTCCGGCGTTGTTCGTGGTGTAGGGGGTGTTCCTGGTCTTCGATTCCTCGGGCACGAGCGTCCTCCCGTCGGTGGGGGTTTCGGTCAGGTCGTCTCGTTCACGACTGAAGTCAACTCCGCCGACAGGAGGACGGCAACATTTGGCTACCGTCCGTGCAGGGCTCTTCCCCGTGCCCGGTCCGGGCCCCCTACTGGCCCCGGGTCGGCATCTCGAACCAGACCACCTTGCCCGTCGAAAGACGCGTCGCCCCCCACCGCCGGGCCAGCCGGTTCACCAGGAACAGGCCGCGGCCGCCCTCGTCCATGTCCCGGGCCCGGCGCTGCCGGGGCAGTTGCGGAGCGTCGTCACCGACCTCGCAGCGCAGCGTGTCGGTGCGCAGCAGCCGCAGCGTCACCGGTCGCTCCGCGTAGCGCACGGCGTTGGTCACCACCTCGCTGACCAGCAGCTCGACCGAGTCGGAGAGATCGTCGAGCCCCCAGCGGTTCAGTGCCCGGCGGGCCAGCCTGCGGGCCCGTCCCGGGGCGGTCTCCTCCGGTTCGAGGTGCCAGTACGCGACGTCGCTCGGCGCGATCCCGTCGAACCGGGCGGCGAGCAGCGCGATGTCGTCGTCCCGGTCGCCGGGACCGAGCATGTCCAGGACGTCGTCGCACAACGCCTCCAGCGGCGGCGAGTGGTCCGGGCCGGTCAGCCGGGCGGTGGTGGCGAGCCGTTCGCGCAGCTGCTCGATCCCGGTCCAGACGTCCCGCAGCCGGGACTCCACCAGACCGTCGGTGTACAGCAGCAGCGTGGCGCCCGCGGGCGCGTCCAGTTCGACGGCCTCGAAGTCCACCCCGCCGACGCCGATCGGGGCGCCGGGCGGTACCCGCAGCACCTCCGCGCGGCCGCCCAGGTGGAGCAGGACGGGCGGCGGGTGCCCGGCGTTGGCGATCGTGATGCGGTGCGCGACCGGGTCGTACACCGCGTACAGGCACGTCGCCATGCGATCGCTGCCCAGCCGCTGCGCCTGCTCGTCGAGGTGGTGCAGGACCTCCTGCGGCGGCAGGTCGAGCCCGGCCAGGGTCTGCGCCGTGGTGCGCAGCTGGCCCATGATCGCCGCCGACGTCATGGAGTGGCCCATGACGTCCCCGACGACAAGGGCGACCCTGCTGCCGGGCAGCGGGATCGCGTCGTACCAGTCGCCGCCGACCCGGGCCGTCTCGGCCGCCGGGAGATAGCGGGAGGCGAGCCGGACACCGGTCGGCTGGGGCAGCGAGTCGGGCAGCATGGTGCGCTGGAGCTCGTCGGCGATGTACGCCTCGCGCCCGTACAGCACGGCCTTGTCGATGCCCAGCGCGGTGTGCGTCGCCAGCTGGGCCGCGACCAGCAGGTCATTGGCCTCGAAGGGCGGCCGCTCGGTCCCGCGCAGGAAGACGGCGGCGCCGATCACCCGCCGCCGGCCGCGCAGCGGGGCGAGGATCGCCCGGTGCCCGGTGGGTACGGTTCGGCCGGAGCCGAGCAGTTCCGGCAGTGCGGCACGGGCCGCCGCGGAGTCCCCGAAAACGGGCCGCACCCCACGCAGCACCTCGGCGAGCGCGCCACCCGAGCGGACCTCGCACAGCTCGGCCGCGGGCGGCAGGTCGCCGTGCGGGTCGATGACGGGCAGCCGCAGGCGCTCGATCTCCGAGGAGGTCTCGGTCTCCTCCTCGTTCAGCCGCAGCCGGTCCGACCGGCGCAGCCGCAGCACGAACGGGGAGACCGGCCGCTCGTCACCGACCGGGAGCGGGTCGCGGAGGTAGACCAGTATGGCGTCGGAGAACGTCGGCACGCTGGCCCGGCACAGGCCCAGCACGATCTCGTCGAGGTCTATGCCGCGGGCGATCCGCCGGGTGGCGGCCCCCACGAAACGCAGCCGGTCGCCCTCGCGACGGGCCGCGGCCTGGGGGTCGAGTCCTGCGGGGCCGGGATTCACCGCGGCAGCGGCGGGAGCCGCCGGATTCGCCCCGGCGCCCGGCGCCGCGGCGGGTCCGGGGATCGCGGCGGTGGCAGGGGAAGCAGCCGGCGCGGCATCCTGCTGCCGCGGCCGGGTGCGTTCCTGCGACCGGGCGGCGAGAGGCTGCCGGCCTTCGTGGGAGGTGGGATGCTCCGTCACGCGTGGGGTTCCGTCCGTCCGGGCCGGTTGTATGAGGCAATCACCTCGTGGGGCGCCACTGTGCCCCGGCAAGAGCGGTGATAACAACGGCTGTCACCGGATGCCCCCGAAAGAGGGGCCGAAACCGGATGCCCGCAGGGTGGTTCGCCGACAACGTTTCCGGTGACGGGGCGGGCGACAGCGAGCACGTCTCCACCCCCTCGTAGTGGCTCATGCGATTCATCCGACTGATGTGGCTCGTCCAGCTCATGCAGTGCGTGGTGCTCGTGCGATGACTTGCGGTCAGGTTCGGTGCCGCGTCTGCCGGTTGGGGCGGTGCGGCGCTCCGGAGGGCGATCCTACGTTTGCCCCCCTGGGGTGCATCAAGGGTCTCACGATGCCATGGGGGAGGGGGTACGGTCCCAGTCATCCGGGAGGGCGGGGACGCGCCAGTGCGGATCGGGCCGCCAGTCCTCCCAGCCGTCCCGGAACGGCGCTCCCCACGCCCGGATCACCTCGACGGCCGCGCGGCCCGCCTCCCGTACCCGCCCGGCGGTCCGCGGAGTCATCAGACCGACCCGCTGCGCCTGGGCGAACTCGTCCTCGTCGTGCCAGGCCCAGCTGCGGTCCGGGTGGACGGAGATGTCGAGAAAGTGGTCCTCGGAGTCCATGCCGCCCGCCCAGCGGGTGCGCGGCTCCTCCAGGTTCACGTACCAGTTGCGGAACTTCCAGCCGGGCCCCCAGAACAGCCACACCGACCAGGGTTCACCAGGACGGGCGAGCTTCAGCACGCCGTTGCCGAGCCAGGGCGAGCGGGCGGTGGTGCGCGGGGCGGTGTAGCGGGTGGCGAGCGGCTCGTCGTGCACCTCGGTGCCGTTCGCCAGCACCGGCTTCACGCACTCGGTGCCGGGCGCCACCCACACGGCGAGCAACTCGTCCGTGTCCTGCACGACGGTGACGGGGCGACAGATGTGCACCGGGGCCGGGACGGGGTCCCGCGCCCCCTCGGGCAGCGGGCCGTTGCCGCGGTAGCGCCACAGGATCTGATCACCCGGCGCCCAGTGCTCGATGTACTCCAGATCTGCCATGGGCAGATCTTAGAGATGCCGGGGCCCCCTTGCTGCGATGCGTGTCACGGGCGGGTCATACGCAGCACGTCCAGCGCCTCGTCGAGCTGCTCCACCGTGAGATCGCCGCGCTCGACGTATCCCGAGTCCAGTACCACCTCGCGGATCGTCCGGCGCTCGGCCAGGGACTTCTTGGCGACCTTCGCCGCCTCCTCGTAGCCGATGTACTTGTTCAGCGGGGTGACGACGGACGGCGAGGACTCCGCGTACTCCCTGGCCCGCTCCGCGTTCGCCGTGATGCCGTCCACCGTGCGGTCCGCGAGCAGCCGGGAGGCGTTGGCCAGCAGCCGTACCGACTCCAGCAGGTTCTTCGCGATGACCGGCAGCATCACATTCAGTTCGAAGTTGCCCGCCGCGCCCGCGACGGCGACCGTCGCGTCGTTCCCCATCACCTGGGCCGCCACCATCAGGACGGCCTCGGGAATGACCGGATTCACCTTCCCCGGCATGATCGAGGAGCCGGGCTGGAGGTCGGGCAGGTTGATCTCGGCCAGGCCGGTGCGCGGCCCGGACGCCATCCAGCGCAGATCGTTGGAGATCTTGGTGAGCGAGACGGCGAGGGTGCGGAGCTGGCCGGACGTCTCCACGAGCCCGTCCCGCGCGCCCTGCGCCTCGAAGTGGTCCCTGGCCTCGGTGAGCGGCAGGCCGGTGGCGCGGGCGACCTCGGCGATGACGGCGGCGGAGAAGCCGGGCGGGGTGTTGATGCCGGTACCGACGGCCGTGCCGCCCAGCGGCAGCTCGGCGAGGCGGGGGAGGGAGGCGCGCAGCCGCTCGATCCCGTACCTGATCTGCGCCGCGTAGCCGCCGAACTCCTGGCCCAGGGTGACGGGCGTGGCGTCCATCAGATGCGTACGGCCCGACTTCACGACCGTCGCGAACTCGGCGGACTTGCGCTCCAGCGCGGCAGCCAGGTGGTCCAGTGCCGGGATCAGGTCGCCGGTGACGGCGGCGGTGGCGGCGATGTGGATGGAGGACGGGAAGACGTCGTTGGACGACTGCGAGGCGTTGACGTGGTCGTTGGGATGGACCTCGCGGCCCAGGCGTTCGGTGGCGAGGGTGGCCACGACCTCATTGGTGTTCATGTTGGACGAGGTGCCGGAGCCGGTCTGGAAGACGTCGATGGGGAAGTGGGCGTCCCAGCGGCCCCCGGCGACCTCCTCGGCGGCCTCCTGGACGGCCAGGGCGATGTCCGGGGCCAGCACCCCCAGTTCGGCGTTCACCTTGGCCGCGGCCGCCTTGATCCGGGCCAGGGCCTCGATGTGGGCCCGCTCCAGGCGCTGCCCGGAGATCGGGAAGTTCTCCACCGCGCGCTGCGTCTGGGCCCGCCACCTGGCGTTCGCGGGCACCCTCACCTCGCCCATCGAATCGTGCTCGATGCGGAAATCCGTGCCGTCCGCGGGGGTCTGCGCGGTGGCCTGTGCGTCGTCCATGGGTTCAACCTCCTGAAAAAGTTGAGCACTTGTCTCGTTCTGTGTATTCCCAAGTTGCCTACCGACCAGTAAATACCGGGGGTAACCACAACCCGGGGAGGCGCAATGAGGCGCACCAGGCACAGACTTCGCAGTACGGTCGCGGCCGCCGCGGCCATGGCGGCGGCATGCGGCGGCATGGCGGCCGCCGCAGGACCGGCGGGCGCGGCGGACCGGTCCGGTACCACCACTACCGCATCCACCCCCCTGTCGCCCGAGCTGGAGGCCATCCGCGCCGCCGAAGCCACCCAGCTGTACGGCGACCCGGCCGAGCGCCCGCTCGCCGACCGCAAGACCGGGCTGATCTCGCTCGGCGACAGCGAGATCTCCGGCGAGGGCGTCGGCACGTACGAGGCGGGCACCAACGGCCCCGACAACTGGTGCCACCGCTCGCCCGACTCCGCCATCCACCGCACCGGCATCCCGGCCGACGTCACGTACAACGTCTCCTGCTCCGGCGCGTACACCGGCAACATCGTGATCGGCGGCTCGAAGCAGTACGCCGACGAACTCGTACAGAGCGACAACCTCGCCATCAAGGCACGCAACACCCGCATCAAGATGGTCGTCCTGGTCGCCGGCGCCAATGACGACCTCCAGTTCGGCCCGGTCATGACGGACTGCGTCCAGCGCTGGGTGCTCTCGCAGGGGACCTGCCAGCCGAAGTACGACGGCGGCTGGCAGGCGCGCGTCGACGGACTCGTCCCCAAGGTCGAGAAGACGGTGCGCGATCTGAAGACCGTCATGTCCGGCGCCGGATACACCAACAGCGACTACAAGCTCGTGGTCATGGGCTACCCGAGCCCCATCGGTCCGGACTTCTACGACAACCCGGACTTCCCCGGCAAGCTTCCCGGCGGCTGCGCAGGCTACGACTCCGACGCCGCCTGGGGCCGCAACGTCGCCGTTCCCGCCTTCGAACGCGGTATGCGCAAGGCCGCAGCCGAATCGGGGGCCGTCTACCTCGACAACTCCCGGCTCTTCCACGGCCACGAGGTCTGCAGCGAGTCCACCTGGGCCCGCGGCCTCTACATCGACCTGTCGCACTTCCCGCCGGACTCCAACTCCGTCCGGCAGTCCTTCCACCCGAACGAGCGGGGCCACGGCGCCTTCGCGTCCTGCCTGACCCAGATCTACCGCTCGAACCTGCGCGAGGCGAGCTGCGCCGACCCGGCGAGCACCGGGCAGCCGGTGCTGCAGGCCGCGGCGTGGGACGACGTCTTCAAGCCCCTGAAGAACGAGGCCACGGGCACCTGCGTGGACGTTCCCGCCTCGGTGACCCGCAACGACACCGAGATCGGCGGCTGGGACTGCCACGGCGGCCGCAACCAGGGCTGGTGGTACGACTCCGGCACGAAGAACCTCCGTACGGAGCTGAGCCACGACCGGTGCCTCGACGTGCCGGGCGCCGACTACAAGGCGGGCGCCACGCTCATCCTGTGGAACTGCTCCGGCGCGGCCAACCAGCAGTTCGTCAAGGAGTCGGGCACCGTGCGTCCGGCGGCCTCGACCGGGCTGTGCCTCACGCTCGCGGCGGCCAAGGACCCGCTGAAGCTGCAGACCTGCGACGGCAGCGCGAAGCAGCGGTTCGCGTAACCGCGTCCCGCGGCGTTCGCGCGACCGCGTCCTGCGGCGGGGGAGGGGCGGGCCGGCCCCGGCCCGGGTGGCCCGGACCGCCCCGCCCTTCCCCTCCGCACCGGGCGTGGCGGCCCGGACCGCCCCGGCCCGCCGCCCCGGCCCGCCGCCCCGGCCGGTGCGTCAGCCGGACGTCATGAACGCGACCAGGACGGCGGCCAGATGACCGGGGTCCGCGGCCCCGCACAGCTCACGCGCCGAGTGCATGGACAGTCCCGGCACCCCCACGTCGACCGTCGCGACACCCAGCCGGGCCGCGGTGAGCGGGCCGATCGACGTGCCGCACGGCATCGCGTTGTTGGAGACGAACGGCTGCCACGGCGCGTCCGCCCGCTCGCACGCCGCCGCGAACACCGCCATGCCGGTGCTGTCGGTGGCGTACCGCTGATTGGCGTTGACCTTGACCGTGGGACCGCCGTTGGGCAGCGGATGGTGGCCCGGGTCGTGGCGTTCCGCGTAGTTGGGGTGGACCGCGTGTGCCATGTCGGCGGAGACGCAGAAGGCACCGGACAGGGCGCGGGACCAGTCCTCGGAGCTGCCGCCGCGCGCGGCGACCGAGCGGCCGAGGACGCGTTCCAGCAGCGGGCTCTGCGCACCGGTGTCCGAACCGCTGCCGACCTCCTCGTGGTCGAAGGCCGCCACAACGGGGATGTACGAGGGCTCCTCGGCCGCGGTCGCCGCGGCCACCAGGGCCGTGACGCCCGCGTGCACCGACACCAGGTTGTCCAGCCGCGCGGACACCACGAACTCCTGGTCCGCGCCGAGATAACCGGGCGGCTGGACGTCATGGAGCATCAGGTCCCAGCCGAGGACGTCGCCCCGCTCCATCTCCGCGGCCGCCGCGACCCGGCGCAGCAGCGCGCCCTCCTCGGGCGCCCCGAGCGCCCACAGCGGGGCGAGATGGCGCTGCCGGTCCAGGGCGAGCCCCTCATTGACCGTGCGGTCCAGGTGGATGGCCAACTGGGGCACCCGCAGCAGCGGTTCGTCGATCTGGACGAGCCGGGACTCGACGCCCCCGCCCGGACCGCGCAGTGCGAGCCGTCCGGAGATGCCCAGATCGCGGTCGAGCCAGGTGTTCAGCGGAACGCCGCCGTAGACCTCCACGGCGATCTGCCGCCAGCCCGCGGACCCGGTGTCGGGGGTGGGCTTGACCCGGAGGTTCGGGGAGTCGGTGTGGCAGCCGACGATCCGGAACGGGGTGTGGGCGGGCGCGCCCTCGGGGACGTACCAGGCGATCAGGGCGCCGCCGCGGGCGACGAAGCCGCCGCCGGTCGTGCCCGTCCAGTCGTCCGTGCCGTGCAGTTCACGGAAGCCGGCCTTCTCCAGACGCTGGGCGGCGATCGCCACCGCGTGGTACGGGGAAGGGCTGGCCCTGATGAACGACAGCAGGTCGTCGGCGTGGCTGCGGTGGGGAAGCGGCGTCATACGGCGTCCGCCTTTCCGATGTTCGACGGTGAGCGAATGAGGGTTTTCGAGGTGTGGGGGGTGACGGCCGATTCCTGGATCCCCCGGGCTGTTTCCCGCGTCGGGGGAGTACTTCAGGAGCGTTCGACAATCCACCGCAGCGGCCCGGCGCGGTGCAAGTCCGCGGAGCGGCCCGCTGCGTGAAAGCTGCGGTGCCGGATCGGCCGCCGCGGTGTCGGGGTCCGAGGCGGCGGAGGTGTACGGGGTCCGTACCGAGGGCGTCCAGGAAAGGCGTTCCGAAGGGTGTGGACGCGCGGCACCGCGTTCCGGGACACCGCCCGCGCCCGCCGTCCGCGACCGCCGCCCGTACCCGCCCTCCCGCCGCGCCGGACGCCTGCGGCCCGGACCGGATGCGGGCCCCCGGCGCCGACCGCGCTTCCGCGCCGGGCGCACCCGCACGGGGCCGGGCGGGCGGTCGCGCCCTGAGCGGTTGAAGATTGGCTGAATACCGCCGTAGGCGAACCCTCACGGCACCTGCCCGTCGCGAGCGGTGCCGGAGCGGGGAGCGGGGGCGCGATCACCTCTGCGCAACCCCGCCACCCGGATCAGGAACATCACGGCGACCACGATGGCCACCCCGTGCGACCAGGCGACCACGGTCAGCGGCCGGTAGCTGTCGAGCGACGCCGCGACCAGGATCATGCCGACGCCGAAGCCGAGGTTCTCGACGGTCGCGGAGAGCCCGAAGGCGTGACCGCGCGACTCGGCGGGGAGCGTCTGCAGATGCGAGGTGTACGAGACCTCGGTGAGCCCGTCGGCCGCACCCGCGCCCAGCGCGATCACGGCGGTCGCCGCCGACGGGAACCCGGCGAACGCCAGGATGAAGGCCCCGGACATCAGACACGTGCCGTACCCGAAACCCGCTGCGCCCACCGCCCGGCCGGTGCGCTTGGCGTACCGCTGGATCAGTTGCTGGGCGACGACGTTGCCCAGCGCCCACAGACACCAGAACGCGCTGACGAACACGGCGGGGTGCGAGGTGTCGAGTCCGGCGGAGTAGACCGGCAGCGCGGCGTTGTGCGAGGACGAACCGAAGGCGTCCACGCATCGCAGCACCACCATCAGACCGAGACCGGGCGCGGCGGCCGACGCGAGGAACGCGCCCGGCACCCGCCACCGCCGCGTCCCGGCGCCGCCCCCTCCGGCCGTCCCGGTCCCGGCTGCCCCGGTGCCGGCCTTCCCGGTCTCGGCCTTCCTCTTCCCCTTCCGCGTCCCGGCGCTCGTACGCCCGCCGGAATCCCTCTCCGATTCCGGCCGGGCGCCCTTCCCCCTGCCACCGCCCGCGATCGGCAGCAGAGCCACCGTCACGGCACAGACCGCGAAGGTGGCCATGTCCACCACGAACGCGGTGGTGTAGCCGACGAGCGAGACCACCACGCCCGCCGAGGCGAAACCGGCCACCATGGCCAGTGAACGCCCGGTGATGGAGAGGGAGTTCGCCCACGATCGGCGGTCGTCGCCGACCATCTCGGGAATGGAACTGCGCAGCGACACCATGAAAAGCGTTCCGCACGAGCCGACCACCACGGAAACGGCCATCAGCGCGGCCGTCCGCGCCCCCTGCGGCGCGAAGACCAGCGACAGCATCACCGCCGCCTGTGCCACATTCGTCCACAACATGAGGCTCTTGGCCGTGAAACGGGTGAGAAGGCCACCGGCGGCCAGTCCGGCGACAAATCCGGACGCCAGGCGCACGGCCATGAACAGGCCCATCGCGAGCGCTCTGCCCGTCGTCTCGTAGACGAACAGATTGAGCGCCACCATATTCAGGAAGGTGCCGTACGAAGAGAGCGAGTATCCGGCGACGAGAATCCGAAATCGGTGCTCGCCGCGCGCGGTCCGGGCCGGATGGGCATCCGGTGCGCGTTCCGGCCGTTCGTCCGCCTGTTCGATGTCGTGCGTCACCGGCCCATACTCACCGAGCGGCCGCGCTCGCCCGCGGCCTTCGGATTGCACGAATGTAATCTGCATGGTTGTGAAGGACGATCATTCCGGCCCACGGGCGTGTGATTGCCGCGAATCGTCACCGGAACGCGCCTGTGGCACGGCCCTCGCGGCCTATCGGCGTGCGCTCACGGAAGGCAGCCTTCCGGCGAGCGACGTGCCCCGCTGCCTGAGCGCCCTTCACCTGATGATGGAGGACCGCGACTCGCCCGGGTATCTGATCCCCGTGCCGCCCGAGACCGCCTCGTTCGACGCGCTCGGGCCCATCGAGGAGGCGATCGCCCGGCAGCGTCGCACACTGCGTTCGGCCCGTGCCGCGCTGGCCGTGTTCGAGGGTCTGTACGCCGAGGTGCACCGGCTCGAACAGCCCGCCCTCGCCCGGCTCTCCGGCGCGGCCGTGATCGGCAAGGCGCTCGAAGCCGGCGTCGCCGGCTGCCGCGAGGAGGTCCGCACCGCCCACCCCGGCGGGGGCCGTCCCGCGCACACACTGGAGGAGTCGCTCCCCCGGGACCTGCGTAATCTGCGGCGGGGCATCCGGCAGCGGACGATCTATCAGCACACCGTCCGTTCGGACCGTACGACGCTCGCCTACATCGAGCAGGTGACCACCGAGGGCGCCGAGGTCAGGACACTCGCCGAGGTCGTCGACCGGATCATCGTCTTCGACCGGAACCTCGCGTTCGTCCCCTACTCCGACGAGCCGCACAGCGCCCTGCGCATCCAGCACCCGCCCCTGATCCGCTTCCTGGTCCGTCACTTCGACGAGGCCTGGGCCCGCGCGGTCCCGGTCCGCCCGGAACGCGTACCGCTGCGCACCCCGGTCGTCACCTCCGACCTGCAACGGACCATCCTGCAGGCGGTCGTGGGTGGCGAGACCGACGACTCGATCGCCCGCAGGCTCGGCATGAGCCGCCGCAGCGTCGCCGAACACGTGCGGAGGGTCTCCGAACAGCTGGGCAGCAACAGCCGCGCCCAACTCGGTTATCTGATCGCGACGTCGGGGCTGCTGGAGGCGTGATCACGGGCGAGCCGGGGCCGCGGGGGAACCGGGGCTGCCGGCGCGGCGGGGGTGAGAACGGCCCGCGGGGCGCCGGAGCCACGCGGCGAGAAACGGGCCCGCGGGCGCGCTCCGGCGGGCGTGAACGGCCCGCGGGGGCGTCCCAGCCGGTGCGATACGGCCGGAACGCCTCCGCGGGAAGGCGGCTCGGGGGTGCCTCAACCCGTCAGGCGAGACCCGGGCCCCGTACCGGAATGCTGGTGAACGTCGGTGCCGGGGCGGGCTCGGTGAAGAAGTCGTTGCCCTTGTCGTCGACGACGATGAACGCGGGGAAGTCCTCGACCTCGATCCGCCACACCGCTTCCATGCCGAGCTCCTCGTACTCGACGACCTCGACCTTCTTGATGCAGTCCTGCGCGAGACGCGCCGCCGGACCGCCGATCGAGCCCAGGTAGAAACCGCCGTGGGCGTCGCACGCGTCGGTGACCTGCTGGGACCGGTTGCCCTTGGCGAGCATCACCTTCGAGCCGCCGGCCGCCTGGAACTGCGCGACGTAGCTGTCCATGCGGCCGGCCGTCGTCGGACCGAAGGAGCCGGAGGCGTACCCCTCGGGCGTCTTCGCCGGGCCCGCGTAGTAGACCGGGTGGTCCTTCAGGTACTGCGGCATCTCCTCGCCCGCGTCCAGCCGCTCCTTGATCTTGGCGTGCGCGATGTCGCGCGCCACGACCAGCGGGCCGGTCAGCGAGAGCCGGGTCTTCACGGGGTACTTGGTCAGCTCGGCGAGGATCTCGTCCATCGGCCGGTTGAGGTCGATCTCCACGACGTCACCCGCCTCGTCGAGGTGGTCGTCGGTGGTGTCCGGCAGGAAGCGCGCCGGGTCCTTCTCCAGCTGCTCCAGGAAGACACCTTCGGCGGTGATCTTCGCGGTGGCCTGGCGGTCCGCCGAGCAGGAGACGGCGATGGCCACGGGCAGCGAGGCGCCGTGGCGGGGGAGCCGGACGACACGCACGTCGTGACAGAAGTACTTGCCGCCGAACTGGGCGCCGATGCCGATCTTCTGCGTCAGCTCGAAGACCTTCTCCTCCAGCTCCTTGTCCCGGAAGCCGTGCCCCGTGGGGGAGCCCTCGGCGGGCAGCTCGTCCAGGTAGTGCGCGGAGGCGTACTTCGCGGTCTTCAGCGCGAACTCGGCCGACGTACCGCCGACGACGATCGCCAGGTGGTACGGCGGGCAGGCGGCCGTACCCAGCGAACGGATCTTCGCCTCCAGGAACTTCATCATTGAGGCCTCGTTCAGCACGGCCTTCGTCTCCTGGAAGAGGAACGACTTGTTGGCCGAGCCGCCGCCCTTCGCCATGAAGAGGAACTTGTACGCGCCGCCGTCCGTGGCGTACAGCTCGACCTGCGCCGGAAGATTCGAGCCGGTGTTCTTCTCCTCCCACATGGTGAGCGGAGCCATCTGCGAATAGCGGAGGTTGAGCTTGGTGTACGCGTCGAAGATGCCGTGCGACAGGGCCTCCTCGTCACCGCCCTCGGTGAGTACGTTCTGCCCGCGCTTTCCCATGACGATCGCGGTGCCGGTGTCCTGGCACATCGGCAGGACACCCGCGGCGGCGATGTTCGCGTTCTTCAGCAGGTCGAGCGCGACGAACTTGTCGTTGGACGACGCCTCGGGGTCGTCCACGATCCGCCGCAGCTGCGCCAGGTGGGCGGGGCGCAGGTAGTGGGAGATGTCGTGCATGGCCTCGGCGGCCAGCGTGCGCAGCGCCTCCGGGGAGACCTTGAGGAACGTACGACCGTCGGCCTCGAAGGTGGAGACACCTTCGGAGGTCACCAGACGGTAGGGCGTGGTGTCCTCTCCCAGAGGGAGCAGATCGGAGTACGCAAACTCTGGCATTACGGCCATTCCTCACTCGGCAGACAGCGGCTGGCCTCCCTTGGACAGCGCATCCACCAGGGTAGAACGCCCCGCGGGTGCCGAGGTTGTGAGGTAAGGCTCAGTCGGGCGTCCGCGTGGCGGCGGCGCGGGTGCGGACCGGGGGCGGCACGGCGGCGGCACGGGGGGCGGCGACACGGCGGCACGGGGGCGGCGACACGGCCGGGGCGGGGCGGGGGCTAGTCGCGATCTATCGCGTTTGGGTACCCTGGGTCGGTGGACCTCGAAAAGCACCCCCAGCAGCCCGTAGCCCCGGCGGAGCCGGCCGGTATCCGCGCCTCCGACGCGGACCGCGACCGGATCGCGGACATCCTGCGCGAGGCCATGGCCGAGGGCCGGCTCACCGCCGAGGAGCACGCCGAGCGGGTCGACGCGGTCTACCGCGCCAAGACCGTCGGTGAACTCGAACCGCTGGTACGGGATCTGCCCGCACCGTCGGGCGCCTCGCGCCCGGCCGCCGCGACCGCCATGGGCGCGTCCGGCCAGGAGGGCCCGACGGGCCCCGCCGAGAACCTGGTGGCGATCTTCAGCAGCTCCACCCGCAGGGGGCGTTGGCGGGTCGGCGGCCGTACGAACGCCTTCGCGCTCTTCGGTAGTGTGGAGATCGATCTGACCGAGGCGCTTTTCGGTCAGAGGCTCACGGTGATCAACGCGACGTCCATCTTCGGGAGCATCGAGATCAAGGTCCCCGAGAACATCTCCCTGCGCGGCAGCGGCACCGGCGTCTTCGGCAATTTCGAAGTCGCCACGCTGGAATCCGTCGACCCCGAAGCGCCCGTGGTCGTCGTCAATGGCTATTCGGTGTTCGGCAGCGTCGAGGCGAAGCCCAAGCGAGGGAAGTTCATCGCGGACCTCCAGGACCGGCTGCGTAAATACCTCGGCTAAGGGCTCACGCGTTCCACTCCGCTTCTCCACGGCTTCGAACTCCTTCGAAAACAAGCCATATTTCTGACCAACGGCAATTCCGCGGCCCGGAACCGGAAGCACTCAGTGCATAGGCGTACGCACAGCGGGTAGGGAGTGCTGCATCGTCTCTCGCTCGCGAAGCCGAAGCCGTCGTCAGGAGTAGACCGTGCTGCAACTGCCGCATCAGCCCCTGCAGGTCGCCGCCGTCCCTCCCCAGCGCACCCCTGCTCGGGAGGACCAGGCCGGCCCCTGGCACTCGGAGGCGGTGTGCCGCCGGGACGAGGCCGGGCTGTTCTTCGCCCCGTCGAAGGAGCCGACTGCTGCCAGACTCGCGCGCGAGGAGTCCGCGAAGCGGGTCTGCGCGCGCTGTCCGGTGATGGTCGAATGCCAGGAACACGCCCTCATACAGCCGGAGCCGTACGGGGTGTGGGGCGGCCTCACCGCCGCCGAACGCCGCGTGGTGCTCGCCCGGCGCAGACGACGCGAGATGGAGCTCAAGGCATCATCCGCGTCCTCCGGCGCGGCGGGCCGGATCGCGGCGGCGGGCTGACCGGCCGGACCCCGGCACCCTGGGCGGGCTGACGGGCCGGATCTCGGCATCTCGGGCGGGCGCCGGGATGCCGAACCGGTCGTTCCGTGTCCATGTGTGTCGGTACGGGTCTGTCTGGGCCCGTACGTTTCGGTACGCGCCTGCACGTTTCCTTGTGTGCCCGTGCGTTTCGGTACGTGCCCGCACGTTTCCTTACGCGCCCGTGCGTTTCGGTACGTGCCCGCACGTTTCCTTACGCGCCCGTGCGTTTCCGTAGGTGCCCGCATGGTTCCGTACGTTTCCGCGCACATCCGTTACCACGCGAAGAGGCGCCCCCACCGCACACGGGGGCGCCTCTTCGCTTTCCTCTCCCCGGACCCCGGGGACGGGAGTTACTTCGCGCGGTCGAAGTCGATCGCGCTGTAGGCGCGCAGCTTCGACAGCCGGTGCGTCGAGTCGATCTTCCGGATGGTGCCGGACTTGGACCGCATGACGATCGACTCGGTGGTCGCCGTCTCCGCGCGGTACCGCACGCCGCGCATCAGTTCGCCGTCCGTGATGCCGGTCGCGACGAAGAACACGTTGTCGCCGCTGACCAGGTCGTCGGTGGACAGCACCCGGTCCAGGTCGTGCCCGGCGTCCAGCGCGCGCTGCCGCTCGGCCTCGTCCTTCGGCCAGAGCTTGCCCTGGATGACACCGCCGAGGCACTTTATGGCGCAGGCCGAGATGATGCCCTCGGGGGTGCCGCCGATGCCCATCAGCAGGTCGACGCCGGTCCCTTCGCGGGCGGCCATGATCGAACCCGCGACGTCGCCGTCGGAGATGAACTTGATCCGCGCGCCGGTCTCCCGGATCTCCTTGACGATGCCGTCGTGGCGGGGGCGGTCGAGGACGACGACGGTGACGTCCTCGGGGGCGGAGTTCTTCGCCCTCGCGACACGGCGGATGTTCACCGAGACGGGCGCGTTGATGTCGACGAATTCGGCGGCCTCGGGCCCGGTGACCAGCTTGTCCATGTAGAAGACCGCGGACGGGTCGAACATGGCGCCGCGGTCGGCGGCGGCCAGCACGGCGATCGCGTTCGGCATGCCCTTGGCGTTCAGGGTCGTGCCGTCGATCGGGTCCACGGCGATGTCGACCTCGGGGCCGGTGCCGTCGCCGACGCGCTCGCCGTTGAACAGCATGGGGGCTTCGTCCTTCTCACCCTCGCCGATGACGACGACGCCGTTCATCGAGACGGTGGAGACGAGGGTCCGCATGGCCTTCACGGCGGCGCCGTCGGCGCCGATCTTGTCGCCACGGCCGACCCAGCGCCCCGCTGCCATGGCGGCGGCTTCGGTGACCCGGACCAGCTCCAGGGCGAGGTTGCGGTCGGGGGCCTCCGGGGAGACCTCAAGCTGAGACGGCAGATGATGCTCGGACATCGGAGCGCACCTTTCTGTACGACGACGACCGGAAGAGGGTGCTGTGACTCTATCGTCAGGTCGACAAAATGAGCAGACCGGGTCACTTATGAGCGGCTGCCCCCCGAATCGGACCCAGCGGGTCTGATGCGACCATGGACCCGTGGCTAGCAAGCGAGGCAAGCAGACGGTGCGGGACATGTTCCTGTCGATGGCGGTGATCTCCGCCGCGGCGGGGGTTGTTTACATCTTCGTTCCGCACGACGAGAACGCCAACCCGGTCAAGCCGGTCGACTACCGGGTAGAGCTGCTGACGGCGCGGCGCGCGGCGCCCTATCCGGTGGTCGCACCGGACGGACTGGCCAAGGACTGGAAGCCGACCTCGGTCAGTTACGACCGCAAGGCCGACAACAGCTGGCATCTGGGCTTCCTCGACCCGGAGGGCAAGTACGTCGCGGTGGAGCAGTCCACCTCCACGGCGAAGAAGTACGTGACCGAGGTCAGTCAGGACGCCAGGGACACCGGGCGTACGCAGCAGGTCGCGGGCGAGACCTGGCAGCACTGGAAGGGCGAGAAGTACGACGCCCTCGTGCGCCAGGACAAGGGTGCGACCACGGTGGTCACGGGTTCCGCCTCGCCGGAGCGGCTGGCGGAGATGGCGGCCGCGCTCAAGTCGTCCTGACGCCGGGTGTGGGGTGACGCCGAGCGTGGGGTGACGCCGTGCGGCGACGTGACGCCGTGCGGTGACGTAAGGGGAAGCGGAGAAGGCGGCGTACGGGGAAGCGGAGGAACGGAGAAGGCCCTGGGGCGCGGCGGTGTGCCGTTCCAGGGCCTTCTCCGTACGCGCGGAGGCGATCAGACGGTCGTGACGACCTCGTCGTAGGCGAGGCGCGGCAGACGCGGGAACCAGGCGTCCTCGCCCGGCTTGCCGATGTTGACGACCATCAGCACCTTGTGGTCGCCGTCCAGGAACTCCTTCTCGATGCCCGCGGCGTCGTAGCCGGTCATCGGGCCGGCGGCCAGGCCGGCGGCGCGGACGCCGATGATGAAGTACGCGGCCTGCAGCGCACCGTTGAGCGCGGCGGACGACTCGCGGACCGGGCGCTCGGAGAAGAACGCGTCCTTGGCCTGCGGGAAGTGCGGCATCAGGGCCGGGAGCTCCTCGTGGAACTCGTTGTCCGCGACCAGGATGGCGACCAGCGGGGCGGTCGAGGTCTTGGGCCGGTTGCCCTCGGCCATGTGCTGGACGAGGCGCTCGCGGCCCTCGTCGGAGCGGACCAGGACGACGCGCAGCGGCGACTGGTTGAACGCGGTGGGGCCGTACTTGACCAGGTCGTAGATCGCCTGGACCTGCTCCTCGGTCACCGGCTCGTCGGTGAAGGTGTTGGCGGTGCGGGCCTCGCGGAAGAGGAGGTCCTGGGCGGCGGGGTCAAGAGCGAGCGACATCGTGCGTATTACCTTCCGGGCATACAGGGGGATCAAGCAACGACGATCACCGTACGGGAGAGGTTGGTTAACTTTCAACTAAAGCTGGGCCGGAGTGATCCGTTCCACAGTGCGCCCTCGTGCGCCGACGCGAGCCGTTCGTGTCCGGGGAGGTCTCAGCTGTTGTCGGCCGCCGGGCCGGCGCCGTTCTCCGCCGGGTCGGCAGGCCCCGCCAGGGCCGCGTCGAGCCGTGCGCGCGCGCCTTCGAGCCAGTGCCGGCAGACCTTCGCCAGCTCCTCGCCCCGCTCCCACAGCGCGAGGGACTCCTCCAGCGTCGTACCGCCCGCCTCCAGGCGGCGCACCACCTCGATCAGCTCGTCACGGGCCTGCTCGTAGCCGAGCGTGCCCGTGGCACCAGCCGCCGTGGTCCCGTCGTCCGTCATGCGCTCCACCCTACGTTCCGCCCCGCCAGGAGCCTTCGATCTCGTCCGTCGTCACTGTCGGCCCCGCGCCCCGGGCCCGTCCGCCCGCGCACGGCACTCCCGGGTACGCAAGCCCCGCGCGGAGAACCCCCGCGCGCCGGACCCCCGCTCCCCGGACCCCCGCTCCCCGAATCCCCGCTCATTCGCTCACCCGCACCGCGAACTCGCCCCCCGAGACCCGCGCACGGAGCACATCGCCCGCCGCCCCCGCGTCCGCGGGAGCCCGCACCACATGGCCGTCCGCCCGTTGCAGCACGGCGTACCCGCGCTCCAGGGTCGCCGCGGGCGACAGCGCGACCACCCGCGCCCGGGTGTGGGCGAGCTCCGAGTCCGCCCGGTCCAGCAGGTGACCCAGTACCCGCCGCCCCCGCCCGATCAGCGCGTCGATCTCCGACGCCCGCTCGTCCACCATGCGCAGGGGGCGCTCCATCGAGGGCCGGCCCAGCGCATGCGCCAGCCCACGCTCCTCCCGGTCCAGCAGCCCCCGTACGGTCCGCAGCGCACGGTCCCGCAGCTGCTGTACCCGGTCGAGCTCCTCGCCCACATCGGGCACGACCTTCTTCGCCGCATCCGTCGGCGTGGAGGCGCGCAGGTCCGCGACCAGGTCGAGCAGGGGGGAGTCGGGCTCATGGCCGATCGCCGACACCACCGGTGTACGGCACGCGGCGACCGTACGGATCAGCTGCTCGTCCGAGAACGGCAGCAGATCCTCCACGCTGCCGCCACCCCGCGCCACGACGATCACGTCGACCTCCGGGAGGTCGTCCAGCTCCTTCACGGCCTGGACCACCTGATTCACCGCGTGCACCCCCTGCACCGCGGTGTTGCGCACCTCGAACCGCACCGCGGGCCACCGACGCCGCGCGTTCTCCAGGACGTCGCGCTCGGCCGCCGAGGCCCGCCCGCAGACGAGTCCGATCAGCTGCGGCAGGAACGGCAGCAGCTTCTTCCGGTCGAGCGCGAAGAGCCCCTCCAAGGCCAGCGACTTCTTCAGCCGCTCAAGGCGGACCAGCAGCTCACCGATGCCGACCGGCCGTATCTCCGTGGCCCGCAGGGACAGCTGACCGCGGGGCGCGTACCACTCGGGCTTGGCGAGGACGACGACCCGCGCCCCCTCCGTCACCACATCCGCGATCCGGTCGAAGACCTGGCGGAAGCACGTCACGCTCACCGAGATGTCCTGCGACGGGTCGCGCAGCGTCAGGAACACCACACCGGCGCCCGGCCGCCGCGACAGCTGGGTGATCTGCCCCTCGACCCAGACCGCCCCGAGCCGGTCGATCCATCCCCCGATGAGCCGCGACACATCACCGACGGGCAGCGGAGCTTCCGCGGACGTTTGGAGAGCCATGCGAGCGAGCGTATCCGCCCCCACCGACAATCAGCCGCCGCGGAGAAGCCAAGCCCGAAACCCGCTCCCGCTGCCCGAAACCCGCTCCCGCGACCCGCTCCCGCTGCCCGAAACCCGCGTCCGTGTCGACGCCGGCGCCCGAAACCCGCGCCCACACCGACGCCCGCGCGCGAAGGCCCCACGGCTGAACGCCACCCCGCGCTCCCGCTCTCACGCCGCAAGCCGTGCATCCGGCCCAGGCCGCGTGTCCCTCCCCCAAGGTGTGCGCCGCTCTCCCGCCTCAGGCCGCGCGTCGCCCCCACTGCAACGCGAGCACCACCAGCCCCACCCCCAGCCAGCACACCCCGACCACCTGGGCGCTCGCGGTCGCCTCCACGATCACCGCGATCAGCACGCCCGCGCCCACCACCGGCACCAGCACATGCCGCCACCAGCTCGGCGGCCCCTCCATCCGGCGTACGGCGAACCAGCCGACCACCGACGCGTGCAGCAGCACGAACGCCGTCAGCGCACCGATGTCGACGACCGAGACCAGACGGTCGAGACCGTCGGCGCGCCGGGCCGCCCACACCGCCGCCACCAGCGTCACCACGGCGGCCAGCAGGATCGCGAGCCGCGGCACCCCGGACCGCGGATCGACCTTGGAGAGCAGCGCGGGCAGCCGCCGCTCCCTGGCCATCGCGAACAGCAGCCGCCCCGCGGCGGCCTGCCCGGCAAGCGCCGCGAAGGCCGCCCCGATCGCCTTGCTGACCGCCACCAGATCGTGCAGCCAGGTCCCGACCGCGGAGTCCACCGTGTAGTAGAACGCCGACCCCTGCGCGGCCGGATCGGCGGCCAGCTCCGCCGACGTCATCGGTTCCAGCAGCGCCGCCAGATACCCCTGCGCCACGAACAGCGCACCCGCGAGCACCAGGCAGAACAGCACCGCCCGCGCCACTTTCGACGGGCCCCCCGTCACCTCCTCGGCGAACGAGGCGATCGCGTCGAAGCCCAGATACGACAGCACGGCCACCGACACCGCCCCCAGCACCGCCGCCGCGGAGAAGCCGGAATCACCGGTGAACGGGGTCAGCCAGCCGCGCTGCGCCCCGTCCCGTACGAGAACCACCACCGCCGACACCAGGAACACCAGCAGCACCACGATCTCCATCGCGAGCACCGCGAAGCCGACGCGGGCGGCGGCCCGCACACCCCAGAGATTGAGGAACGTGGTGACGACGACCGCCAGCGCCGTCCACACCCACGGCGACACCGACGGCACGAGCGCGTGGAGCGCGATGCCGGAGAAGAGATAGGCGACCGCCGGGATCAGCAGGTAGTCGAGCATCGCCATCCATCCGGCGATGAACCCCGGCCCCTCGCCGAGCCCCTTGCGCGCGTACGCGAAGACCGAGCCCGCCAACGGGGCGACGCGCACCATCTGGGCGTAACTGAAGGCCGTGAACGCCATCACGACGGTCGCCGCGACATAGACCAGCGCGACCGCGCCGCCCGCTTTCGCGTCGAGTGTGCCGAAGACGCCGACGGGCGCCATCGGCGCGATGAAGAGGAGCCCGTAGACCACCAGATCCCGGAAGCCGAGCGTCCGCCGCAGCCTGCCCTCCTCCTGGTGCGCCGCCCCCCGCGCCCCGCTGCTCCCGCCGCTGCCCCCGTTGCCGCTGCCGGTCCCCGACATGAGCCCTCCGTCGATCGCGTACGGATCAGTCTCGCGACCCCGCCGATCTTCCGCGCGTCCGACGCGGCCTTACGATGGGGCGCATGACTGCTACGACACCCCGCCGCGTCCTGCTCGCCGCTCCCCGTGGCTACTGCGCGGGCGTGGACCGTGCCGTGATCGCCGTGGAGAAAGCCCTGGAGCAGTACGGCTCCCCGGTGTACGTGCGCCATGAGATCGTCCACAACAAGTACGTCGTACAGACCCTGGAGAAGAAGGGCGCGATCTTCGTCGAGGACACGGCGGAGGTCCCCGAGGGCTCGATCGTGATGTTCTCCGCGCACGGCGTCGCGCCGACCGTGCACGAGGAGGCGGCAGAGCGGAAGCTCGCCACGA
Organism: Streptomyces sp. NPDC057963; assembly: GCF_042887155.1. Taxonomy (NCBI): domain Bacteria; kingdom Bacillati; phylum Actinomycetota; class Actinomycetes; order Kitasatosporales; family Streptomycetaceae; genus Streptomyces; species Streptomyces sp. NPDC057963. The sequence goes on from NZ_JBHVPX010000004.1 coordinate 124,974, forward strand.
TCGACGCGACCTGCCCCCTGGTCACCAAGGTCCACAAGGAAGCCGTCCGCTTCGCGCAGGAGGACTTCGACATCCTCCTGATCGGCCACGAGGGCCACGAGGAGGTCATCGGCACCTCCGGCGAGGCCCCCGACCACATCACGCTGGTCGACGGCCCCGAGGATGTCGCGGGCGTCGAGGTGCGCGACCCGTCGAAGGTCGTCTGGCTCTCCCAGACCACGCTCTCCGTCGACGAGACGATGGAGACGGTCGGCGCGCTCAAGGAGAAGTTCCCGCTGCTGATCTCGCCGCCCAGCGACGACATCTGCTACGCCACGCAGAACCGCCAGATCGCTGTGAAGCAGATGGGCACGGACGCCGACCTCGTGATCGTCGTCGGCTCCAAGAACTCCTCCAACTCCGTCCGCCTGGTCGAGGTCGCCCTCGGCGCCGGCGCCGGTGACGCCCATTTGGTCGACTTCGCCGACGAGATCGACGAGGCCTGGCTGGAGGGTGTCTCCACGGTCGGCGTCACCTCGGGCGCCTCCGTCCCCGAGGTCCTGGTCGACGGGGTCCTGGCATGGCTCTCGGAGCGCGGTTTCGAGGACGTGGAGATCGTCAAGGCGGCCGAGGAGTCCATCACGTTCTCGCTTCCCAAGGAGCTCCGCCGCGACCTGCGTGCCGAGGCCGCGACGCTCATGGAGAAGTGACGGCCGTACGACGCCGGCTTCCCGTTCCGGGAAGTGGGCCGGGCCACCTGCCCGTACCGTGGATTGCATGCAGATCTTCGGCGTGGACATCGGCGGATCCGGGATCAAGGGCGCTCCCGTGGACCTGGACCGCGGAGACCTGGCGCAGGAGCGCCACAAAGTACTGACACCGCACCCGGCCACGCCCAAGGACGTGGCCGGGTGCGTGGCCGAGGTGGTCGGTCACTTCGACTGGTCGGGCCCGGTGGGCATCACCTTCCCGGGCGTCGTCACCAATGGCTGCACCCGTACCGCGGCCAATGTCGACAAGTCCTGGATCGACACGGACGCCCGCGGACTGCTCGGGGACAGGCTCGGCCTTCCCGTCACCGTCCTGAACGACGCGGACGCGGCGGGCATCGCGGAGATGGCGTTCGGCGCAGGGCGCGGCCGCAAGGGGACGGTGATCGTGCTGACGCTCGGTACGGGGATCGGCAGCGCCCTCTTCATCGACGGCAAGCTCGTCCCCAACACCGAGCTGGGCCATCTGGAGCTGAGCGGCCAGGACGCCGAGAAGCACGCCTCCACCAAGGCCAAGGAGGACGAGGAGCTGAGCTGGCACCACTGGGCGCACCGGCTGCAGAAGTATCTGGCCCACGTGGAGATGCTGTTCTCGCCCGAACTCTTCGTCATCGGCGGCGGAGTCAGCCGCAAGGCCGACAAGTTCCTGCCGCTGATCGAGCACGTACGGGCCGAGATGGTGCCGGCGGAGCTGCAGAACAACGCGGGCATCGTGGGAGCGGCGATGGCGGCGGCGGACAAGGCGTAGGGCCGCGCGGCCCCGCTCCCGCCCCGCCCCCCGGTCGGCGTGCCCCGCCCCGCCCCCGGTCAGCGCTGGGGGCGACGGGGCGGCTGTGCGGCACGGGCCGTCTCCGCGGCGAGCAGCATCCGGCGCTGACGTTGCCGCTGCCGCATGAGCCGTACCTTCCGCACGGTCGCGATGAGCCCGGCGATGAGCGTTCCGCCGTACAGCCACCCGGCGTGCACGGCGAGCGCGGTGACGAGTGCCATGGTCTGGCCCGCGAAACCGCTGGTGCCGCCGGAGATCGGGATGACCCCGACGGCGAACGCGATCGGCACGATGATCGGGGCGGTGACCAGGTCCGCGGGCCGTACCCACAGCGCGGTCAGTGCGCTGACGGGCAGGAACAGCGCGCCGAACACCGCCGACGAACCCTCGAACAACAGTTCGTCAAGGCATGCCAGTACGAACATCGAGGCGGCGGCGAAGAGCCCCGCACCGATGCCGGTCAGCCGGGGATTCGGCAGCCTGCGCAGTGCGAGAACGACGGGCGGCACCGGCCGGGACCGGCCCTCCGGCTGTGCGTCCACCACCCGGTAGACGGTGGCTGCTTCGTCGATGGTGCCCTGCGGGGACAGCGGGGCCTGCTGAGGCTGCCTGCGCTGCGGGGGACGTGTCCTGTGCTGCTCCACCGGGACAACGTAGGTCGCCGGGCGGGAGGAAACCGGTGCGGGACACGCGCTTTGGGTGACCTTGGGGATGAGTTCGATGCCACACGGCCGAACGGCGACCGGACCGGTACCCGGCCGGACCCGTGGCTACCCGGTTGCCCCCGCCCGTAAACTGGAGATTCGGCCCACCCGGCCCCATGCGTGTCCGCCCTCCTTCCCACTGCTCCCCTCACCTCCTCACTCCTCAGGAAGTCGCCAACGTGTCGCTCACGATCGGAATCGTCGGTCTGCCGAATGTCGGCAAGTCGACCCTGTTCAACGCCCTGACCAAGAACGACGTGCTGGCGGCCAACTACCCGTTCGCCACGATCGAGCCGAATGTGGGCGTCGTCGGCGTCCCGGACGCCCGCCTGAACAAGCTGGCCGAGATCTTCGGCTCGCAGCGCCTGCTTCCCGCGACGGTCGACTTCGTCGACATCGCCGGCATCGTCCGAGGCGCTTCGGAGGGCGAGGGCCTGGGCAACAAGTTCCTCGCGAACATCCGCGAGTCCGACGCGATCTGCCAGGTCATCCGCGCCTTCAAGGACGAGAACGTCGTCCACGTGGACGGCAAGGTCTCGCCCAAGGACGACATCGAGACGATCAACACCGAGCTGATCCTCGCCGACCTCCAGTCCGTCGAGAAGGCCGTCCCGCGCCTCACGAAGGAGTCCCGCCTCCAGAAGGAGAAGGTCGCGGTCCTCGCCGCGGTCGAGGAGGCCCAGAAGATCCTGGAGTCCGGCCAGACCCTCTTCTCCGCCGGCATCACCGCGGGCACGGAGAAGGGCAAGCTCCTCCACGAGCTGCACCTCCTCACCACCAAGCCCTTCCTCTACGTCTTCAACGTCGACGAGGACGAGCTGGTCGACGAGGACTTCAAGAACGAGCAGCGCGCCCTGGTCGCCCCGGCCGAGGCGATCTTCCTCAACGCCAAGATCGAGTCCGAGCTGATCGAGCTCGACGACGACGAGGCCCTGGAACTCCTCCAGTCCATGGGTCAGGAGGAGCCCGGCCTCGCCACCCTCGGCCGCGTCGGCTTCGACACCCTGGGCCTGCAGACCTACCTCACCGCAGGCCCGAAGGAAGCGCGAGCCTGGACGATCAAGAAGGGCGCCACGGCCCCCGAGGCGGCCGGTGTCATTCACACCGACTTCCAGAAGGGCTTCATCAAGGCGGAGATCGTCTCCTTCGAGGACCTGGTCGAAACGGGCTCGGTCGCCGAGGCCCGCGCCAAGGGCAAGGCCCGTATGGAGGGCAAGGACTACGTGATGCAGGACGGCGACGTGGTGGAGTTCCGCTTCAACGTCTAACACGTTCGGCGAAAGGCCGTCTGACCTGCGACGGAGCGGGTTGGGCGGCCTTTGTGGTCCGCACGGAGTCCGCAGCGTTTGACGTGTATGTGATACAGCCCTGGCGGATCCCGTTACGCTCCGACACGTGGTCGCCGGGACGGCGAGCCGACCAGGCAGAGTATGGAAACGAGTAGTGATCGAGTGGGGTCGAGTGCGGTCGGTGCGGGGGAGCAGGAGCTTCCGATGCCGTTGACACTGGGGGAACTGGAGTCGTATCTGGCGAAGGCGGCTGATCTACTGCGGGGCAGCATCGATCAGGCGGACTTCAAGGCGTACATCTTCCCGTTGATGTTCTTCAAGCGGATTAGCGATGTGTACGACGAGGAGTATGCCCACGCGCTGGACGAGTCCGGTGGCGACCACACGTATGCGGCGTTCGAGGAGAACCACCGGTTCACCATCCCTGATGGCTGCCACTGGGCAGACGTACGCGAACGCACCGAGAACGTCGGTGGGGCCCTCAAAACCGCCTTCCGCGGTATCGAGCAGGCCAACCAGGGCACGCTGTACGGCATCTTCGGCGGCGCGACCTGGACCAACAAGGACAAGCTGCCGGACAGCAAGCTGATTGATCTGATCGAGCACTTCTCGATCAAGACCCTTTCGATCTCCCAAGCCGTTCCTGACGTGCTGGGGCAGGCGTACGAGTACCTGATCAAGCGGTTCGCTGACCAGTCCAACAAGAAGGCTGGCGAGTACTACACCCCGCGCGAGGTGGTCGCCCTACTGGTCAAGATCCTCGACCCCCAGGAGGGGGAGACGGTCTACGACCCGGCCTGTGGCACTGGCGGCATGCTGATCGAGGTCATCCAGCACATCAAGGCCCGCGGCGGTGACCCGAAGACCGTGCTCGGAAGGCTGTACGGCCAGGAGAAGGTGCTCACAACCTCCGCGATCGCCCGGATGAACCTGCTGCTGCACGGCATGGAGGACTTCCACGTCGAGCGCGGCGACACGCTGCGCGACCCGGCCTACTTCGACCACGGCCGGTTGGCGAGGTTCGACTGTGTGATCGCCAACCCGCCGTTCTCGTTGAAGAACTGGGGCCACGAGCAGTGGGCCTCCGATCCGTGGGGCCGTAACGAGTTGGGCGGGGTGCCGCCGAAGGGGTACGCCGACTGGGCCTGGGCCCAGCACATGCTCACCTCCGCTGCACCCACCGGAGGAAGGGTCGCGGTCGTCCTCCCGCAGGGAGCCCTGTTCCGCCAGGGCGCCGAGGGCCGCGTTCGCGAGCACGTCCTCAAGGCTGGCTTCGTGGAGGCCGTCATCGGCCTGGCGCCCAACCTGTTCTACGGCACCGGCCTGGCTGCCTGCGTGCTGATCCTGCGTCGCCAGCGCCCCGCCGAGCAGCAGGACAAGGTGCTCTTCGTCAACGGAGAGTCGCGCTTCAAGCGTGGCCGCAACCAGAACACTCTTGAGCCCGACCACGCCGAGACCCTACTGAAGGCGTATCAGGAGTACGCCGAGCAGCCCGGCCTGGCCGCGGTCGCGACCTTGGACGACATCAAGGCCAACGGCTGGAGCCTGAACATCCCCTTGTACGTCGAGCCGACCGAGGCCGGCGAGCAGATCACCCTGGAGCAGGCCTTGGTCGACCTGGAGACCGCGCACGCGAAGGCTCGCGAGACCCGCGCAGCGCTGGAGGCCGAGCTGGCGAACTGGGGGCTGGGCGCATGACCGCGACGAGCCCGAAGTGGATCACCCAGCGGGAACTGGAGTCCTACTTGTGGGGCGCCGCAGTGCTGCTGAGGGGGCTGATCGACGCCGGCGACTACAAGCAGTACATCTTTCCGCTGGTCTTCCTCAAGCGTCTCTCCGACGTCTACGACGAGGAGCACGCCGCTGCCCTGGAGGTGTACGGCGACGAGGAGCTCGCCGACCTCCCGGAGAACCACCGCTTCGCCATCCCCGAAGGCGTCCACTGGGCCGACCTGCGCAAGGTCACCAGCAACGTCGGCACCGCACTCAAGGCCGCGATGCGGGCCATCGAGTCCGCTAACCCCGACACCCTCACCGGCGTCTTCGGCGACGGCGAGTGGACCAACAAGAACCTGCTTCCCGACTCGACGCTCTCGGACCTGATCGAGCACTTCTCGACCAAGACGCTGTCGGTGGCGAACCTGCCCGAGGACGAGCTCGGGCAGGGCTATGAGTACCTGATCAAAAAGTTCGCCGACGACTCCGGCCACACCGCCCAGGAGTTCTACACCAACCGCACCCTGGTCCACCTGATGACGATGATGCTCCAGCCCGAGCCGGGTGAGTCGGTCTACGACCCCACCTGCGGCACCGGCGGCATGCTCATCTCTACGGTCGCCGAGCTCAAGCGCCAGGGTAAGGAGTGGCGCAACCTGCGTTTGTATGGCCAGGAGCTCAACTACGGCACCTCGGCGATCGCGAAGATGAACCTCTTCCTTCACGGCATCGCCGACGGCAACACCGCCCACGGCGACACCCTCGCCCAGCCGGCCTTCCTCGACGCCCACGGCCGGCTGCGGACCTTCGACGTCGTCCTGGCCAACCCGCCGTACTCCATCAAGACCTGGAACCGGGCCGCTTTCACCAAAGACCCCTACGGCCGCAGCATGTGGGGCGTACCGCCCCAGAACGCTGCGGACTACGCGTTCATCCAGCACATCGAGGCGAGCCTCGATCCCAAGACCGGCCGTGCCGCAATCCTGCTGCCTCACGGCGTCCTGAACCGGATCGGTGAGGCGACAGTTCGCAAGGCAATGATCGATGCCGACGCCGTCGAGGCGGTGATCGGCCTCGCCCACGGGCTCTTCTACAACTCGGGCATGGAGGCAGTGGTCCTGGTTCTCCGAAAGCAGAAGCCACTTGACCGCAGGCACAAGGTGCTCTTCATCGACGCGAAGAAGGAGTTCTACCGAGCGGGCGTCCAGTCCTTCCTCTCCGAGACGCATCAGCAGAAGATCCTGCGCGTGTTCCGGGACTTCGATGACGTGCCGGGCTTCGCCCGAGTCGCCACCCTCGACGAGATCCGCGCCAACAATGGCAACATGGCTATCCCGCAGTACGTCACGCCTGCGCCAGGTGGTGGTTCGACACCGGCTGACTCGGTCGCAGCGACGCTCGCAGGGTGGCGCAACGCTGCGACAGCAGCGGACGTCGCCGTCGAGGACGTTCTTGGCTTGCTGCGCACGGAGGTTGCCCGATGAGTCTCAACCTGGACAAGAGCGCCTGGAAGCGAGTGCGACTCGGCGACGTCATCCGTCGCTCCCGTAGTCAGGCCGACCCGGCGAACGGCGATGTTGACCGCTACGTCGGCGGGGGGCACATCGACGGTGACAGTCTCACCATCGAGCGATTCGGTGACGTCAACGACGGTCAGATGGGGTCGACTTTCACTTACCTCTTTCAGCCTGGCCAGATCCTCTTCGTCTCAGCACGTCCCTACCTTCGTAAGTCGGGCGTCGCCGTCAACTTCTCCGGCGTCGTCGCCGACAAGACCTACGTCCTTGACGCTGTCCCCGAGAACGGGCTGCTGCAGGAGTTCCTGCCCTTCGTCCTTGCCGCGGACCACTTCATCGCCTACGCGACCGCCGAGGCCACCGGCTCGATGAACCCGCGCTTGCTCTGGGGTCAGATGCAGCGGTACGAGTTCGACCTCCCTCCCCTCGACGAACAGCAGCGCCTTGCTGACCTCCTCTGGGCGCTGGAGAGGTACAGGTTGAGCATCCGGGAACGAGCTGAACGTACCTGGGATGCGGCGGCCGTGGTGCTTCGTCATGCGTGGGAGGCTGAACACAAGTTCGCCATCGGAGTCATCGGTGAGTGTGTTACGGGTTCGACGCCTTCGAAGGCGAACGCCGACTACTGGAATAGTGAGGAGGTTCCCTTCTACACGCCATCCGAGATCGATGGTGAGTTCATTGCGTCCGCTAGGCAGCGGGTGAGTCTCGCTGGCGCGCAAGTGGGTCGGATGGTGCCGAAGAATTCAGTTGCTGTCGCGTGTATCGGTGGCGATCTTGGCAAGTCCGCGGTCGTTACCGAGCCGGGTATCTCAAACCAGCAAATCACGTCCATCGTTGGGCTACCGGCCGACGACGCTGCACTTCTGCAGGCCATCCTGGCTCATCCACGTGGCCGTGCAGCGCTGCAGGCTCGGGAGACCACCACAATCGTGCGTAAGCTCAACAAGAGCGATCTCATGAAGGTCGAGGTTCCGTGGCCTGCGGATCGCAGGACCCTGCACGCGGCCATCCGGGCAAGACGCATCGCAACCGTAGGTGCCAATGCTGAGGCATCTCGACTCGCAAGATTCCGAAGTGGACTTACTGCTGAGATATTTGGAGGTGCCAAATGACCTTCAACGAGGCGAACACCGTCCGGGACTTCGTTCGGGATTTGGTGGAGTCGGTCGATGTGCAGTTCGTGCAGGGGAGCCGTCTACCGCGCCGCACCGATGAGGTGTTGCTGGAGCAGCAGGTGAGAGACGCGTTACTCCGCCTCAACCCGACCATCGAGGCGGATCCGCGTCTGGCCAATGAGGTGATCTACCGGCTGCGCGCGATCCTGGTCTCCGCGCGCAACATGCCGAATCCGGTGGTGGCGAACGAGGAGTTCGCGGCATGGCTCACGGGGCAGAAGTCGATGCCGTTCGGGCCCGACGGCGAGCATGTAACCGTCAAGCTGATCGACTTCGACCACCCCGGCGAGCACAGTACGAACAATTGGATCGTCTCCACCGAGGTGCCCTACGGGGTCGGGCGACTGGAGCGGCGCTTCGACCTGGTGATCTGGTGCAACGGGTTTCCCCTCGTCGTGGGGGAGGCGAAGTCGCCGGTGCGGCCGGCGTACTCCTGGATCGATGCTGCCGCGCAGGTCAAGGAGGACTACGAGGTCAACGTGCCGGCGTTCTTCGTGCCGAACGTGCTCAACTTCGCCACCGAGGGCAAGGACTTCCGCTACGGCTCGGTCGGGATGCCGGTGGAGCTGTGGGGGCCGTGGCGGGAGGACGAGTCCGGTGACGACCACACGCCGGTGAAGGTGGGCCTCGTGGCGGTCAAGGGGGCGGTCGAGGGCGTTCTGGATCCGGATTCGATCTTGGACTTCCTGCGGTTCTTCACGCTGTTCGCGTCTGACAAGCAGCACCGCAAGATCAAGGTGATCGCGCGGTTCCAACAGCTCCAGGCGACCAACCTGATCGTGGAGCGGGCGCTGCACGGGCGGATCAAGCAGGGGCTGATTTGGCACTTCCAGGGGTCGGGGAAGTCGCTGCTGATGGTGTTCACCGCGCAGAAGCTGCGCGCAATGGCGGGGCTGACCTCGCCGACGGTGATCATCGTGGTCGACCGGATCGACCTGGATACCCAGATCACCGCGACGTTCAACGCCTCCGACGTCCCCAACCTGGTCTCCACCGAGTCCCGCAGGGAGCTGCAGGAGCTCCTGGGCACGGGGGCGCGGAAGATCATCATCACCACGATCCACAAGTTCGGTGAAGCATCCGGTGTGCTGGACGCACGCGACAACATCATCGTGATGGTCGACGAGGCCCACCGCTCCCAGGAGGGCGACTACGGCCGCAAGATGCGCGAGGCGCTGCCCAACGCGTTCCTGTTCGGGCTGACCGGGACGCCGATCAACAAGCGCGACCACAACACGTTCATGTGGTTCGGCTCCGGGGCCGACGAGCACGGGTATCTCTCGCGCTACTCCTTCTCCGACTCCATCCGCGACGGCGCCACCCTGCCGCTGCACTTCGAGCCACGCCTCTCGGAGATTCACCTGGACGAGGAGGCGATCACCACGGCCTTTGCCGAGCTCGCCAACCGCCACGGGCTCACCGAGGAGGACCGCACCACCCTGTCGAAGAAGGCCGCCTCCTTGGAGGCCCTGATCAAGGCCCCCGCCCGGGTCTGCAAGATCGCCGCCGACATTGCCGAGCACTTCACCGCCAAGGTCGCCCCGCAGGGCTTCAAGGCGCAGGTCGTGGTCTACGACAAGGCCACCTGCGTGGCGTACAAGAAAGAGCTCGACGGCCTGCTCGGCCCGGACGTGTCCACGATCGTGATGTCCACCGGCCGCAGCGACAAGCCGACGTGGAAGCAGTGGACCCCGGGCCGTGAGGAGCTGGAGCGGATCACCGCCCGCTTCAACGACCCGGCCGACCCGCTGAAGATCATCATCGTGACCGCGAAGCTGCTCACCGGCTTCGACGCCCCGATCCTCTACGCCCAGTACATCGACAAGCCGCTGCGCGAGCACACCCTGCTCCAGGCGATCTGCCGCACCAATCGGGTCTACCCGCCCGCGAAGACCCACGGCCTGATAGTGGACTACCTCGGCATCTTCGACGACGTCGCCAAGGCCTTCGAGTTCGACGACAAGTCCGTCCAGCAGGTCATCTCCAACATCGCGGTCCTCCGCGACCAGCTCGGGCTGGCGATCGAGGCTGCTCTGGCGTTCTTCACGGGCGTCGACCGCACCGTCGGCGGCTACGAGGGGCTGATCCAGGCACAGACCGCGATCGACTCCGACGAGTCCCGCGATGCCTTCGGAGCCGCGTACAGCGTCGTCGCCCAGCTGTGGGAGACCCTCTCCCCGGACCCGATCCTGTCCGAGCATGAGTCGGATTACCGCTGGCTGACCGACGTCTACCAGTCTGTACAACCCACCGACGTCACCGGCCGGCTGGTCTGGCACACACTGGGCGCCAAGACCCTTGAGCTCATAAACGAGCACGTTGCCGTCGAGGTCCCCCGCACCGACCTGGAGACCATCGTCCTCGATGCGCAGGTGATCGAGGACCTGATGACCGGAAACCGCAAGGACATCGACCCCGGTGAGGTCGAGAAGTGGATCACCGCCCGCATTGCCAAGCACGTCGGTAACCCAGCCTTTATCGAGCTCGGCCAGCGGTTGAATGCTCTGCGGGAGAAGTACGCCCACTCTCAGCAGGCATCACTGGATTTCCTCAAAGAGCTTTTCGCGCTGGCGCGGGACACGGTCGCAGCGGAGAAGGCCGCTGCCGAGGTGCCCCGCGAGGAGCGCGGAAAGGCTGCGTTGACCGAACTCTTCGAGTCGCTCAAAGGCGAGGGGGCCCCGATCATTGCTGAGAAGGTCGTCGACGAGGTCGACTCCGTCGTCCGTACCGTCCGCTTTGACGGTTGGCAGGGCACTAACGAGGGCGATCGCCTCGTCCAGCAGGCACTCCGCAAGGCGCTCTATATCAAGTTCAAGATCCGCGACCAAGATGTCTTTGGGAGGGCACTGGGATACATCCGGGAGTACTACTAGAGGCGCCGGAGCCCTGGCAGTCTCATCGACCGGCCGGCCCTGTTGCCGTACGCCAACGGCTCCAGCCAGCGGCGGGGGTAGCCGCTACACCGCTTCGGCGGCAGGCGCCTCGCCGTCGGCAGGGCGGTCCGCATACGCCTTGTCGACCGCAGCCCGGGTCCGCTCTTCGGAGTCGGGCCACAGGTGGGTGTAGATGTTCAGCGTCATGGCCGCGTTGGTGTGGCCGAGGCGTTCGGAGACCGTCTTCACGGACTCGCCGTGCTTGATCAGCAGGCTGGCGTAGTGGTGCCGGAGGGCGTGGGGTCCGGTGCCCTTCGGTATGCCGGCCTTCGCGCAGGCGGGCCGCCAGGACCCGTCCATGAAGTGCGTGTAGACCACGGGCCCGCCCTGCGGCGCCGTGAAGATCCAACTCTCGGGCCCATCGGCGGGGAAGTCCCGCAGGTGGGCCTTCATCGCATCCACCGCTATGCGGGGGAGCGGGACCGTGTGGTGTGATCGAGCGGTCTTGGGCGGGCAGACGTACACGCCGTGCTTGGCGGTCTGCTGGACCTGCTGCTCGACCGAGACGGTGGCGTGCAGCAGGTCCACGTGCCGGAGCTGGAGGCCGAAGAGTTCGCCGGGGCGGAGCCCTGTGCAAGCGCCCAGTAGGACCAGGCCCTTGTAGCGTCCGGGTATCTCCTCGGCCAGCGTCCGCACCTGCTCGACGGCCAGGGGTACGACCTTTTTCCTCGGGACTGTGGGCAGCTTCGCGTCGGTGCAGGGGTTGTGCGGAATCATGCAGTCGCGGACTGCTGCCCGGAAGACGGCGTTGACCGTGTTGAAGACGGTGCGGGACGTGCTCGCGGCGAGCTTGTGGGTGGTCGTCAGGCTGGTGATCCAGCTCTGCACGTCACCAGGCTTGATCGCGCCGAGTGCCCGCTTCTCCCAGACGGGGTAGGTGTAGCAACGCAGGTGCTGGGCTACGGCCTTGGCCGTCGACGGCCGGTGCGGCTGGCTGGCCCGCCACTCCTCCGCGTACTCCTTGAAGGGCTTCTTTGCCGAGCGCGGGTCGACGTATTGACCGGTGACCACGCTGGTCGTGACTTCGTCGAGCCAGCGCTGGGCGTCGATCTTGCGGTCGAAGTGGCGGGCGTGTTCCTTGCCGTCGAGGTCGCGGTATCGGGCACGCCATTTGCGGTTGGGGCGCTTCTGGATGTTCGCCAAGTGGCTTCTCCTTGGTGCTGGTTTTCAGTAGTGGCCGCCGTCCTCGATGTCGCCGCTGAGGACACGGGCGTCCCGCTCGTCGCCCATGAGGCGGAGGCATTGCTCGTTGATCGCGCGCGAGCTGTCGGGGTGGGCCTTGATGTGGCCGGCGACGGCGACCACGGCGCGGTGCAGGCGGTCGCGGGCGTCGCGAGCTTCGTAGAACGCTTCGACGGCTTCCTGGACGAGCCGTCGGCTGTCGATGTCGAGCCCTTCGAGGGGCGGGGACATCAGCTCTTCGAGGGGGAGTTCGAAGACGCGGGAGAAGGCGAGCGCTTCATCGAGATTGATCCGGCGGCGGGGCGACCCGTTCTCGATGCGCCACACGGCCGTCTGGTTCATCTTCACGCCCGCTCTGGTCACCCGCTCGGCCAGCTCGGTCGTGCTCCACCCTCTGACCTCGCGCTCCAGTGCCACGCGGCCCGCCACGTTGCCCTCGCTGTAGAGCAGCGGCACCTCGCCGCCCCCCGTCATGTCGTCGCCCATCGAACCTCCATCGCGACCATCGCTATCCGAATTGAAACATGGGCTTCCCGGTTTGGCTAACCGCCGATCGTGAGGTACTCCTTATGCAGATCGAATCGCCGCCTAGCCGAATGGGAACGCATGCGATGCCTGACCATTGCCGAGGTCGCCGAGCGCTACCGCACCGCCGAGAGCACCGTCCGTTACTGGCGCCATCTCCAGAAGGGACCCCGCGGCATCAAGGTCGGCAAGCGAGTCCTCTACCCCGAGGCCGAACTGCTGCGTTACGAGCGCGCGCTGATCGACGGCGGGGGCGACTGGGGCCTGGCCTCATGAGTCACCGGCCCGCTCAGACAAGGGAACGGCCCTCGGCGCGCCTACGCCGAGGGCCGGAGATTCCCCTGCACGTCGCCCACCCCTGAACGAACGAACCGGTGGAGGGCGAGACCTTGCCTGTCTCGTCCTCCACCCGAGAGGAACGTCTATGAAGGACCCTACGTCCCCCGCCACCTCGAAGGCATCCGGTGTTGCCTGGCCACCGATCGCGGTCCCGGGCCAGGGCCTGCCTCGCGACCGGGAAGCACGCCCCGACATCGGAGGCCCGACCGCCGATGCTCCGCACCGGAGTTCGCGCGATTCGCGACCTGCCGAGGTCAGTGCCCCGACGACCGCGTCGGACAGCGCAGGCGATCCTGCTCCAGGCGGACCAGAAGCCCAAGACGGCGGCGGGGCCGCAGGCGAAGGCAGCGCGCTGCTGGACGACCTCCGTGCAGCGATCGGGCGGTACGTCGTTCTTCCGAGCGACGAGGCCCTGACCGCCGTCACCCTCTGGGTCGCGGCCTCCCACATCCAACCCGGCCTCCAGCACGCGCCACGGCTGGCGGTGGTCGGGCCGACCAAGGGGTGCGGCAAGTCCCGTCTCCTGGATGTCCTCTACGAGACCGTCCACCAGCCGATGATGACGGTGAACACCTCCCCCGCGGTCGCCTTCCGCGTCATCGGCAAGAACCCGCCGACGCTGCTGGTGGACGAGGCCGACACCATCTTCGGCCCCAAAGCGGGCGACAAAGAAGACCTGCGCGGCCTGCTGAACGCCGGGCACCAGCGCAACCGGCCCGCCTGGCGGATCTCCGGGCCGGAGCACAAGCCGACCGCGTTCCCCACCTTCGCGATGGCGGCGCTGGCCGGTATCGGTGACCTGCCGGACACGATCATGGACCGCGCGATCGTCATCCGCATGCAGAAGCGCAAGCCGGGCGAGCGGATCACCCCGTTCCGATCGCGCTACTCCGTACCGGAACTCCACGCGCTGCGCGACCGGCTGGCCGACTGGCTGATCCCGTTGCGCGGCACCGTCGCGGGCTCGGTGCCGGAGATGCCCGTCGAGGACCGCGCCGCCGACACATGGGAGCCGCTCGTCATCGTCGCCGACCTCGCCGGCGGTCACTGGCCCGCGCAAGCACGTGCCGCCTGTCTGGCGATGACGCGCAACGAGGTGGTCCAGGACGAGCAGACAACGCTGAAGACGCGGCTGCTGCGTGACATCCGCCGCGTCTTCGACCAGGAGGGCGGTCGGGAGGCTCTGCGCAGCCAGGACCTGCTCGCCGTGCTCATCCAGGACGCCGAGGCCCCGTGGGCGGAGTACGGCACGAAGGGGTTGAACGCCTACCACCTGGCGAATCTGCTGCGCGATTTCGGTATCAGCCCGGCTAACTACCGGTTCGAGAACGGCCGGCAGGCCAAGGCGTACGCCCGTAACCAGTTCGTGGACGCATGGGCTCGCTACTGCCCTGCCCCCGCCCCATCGGTACCCACCGCCGGGGTCCCGGCACGTCCGACCCCGGGCAGGCCACCCGCCCCTCCGTCCGGGACGCTGCCCACAGGGCCGCCGAGCGGGACCGCAGGCCCCAGGCCCGCTCGCTGACTCCAGGTCCGCATCGATCCGTCGCATCCGTCCCCGCGCAGGTCAGCGCGGGGACGGATCTCCTCGCCGTTACGGATCGATCCGTACCTGCGGCCCTCTCCGTACCTGCGCTGACCAGCCACGCGACGGATGCGACGGATGCGACGAAGCCCCACCCCACTACTGACGGAGCACCACCATGCCCGAATCAAGCACCGACGACACCACCTCCCGCCGCCGCAGGAAGTTGTTCAGGCTCACCCGACGACCAGCAGCAAGCTGGAGCGAACGAGCCTCTAACGAGGCTTCGTCCGCGCTTGCCCCCGCCTCAGGGGTGGCGGAGGACAAGGCCGAGCGCCAGGGGGCGCCCGAGCCGGAGCAGGGGGTGGCCGAGGACTCCTTCCGGCCCGCAGCCGACTCCGCTCCTCCCCGTACGCCTACCGATGCCCAACCGCTCGTCGAGCAGCCCTCCTGGCGGGATCTCGACGCCCCCGCCCTGCCCGCGCAGCTGAACCGCAAGCGCACCGTGGAGAAGCGCGACCAGGAGAAGACCATCCGCTTCACGCGCACCGCGGTCCAGGTGATCAGCGCCGCCGCTCACCAGCGCGGTCAGAGGTTCGCCGGATTCGTCGGAGACGCGGCCCTGGCCGTCGCGCAGGGCAAAGCGGGGATGGTCGGCAGCCCGGAGGACGATCCTCTCCGCCCGCTGATCGAGGCCGTCGAGGCGCACACCGTCGCGCTGAACCGCATCGGCGGCAACCTCAACCAGATCACCGCAGCCATCAACCGAGGAACCGCGCCCGAGCGCGCCGAGGCGGTTCTCGACCGTGTCGAGCAAGCAGTACGGAGCAGCTTCCACCTCATCGACCAGCTCCTGACGAACGGCACGGCTCATGGTTCCTGACGTCTCCACCGGCTCCGACAGCCGCGGACTGATCGCCTACCTCTTCGGCCCTGGGCGCCGCGACGAGCACACCAACCCCCACATCGTCGCCGCCTGGGACATGACCGGCGCTCCCGACCCCGGCCGCGACCCGGCAGCCACCTACTCCCAGCTCGCCAGGCGACTCGACCACCACGTCGACCTCCGCACCCGCGAGCTGGGCGGCAAGAAGCCACCGCAGCACGTCTGGCACTGCCCGGTCCGCACCGCCCCCGGCGACCGCTACCTCACAGACACCGAGTGGGCCGAGGTCGCCCGCCGCGTCGTGCACGCCACGGGCATCGCCCCCGACGGCGACGAGAGGGCATGCCGATGGATCGCGGTACGCCACGCCGACGACCACATCCACATCATGGCCACCACCGTCCGCGCCGACGGACGCCGCCCACGCACCCACCAGGACGGCCGACGGGCCCAGGCCGAGTGCCGCAGGATCGAGACCGAGTTCTTCCTACGCCGCCTGAAGTCCGGCGATCTCACGGCCCCCCGCACCCCCACCGGCGCCGAACGCGCCAAGGCCGCGCGCCAAGGCCAGACCGTTACCGCACGGCAGTGGCTGCGCGAGCGGGCGTACGCGGTCGCCGCCGCCGTACACACCGAGGCCGACTACTTCACCGTGCTGCAGTCCCTCGGGATTACGACTCGGTACGCGATTGAGGTCGGGGCGTGCTGGCCTGGCGGGTCGGCTGGTGGGTGATCAGCAGGCGGCCTTCCAGGCGAGCACGAGTTCGGTGCTCGTGTGCCGCCGGGTGGGCCTGCGGGCCGCGCGGTCGGAGACCAGTCCGGCGATGGCGGCGTGGGTTTCGGCGTAGGAATCGCGCCGGCCGAGGTACCGCTGGAGCGGCCGCCACTTCTTCTCCTCGCCGATGGTGTGCTCCACGCAGATCCGCGCGGAGGATTGCCGTCGGCGCGCCTCGCGCCAGGCGTAGTTCTCGCCCAGCGGCACTTTGTCCTTCGGCTTGCGTGGCGGTGCCTGGACCTGGTTGGGGAAGTCGTTGGCCAGGCCTCTGTATCCCTCGTCGACCTTCGCCTTGACCTGCGGATGCAGACACAGCTGCTCGGCGATGCCTTCGGTGCGCATCGCGGTCTGGTCGTGCATTCTGCCGGGCCGGTCGGCCCCGGACCACAGTAGGCGTCCCGAGCCGTCGCTGATGGTGGTGGTCTTGGCGGTGTTCTGCTTCTTCTTGCCGGATACGAACGCCTTGCGGCCGGGGCGGCCGGCCTGGGGGCGGCGGACCTGGGTCTCGGTGCCGTCGATGCGCAGCTCGACACCCTCGGCCTCGGCGTAGGCGAAGACATCGGCCAGGGTGCGCAGGCGGATGCCGGGCCGGTCGGGGACGGCGAAGCCGCGGACAGCCAGCAGCGGGCGGATCTCGTGGATGGCGCGGGTGACGGTTGGGCGGGAGACACCGTAGAGCCCGGCCAGAGCTGCATGCGGCAGCTGCAGACGCAGGTGGACCACGGTGACCAGGACCCTGTCGGTGAAGACCAGCTTGTGATCCGGCCCGGCTCCGGCGGCCCGCTTGCGCTCTCCGCCACGACGCTCACGCAACTCGGACTCGCACCGCCCCAGCCAGGGGTCGGCCAACTCCTCGATCAGAACGCCCAGATGTGCACGCTCAAGGCCGCAGAAGGCAGGATGAGACAAGGCCGCACGGGCTCGGTAATGCATCACGACATCACCAACCCGTGCGGCCACCGTCACGTCACGGTTCTCCGGCGGCCCGAGCGACGTAGGACTTCGCGACCAGTTCCTCTACCAGAGCGCTCTTCGCCCTCGAGTAGTCCCGCCTGCCCTGGCTGTCGGCACGGAACCGCTGTGCGAGGGCCACCTTCAACGCGCTGTAGCGCCGGACTTCATCGGGCCGCTGACGTAGGTAGTCACGGAGCAAGACGTGATCAAGGTGGGGTCTGGAGCCTGCGACCACGCTGTACAGGTGATGTTCGGGAGCCGCAGGAGGGGCTTGAAAGGCCTCCCGCCCCGGAATCCCCAAATCGCCTTCGTGCCGGTAGCCCTGCTCGGAAAGCCGGGAGATCAGCGCAGGCATGGTGGCGTCCTCGGCCACCACAATGTCGAGGTCGATGATCGGCTTGGCAGCACATCCGGGCACGGCTGTGCTTCCGACATGCTCGATGGATACAGCCAGGTCCGCGACGTGAGGTGCAAGCCGCTCCCGCAGGTCCTCAAACCGCTCGGGCCATCGGGGGTCATAGTCGCCGACCACGATCGTGCCAGTCATGCCAGCAGTCTCGCAGGATCGCCAAGGCCCATCGAATCGCTCTGACGGCCCCGGCTATCGCGTACCAAGTCGTTAAAATCAAGACACGCCTCGGCCCCGAGAGCGGCGACGTGATCGGCTACAGCCTCGCCGCACCCGGCGACACCAACAGCGCCGGCGAGCCCGTCTGGTACGGCGGCTCGAAACTCGCCCCCGACCTCTCCATCAACCGCCTCCGCGAGCGTCTCCCCGACCAGGAGGTCGTCGACCGCCCTAGGTTCGCGGCAGATCCCGCCGAGCCCTGGCAGCACACCATCGCCGTGATGCAGACGGCGCACACCGTCCTCGACTCCGACGACGATGCCGCCGCCCAGGCCCACCTCGCCGACTTCGGCGACGTCCTCTACAACATCGCCACCGCCACACCCGGCCCGCACCGCACGGAGCTGCGCGCAGCCGCCTCGGCCTTCAACCGCGCCCGTCGCTCCGCCACCCGCGCCGACCACCAAGCAGCCACCGCACTACGCCAAGCCGCCAAGGAACTCGCCTACACCTCTAACGAACCCGGCGGACTCGCCATCGCCCTGCTCTTCGCCACCGTGCACTTGGCCCGCGCCGCCGCCAAGTGGCACGAGCAGCGCGGCCACCAACAGCAAGCGGCAGCAGCCGACGAAGCCTTCCGCCACCTCCAAGCCGGCTACCAGCAGGCCGCCACACCCGTCCTGGCAGACCTGACCCGCCGCGCCCCACGAGCCGAGACCTCCCGCCGCTTCGAGCAGGACCTGCGCGCGACCCTCCCCGACCACGCCGACCGCATCATGGCCGACCCTTCCTGGCCTGCGCTGACCACGACCCTCGCCCGTGCCGAAGCCGAGGGCCACAACGCCGGCCGCCTCCTGGCTGAGGTGGGCACCGAGCGGGAACTCGACAGCGCCGAGCACCCCGCCGAGGTCCTGAACTGGCGTGTCACCGCCCAGCCGAATCGACGGACACAGGCGGCTCGCAGCCGAAGCACCTTCAAGCAGGCGTCATTGGTTCCTTCCGCGCAAGTCACTTCGGCCGCCCCAGTAGCGAGGAGGGCTGAAGACCGCGGTCGACGCCGCTGACGCCGACCTGATGCCCTCGCTGGCCATCGCGGCAGGGGCATCGGTTCGGGTTCAACGGCAGTGCTTCTCGATGGTGTCCTCGAAGTCAGGGAACTCGTGCGCGGCCTGAGCGATGATCGCTGCGGCCGATGCACGGTGGCCCGGAGCAAAACGCTCCGCAACAGCCGCCAGGTCACGATTGACCTGGGGAGCCCAATCGGGCTCGGGCTCGTCCGAAGTGGCAGCCTCCCACGGGCCGAAGCCGTCAGCCAGAAGCCACAGGAAGGCAGCCAGGTTGCTGGCGACGACGCCTGTCTCCCCTTCGGAGCCCAGGAAAACGATGGGCTGCTGTGCGAGCCCCCTACCCGGCCGAACCAGCCAGAACGCCGCGTAACCGCCGGTGCCGTCCTGGCCGAAGACACGGAACTCGGCTCCGTTCACCTCGGTGTTGCCTGTCCACGCGCGAAACCAGTCAGTGGTCTCATCGGCAGACAGGAAGTACTCATAGGGCTCGAAGTCGACCCCGTCCTCGCCGATGCACTCAATCCGAACTGCCATCGCAGCGGCAAGGGCGTCGGGAAACTGGCGATCTTCGTTGGCGGTCACACGAAGAGACTATCGATCGCCTCTTGACGGACACCGTGCCTACCTCGCTTAAACCGCAACCGAGATGAGGTGGACGGCACGTCAGCCGTCGTCATCCACACCTCCTCGCAGCCCCCAATCGTCGAGGCCGGAGTAGATCACGGCAGTGCGGCCTCTGGGGAAGTTCAGCGCAGCGGCCTCACCGCTGTAGAGAGCGATCAACGTATCTTGCCCTCGCCACCAGGTGTCCGTCAGGCCCGTCACCTCGCGTACTTGCACGTAACCCGTCAAGTCGATGCTGGAGACGTCATCTCCGACGAGCTTGGTGACCTGTTTCGCCCACCCGGACGCGTGGTGGGCCAGGGCCACCGACTCCACCCAACCCTCGATGGTTGCGTGGAGGGGCGCCCACTCTTCTGCCTGAATGCCGAACTCGCCGGACGGACTGATCATGAACGAGTAGGGGACCGCGGTCCGCTGCATTCCGGCTTCGAACCACCATCCTGCGGAGCCCTCCTCCGGCGAGTCCGGATCGAAGTACTTCGGGCCTCCGTCGTACTTCGGTGCGGGTGGCAGGAGCAGACCGCCCCATCGGTTCTGGTAGGAGGCCATCCGATCAATCACCGCTGGTGGAACGTCTCGTTCGAGCCACCACTCCCGGTGCCCCTCAACGGGGCGAACGTCTACTTTGACGCCATGCGTGCCGACAAAGGTTCGCGCTCGTCGGGTCAGACCGTCGGGCACATCGTTGATGAGATGAAGATTCATCCGAGGACGCTATCCCGGCCGGTGCAGGGGGGGCCTTGACCGGCCTTCGGGGGAAGAACTCCCCAACAACGAGACTCGCTTTCCCTCCCCGTCCGTGGCGGCGAGGGCATCGGTCGTCAGGCTGCGCGAGCTGTGGGTACCTGTGTGAGCCACCTCGTGACCTCAGTCAGGTGCTCGGGCTGTAGACCGAGGTGCGGGTCGGGCTGAATGAGGAGGGTAGCTGTTCCCTTCGTAGTGCGCTCCATCGCCCAGTCATGGTCGAGGCCGGTGAAGTCGTCGTCCATCCAGACGGCGGGGGCGTCTGCCAGCCAGACGTCGACGTGGTCTCGTTTCCAGAGGTAGCCGTCGGGGTGGCTGGTGGTGATCTGAGGGCGAGGCAGGTCGATGTAAGGGAAGTCGGGCAGCCCCAGGAGAGGGCCGATGATCGTGGTGGCGTCCCTGCGCCAGCTCGTGCACCACAC
Source organism: Streptomyces sp. NPDC057963 (assembly GCF_042887155.1). Lineage (NCBI taxonomy): Bacteria > Bacillati > Actinomycetota > Actinomycetes > Kitasatosporales > Streptomycetaceae > Streptomyces > Streptomyces sp. NPDC057963. The sequence continues at coordinate 145,440 of NZ_JBHVPX010000004.1, forward strand.
GGGGGTGACGAGTCCGCTGGTCAGGAGGTCGGTGAGAATGCCGCCCTGGCTCGGGTCGAGCCAGATGGGCACGGGGTCGTCGAGGTGCCGGCCGGTGGGCAGGACGGTGTGGCGGACGTGGGTGGGCGGGGTGCTGCCGCCGGCGGCCGGGAACGGGATCAGGACGCCGTCGATGTCCAGGAGTAGGTAGGGCAGGGGCATCGTTGCCTCCATCGGTCAGCGTTTACAGGCGGTGATCAGGAGCGTGGTGGGCCACGGGTCGCGACGCGGGTGCCGCAGCTCCAGCGCCGATGTGATGCGCAGGCCGGTCCGGGAGAGGTGGGCTCCCCAGCGGCGGGCGTCGAACTCCCATCGAGCGAGGGGCAGTCGGGTGCGGTCAGGCATGGTGACGTAGTCCTCACGCGGACAGTCGTCCGTGGATGGATGTCTTCCGGCCCGTGCCGGGTGAGGGACGGAGAAGGCCAGCACACCGCCCGGTTTCAGGCGTCGTGAAATGGCGGCAAGGAGCAGCTCGGGGGCGACGAGGCCGACGGCGCCGAAGACGGAGTAGATCGCGTCGAAGGTCTGGCCGGTGGCCTGCAGGTGGTGCAGTGCGTGGCCGGCAGCGAACGTGGCGCCGTCGATGTGGCCGTAGTGGGAGCGGGCGCGGCGTACCTGGAGACCGACCAGGTCCACGCCGGTGACGCGGGCCTGGTGGTGCTTCGCGAGGTGGGCCACGTTGTGGCCGGGGCCGCAGCCCAGCTCCAGGACGCGTTTTCCGCACAGGTTCCGTCCCAGGATCTCGGCGCCGGGACCGATGCCGGCGTGGGTGCTCCATTCCATCCGGGTCGGTGCGGTGAGGGCGTGCGCGGGAGCGGCGGCTGTGCGCTGGGCTGCGTGGGCGTACCAGGGGGAGACCTGGGCGAGCACCTAGACCTCCAGGAGTCGGACCACGTCATTGAGGTGGCGGCGGACGACGGGGATGTACGCGGGGTCCTTGGCCGGGTCGTTGATCCAGCGGATGGCCTGTTCCATGAACCACTCCACGGCCCACATGCGGTGCCAGCCCAAGGCCCACGCCTCGGCGGTCAGGCCGCCCCGGGCGGCGAGGGCGTCCTCATGACCGCCTGCGGTGACGTATTGCTCCAGGAGCATCCGCATGCGGAAGGGGCTCGGTACGTCGGTGGTGCCGTGGTAGGAGGCGAGGTCGATAAGGCCGGGTCCGGTGAAGGCGCGTGCGAAGTCGAGGAGGTGCCAGCCGTGTTCCCCGATGTGGACGCTCGTGGGGTGGAACTCGGAGTGGACCCAGCCGAACGGGTCGAGCGTCGCCCCCTGGACGCGGGTCTCGGCCGCTGCGGAGATCTTCCCCAGCGCGGTCTCGATGTCGTCGCAGTCCGTCCATCGGTCGGCTTTTCGCAGCCGCTGGAGGTGATCGAGGGCTCGGCCGGGCAGGGCTGCGAGGCTGGCACCGTCGAGGAGGGGCAGACCGCCCGCCGGGCGGGCGGCATGGAGCATCACGGCGGCGGCGACGCCGTCGAGGTCGTCTGCGTCCCGTACGGGGGTGCCGAGGTCGTCCATGAGCATCCCGAGCCACTTGTCCTGCATGGCGGTTGCGTGGAGCGCGGGGACCGGGAGCCGTCGCTGGTAGGCCAATCGCAGGGCCTGGGCCTCGCGGTCGAAGGGTTCCTTGGCGTATTTGAAGACGGCCGTGGTGCTGTCGGGGAAGGCGACGCGTTCGACGCCGGACATGCCCCAGACGCGAATCTCGGTACGTTCGGGGAGGGGCTTGCCGACGAGAGCGCACAAGTCGGCGAGCAGGGTGGCGGACAGGCTCTGGTCCATGAGGTCTCCAGGGGCTGGTGGACTCCGGGGCGGGCGCGCGCGAGCTGGCCCGCCCCGGAGCCGTACTGGGGGCAGGGCTACTCGTCTTCGGTCACGCGGTGGGCGTAGACCTGCTCGATCCAGCCCGCCTTGAACTGGGCCAGGTCATCACGGAAGTTGGCCATCGAGGCACCGTAGGGCGCGACCACGCCACCGGACTGGTCCGGCACGGACTGGCATCCGTGCACGAGTCGGCCGCCGAGCGCGGCGTGGGCCTTGATGGACTCGATCCGTCGGTGCTCGTTGAACCAGCCGCCGTGGTAGACCTCGTCCAGCATTCCGCCCGTCTCGTCGTCCAGGTCGAAGACGACGGACGTGGCGGCGGGGAAGAACCAGCACGGGCCGACGTTGGAGATGTGCCCGTCCAGCTCCACCTTGTTGAGCGCCATCAGCGTGGCCGCTTCGCGCAGCATGCGCAGGTGGTCGACGGTGATCTGCGGCAGGCCGAGGCTGGCCAGGTGCTCCTCGCGGAAGAGGTACGCGTACACCTCGTACGCGGTGGCCAGGACGCGGGCCGCGTCGGACGTGGACTCGCTGTGCTGCTTGATGAAGTCGAGCGCGAGCTGCTCGACCGCGCTCTCGGTCGTCTCGTCCAGTCCCAGGAGCTGGGCCTTGACCAGCTCCCAGTCAGCGACGAGCCAGGTGTTCGACTCGAAGCGGAAGAAGTACTCGGCCGGGTCGATCGTGATGTGCCGGCCGTCGACCAGGAAGCCGGGCAGGCGGCTCCAGCGCGGGTCGAACGCCTCGGGCAGCTCGACCGTGATGGCCGTGGTGTCGATGGTGGTCACCGTGTCTCCGTCTCTGATCGGCCGGGTCCGGGCACAGGAATGCCCGAGCCTGGTGTGGGCGTACGGAACTTCGGGGTGCCGCCCGGACCAAGGGGGAGCCTGGATCACGGTCGGGCCGTTCCGGGCGGCTGCTGATAAGTGAACCGTTGGTCACGCTCAGTGGGTACGGTGGAAGGCAGTTGAAGCGGTATACGCGGTTTACAGCTCCGGAGTGGAGGCGATCTTGGCGGCGCAGAGAGATCCCAACACTCGTCTGCGCGACGTCATCAACGCGGCCGATTGCACTTACGAGGCGCTCGCCCGAGACGTGCGGCGCATCGCCGCCGAGAACGGCGAGATGCTCCAGACCAACAAGTCGGCTATCTCCCACTGGGTGAACGGCACCCGTGCCCCGTCGGGCCGAGTAGGCCAGTACCTCGCCGAAGCGCTGTCCCGTCGAGCGGGGCGCACGATTACCCAGACCGAGATCGGACTCCAGGCCAGCGATGACGAAGCGCCGGCGGAATCCGACCCCGTCCTCGCGGCTTCCGACCTGGGCCGCGCCGACGTCGAGCGCCGCCGCTTCCTCGCCATCGCGGCCTTCACCACCGCCGGCGTCGCCATGCCGCTCGGATACGACCACGAAGCCGCTGCCCGCATGCTCCGTGCCCGCACCGGCACGTCCCTGGTGGGGGCGGAGGATGTGGACGTCGTACGCCAGATCACCGCGGCCTTCAGCGCGGCCGACGAGCGCCTCGGCGGCGGGCACGGCCTGACCACCGTCACCGCGTACCTCGCCGACACCGCCGCCCCCATGCTGCGTGGACGTTTCCCCAGCGAAGGCTTACGCCGAGCCGCGTTCGGCGCCGTCGCCGAACTTGCCTACCTCGCAGGATGGAAGCACCACGACCTCGGCCAGGAAGGCGCCGCCCAGCGCTACTACCAGGTCGGCTACAAGCTCGCCTGCGAAGCCGACCCCCACGGCCACGCCGCCTGGATGATGCGCGCCCTCGCCCACCAGGCCCTCAGCCTCAAGCAGCCCCATCACTGCGTCGACCTCGTCGAAGGCGCCCTACGCGCAGGTCTCGGCCACGTCGACGGCCAGACCGAGGCCCTGCTCCACATCACCCACGCCCGCGCCTACGCCGCCACCGACGAGCACTCCTTGGCCGCGCGCGCCCTACTCGCTGCCGAAGACGCCCTTCTCCGGGACGATGGCCCCCAGCCCAGCTACTCCCGCGTGAGCGGCCCCGCCGCCGGCACCGTGGCCAGCCACACCGCCCGCACGCTGACCGACCTCGCCGACCACATCGGCACCGAGCAACAGCACCGGGACGCGCTCACCCGCTGGGACCCTGTGAAGTACAAGCGCGTCCACGCCCTAACCCACGCCGACCTCGGAGACAGCCTCGCCGCTCAGGCCCGCGCCGACGAGGCCGTCGCCGCCTGGACCCAGGCCCTGGTCCTCATGGAAGGCATGACCTCCGACCGCACCCGCAAGGCGATCACCTCGATCCGCTCCACCCTCGCGGTCTACCAGCGTCGCAAAGTGCCCGGCGCCGCCGATCTCGCCCGCCGCGCCCGCGAAGCCCTCGCCTAACATGCCCAACAACCCGCCCGACGAAGGGAACACCGTGGCCCAGCAGACTGACGACCAGCCGAAGGCCCTCAAGCCGGCACTCGAATCGATGACCCTGCTGGTCGCCGCCGTCATCGTCCACGACAAGGCCACCAACCGCGTAGTCCTTCTCCAACGCAGCGAGAACGCCAAGTTCGCCCAGGGAATGTGGGACCTCCCGGTCGGCAAGAGCGAGCCGGGCGAGCCCATCACCGAAACCGCGGTCCGCGAGCTCTACGAGGAGACCGGCCTCACGGTGAAGCCCGAGTCCCTCAAGGTCGCCCACATCATCCACGGCGCCTGGGGCGTCGAAGCCCCCAACGGCTTCCTCACCGTCGTCTTTGCCGCCCACGAATGGACCGGCGAACCCGAAAACCGCGAACCCCGCAAGCACTCCCAGGTCCGGTGGGTCGATGCCAGCGCCGTACCCAACGCGTTCGTCGACACCACAGCCAGCGCTCTCCGTCACTACTTGAACAACGGATCGGAGGTCTCCCTGGACGGCTGGCAGGCATCGTGTGTAAAACGATTCCGGCCAGCCGGCCAGGGGCGGTGTAGTTTAAACAAATAAGAGCCCACCAGACCCGCAGAAATAGCGATTGCGGGGGTGTGG